>DWXV01000010.1 GCA_019119025.1 Candidatus Allofournierella excrementigallinarum
CCGCCGCCGCCTTCCAGCGCCAGACATAGTAGGCCGCCGCGCCCAAGGCGGGCATCAGCAGGCTGTTGTAGAACATGTTCATGCTGCCGGAAAGCCCCATGCCGAACAGCGCCCCCGCCAGCAGAACCACCAGCGCAAAGCCCCGCAGGGTGCGGCGCACCCGCCGCAGCAGGGCCGCCCCGTCGGGGGCAGGGGGCGGCGGCACGGCCCCGGCGGCCAGGGCGCGGCAGGCGGGGCACCGTTCCAGATGGGCCTGCACGGCGGCCCGGCTCTCTTCACTGGCCACCCCATCCCCCACCAGGGGCAGAAGGTCTTTGCAGATTTCGCAGCCGATGTCACCGTTCATAGTATCCCTCCTGTTCCAGCGCGGCCCGGATGCGCTTTTTCACCCGAAAATCAATGACCCGGGCGGAGGATTCGCTCACGCCGCACACAAGGCCTATCTCGTAAAAAGAATATCCCTCCAGCCGCATGGACGTTATCTTCTGCGACCGGGGCGGCTCGGCGGCCAGCAGCGCCCGCACCCGGGCGAAAAGTTCGGCCGCGTCCGCCCGGGCCGCGGGCCCCGGCTCGCCGCACTCCAGAAATTCGCTCAGCGCCTCGGTCTCCGGGCGGCGTTTTTTCCGCTTCAGCCAGGCGAACCACCGGCGGCGGGCGATGGCGAACAGCCAGGTCTTGCAGTCTGCCTCGCCCCGGAAGGAGGCGAAGGAGCGCACCGCCTCCAGAAAGGTCTCGCCCGTCAGGTCCTCCGCCAGGGCGGCGTCGCGGCACAGGCTGAACAGATAGGTGTAAACGTCCCGGTGAAAGGCGCAGAACAGTTCTTCCAGCGGTGTGCCCATGCCGCCCGCCCCCCTTTCACCCCATTTGTGGCCCGAGCGGGCCGTTTCGTTACACATGCCTTTGAAACTATTATAATTTTCCGTGCAAAGCCGCGCAACCAAAAGAAAAGCGGCGCCGGCCGAAAGCGGCGCGCGGCCGCATGAACAGGGCAGGGCGGGCACAGAGTTTTGAATGGGCGGTGGAAACGGCGGCCAAAATGGAGTGCTATAAAAAAAGACGGCAAGCCGCCCGCAGGAGGACCGAGCAAAATGAACGAGATCAACATCCTTGTGACCTTGAATGAGCGTTACTTGCCGCCGCTGCAGGTGCTTTTGACCTCGCTGCGCACCGCCCACCCAAACGAGCCGCTGACGGTGTGGCTGCTGCACAGCGGCATCAGGCCCGGCGCGCTGGAAACGGTGGAGCGCCAGTGCGGGCGGCTGGGGCTGACCCTGCGCTGCCTGACGGTGGACCGGACGGTGTTTGACGCGGCCCCCGTGACCCGGCAGTATCCCCGGGAGATGTATTACCGGCTGCTGGCGGGATGCTTTTTGCCCAAGGAGCTGGACCGGGTGCTTTGCATCGACCCGGACACCCTGGCGCTCAACTCCCTGCGCCCTCTGTGGGAAACGCCGCTGGAGGGCAGGCTGTTCGCCGCCGCCTCCCACACCGGCAAGACCGGCCTGATGAACAACATCATTCAGGGCCCAGGACCGGCGTGACGCAGAGGGGTTTCAGCAAAGTCCGCATGAGGCCCTCCTCCTTCTGTTCCGGCGCGGGGCCGCATTTGAGAATGATCCCGGCCAAGCAGTTCGCTGCACCATGGCTTTCAGGGCGCTTTACCCCCTTTATGAAAATTTCATTGGACGGGCGGTCGGATTTTTCCTGCGGATGGATGGCGGACCGCTTGCCTTTTGGCGCGGCATATCATATACTGTCTATACTGATTTGGAATGGGGGAGGAGAGCGGGCGTCTGCCCGCCCGGTGCTGCGGCAATGAGCGAGAGAAAGAAAATGAAAAGCCAGGCAAAGACCTGCCTGAAAAAACACTGGTTCATCTTTGCAGCCGCCTGCCTGATCGCGGCCTTCCTGGGCTCGGAGTTCTCCGGCGCGCTGGGTTTTTCCACGGTCCGAAGCCTGGGGGCGGCCAGCCAGAGCAGCGCGCCCAAGACCCAGGTGACGGAAAACTCCTGGGAGGGCATTCTGGCCACCATCGCGGAAAACGACCTGCAGGCCGGGCGGGACGCGGCGGACCGGGCC
Source organism: Candidatus Allofournierella excrementigallinarum (assembly GCA_019119025.1). Classification (GTDB taxonomy): domain Bacteria; phylum Bacillota; class Clostridia; order Oscillospirales; family Ruminococcaceae; genus Allofournierella_A; species Allofournierella_A excrementigallinarum. The sequence continues at coordinate 2,080 of DWXV01000010.1, forward strand.
CAGCAGGCGGCGGTGGAGGCCGCCCGAAAGGGCGACCCGGCCTTTGGCCGCACCCGGGGCGTGCTGTCCGAGGTGGTCAACCAGATCACCTCCGGCTCCATCGTGGTCACGGCAGCGGCGGCGGCCGCCTCCATCACCGGCTCGGAGAGCGGGGGCGTGGCGCTGCTGGTGGTGGCGTTCGCGCTGGGCCTGGCGGTGTTCTGGTTCTTCATCCAGAACGTGTTCCCGGTGGTGATGCGCCGGGTCTTTCTGGAGGGCATGCTCTACGACCGGGTGACCCCCCAGCGGTTTCTGTTCCTCATCCGGGTGCGCCGCTGGCGGCGGGCCGCCTGGACCATGTGCGTGAGATACGTGCTGTACCTGCTGTGGTGCCTCACGGTGGTGGGGGGCGTGGTGAAGCACTATTCCTACTTCCTGGTGCCCTACATCGTGGCGGAAAACCCGGACATGACCGCCCGCCAGGCCATCGGCCTCTCCCGCCGGATGATGCGGGGCCACAAGTGGGAGTGCTTTGTGCTCGAACTGTCCTTCATCGGATGGGACGTGCTGGGCATCCTCACCCTGGGGGTGAGCGACGTGCTGTTCACCAATCCTTACAAAGTGGCCTGTTTTACCCGCTACTACGCCCGGCTGCGGGCTCTGGCCATCCGGAACGGCCTGCAGGACGCGAAGCTTTTGAACGATGACTATCTCTATGAAAAAGCGCCTGCCGGCGCCATCGCCAAAAAATACGGCGACGTCATCCGGGTGATGAACACCCCCGATGGCGAGCGGCACAGCCTTTCCGGCTGGCGGGGCGTGCTGGCGGACGACTTTGGCGTGCTGCTGTTCCCCCGGGAGCAGGACCGGGTGGCCGAGGCCAGGCGGGCGGACCGGGTGCGGCTGTTCGCGCTGATGGACGACGTGGAGGGCACGGCCTATCCCGTGCGGCTCTATCCCCTGCCGGAAGAGGAGCGGCAGAAGCTGGTGGAATCGCTGAACTACATGCGGCGCTATTCCGTCTGGTCGCTGCTGGCCATCTTTTTGAGCCTCTCGGTCTTCGGCTGGCTGTGGGAGGTTGGCCTGCATCTGGTGTCCACCGGCGAGCTGGTGAACCGGGGCGTGCTCCACGGGCCCTGGCTGCCCATCTACGGCACCGGCGCGGTGCTCATGCTCACGGTGCTCTACCGGCTGCGGGGCCGGCCGGGGCTGGAGTTCCTGGCCACCATCCTGCTGTGCGGCACGCTGGAGTACGCGACGTCGCTGGTGCTGGAGCTGGCCACCGGCGGCACCCAGTGGTGGGACTACAGCGGCTATTTCCTCAACCTGAACGGGCGCATCTGCGCCGAGGGCCTGCTGGTGTTCGGCGTGGGGGGCCTGGCGGTGGTGTACATGGCGGCCCCGCTGCTGGACGCGGCCCTTGCCCGCGTGGACCGAAAACTGCTGGTGACGGTGTGCACCGTGGCGGCTGCGGCCTTTTTCTGCGACGCGGTCTGGTCCCAGTTCGAGCCCAACACCGGCCGGGGCGTCACCGACATCGAGGGCGGCCCCCCGGCCTCCGGCTATGTGCAGCAGGCGGAAAACTGACAGAATGAAAAAACTTCCCGGTGGAGCCCACCGGGAAGTTTTTTGTGTCTCAGGCCGCGCGCCGGGGGCGCTTGGCCAGCACGAGGCCGATCAGAAGGCCCGCCAGCGCAGGCGCCACCCAGCCGAAGCCCTTGTCTGCCAGGGGAAGCCACCGGGCAAGGCCCGCCACCGGCGCAAGCAGATGCGCCGCCGCCGACCCCTGGGGCAGCGCGCAGACCAGGTCCAGCACCGCCGCCGGGATGGTGAAGCCCACCGCCCAGGCCAGCACGGTGCGGTGGCTGCCGAACAGGCGGCCGAACAGCGTCAGCAGGATGAGCACGATGGACAAGGGATAAAGGAACATCAGCACCGGGGCGGTCCAGGCCAGAATGGCGTCCAGCCCCAGGTTGGCAATGGCAAAGGAGAACAGGCAGAAGCCCGTGGCCCAAACCGGGTAGCGGGGCCCGCGGGGGAACATCTGCGCAAAGGCCTCGCCGCAGCTGCTCACCAGACCCACCGCGGTCTTGAGGCAGGCCACCGTGACCGTGGCCGCCAGAATCAGCGCGCCCGCGCTGCCGAAATAGTGCCGGGCGATCTGGGCCAGGGCCTCGCCGCCGTTGGCCGCGGGTTCGAAAAGCCCGCGGCTCTGGGCGGCCATCACCGCCACCAGAACGTAGATGAGGCCCATCAGCAGCGCGCTGAACACCCCCGCGCCCACGGTGCTTCTGGCCACCTGGCCGGGCTCGGCGACCCCCAGCCGGCGGATGGCGTCCACCACGATGATGCCAAAGGCGAGGCCTGCCAGCGCGTCCATGGTGTTGTAGCCCTCCAGAAAACCGGCGGCAAAGGCGTCTGCCGCATAGGCGCCTGCGGGGGCCGCGGAGCTCACCGCGCCCAGGGGCGAAACCAGCGCCCGCATCACCAGCACCGCCAGAAAACACAGAAACAGCGGATTGAGCACCTTGCCGATCCAGGTGAGCAGCTCGCCCGGGCGCAGCGAGAAAAACAGCACCGCGCCGAAGAACGCAAGGGAGAAGAGCGCCAGCGCCGCCCGCTGGTCCGCCCCCGGCAGCAGCTGCTTCACGCCCACCGTGTAGGAGACGGTGGCGCAGCGGGGAATGGCGAACAGCGGCCCGATGGTGAGATACAAAACACAGGTGAAGAACAGGCCGTAGCGGCGGCCCACCCGGCTGCTCAGCTCCAGCAGGCCGCCCGCCCGGCTGACGCCCAGGGCGGCCACCCCCAGCAGGGGCAGGCCCACGCCGGTGATGAGCAGGCCGGCGCAGGCCAGCCACACGCTGCTGCCCGCCAGCTGGCCCATGGAGGCGGGGAAGATAAGGTTCCCGGCGCCGAAAAACATACCGAACAGCATGCTGGCCACCGCCAGCAGCTGCCGCATCGCGAGTTTTTTCATGTTCCACCGCCTTGTGCCGTTTTTGCCGGATACAAGGAGAGTATACCGCATTCGTCTCCGCTTGGCAAATCCGTATCCTTCTGAAAATTCAATGCTGACGTTCGATCCCGCCGGCGGCCAGCACAGCCTTTTTCAGCCCGTCCAGGTCCGCCGCGTCGGGGTGGGAGAGGGCATGGTCGAAGTTCTCGATCATGGCTTCCAGGCCGGGGGCGTGGTCCGGGGCGGCCAGCATCGCCTCGTAGCGCCGGCGCACCGCCTGGGGCATCCTGCCCTGGCACATGTAGCTGCCCGCCAGGGTGCAGCCCTGGCCCAGGTTTGCCTGCACCCGCTTGAGCACTGCCTGGAAATAGGCGGGCTGGCTGCCGAACCCGGCGGTGCCGAACAGGAACACCTCCTTGTGCTCCACAGTGGCGAGAAAAGCCGCCAGCGCCTCGTCGCAGCTGCCCTTATCGGTCCAGAAGCCGATGTACAGCCGATCGGCCGCCAGCGCCGCCGCGCTGGGGCCGCCGAAGGAAAGGCAGCCCTCCGCGGGCAGAACGCTTTGAACGGCGCGGGCAAGCAGTTCGGTGTTGCCGGTGCGGCTGGAATAAACGATGGCATAACTCATTTTCTGTTGCCTCCTTGAAAAATGCAGCGAACGCCCTTGCGCTCCATCAGGCCGCTCAGGCAGCCCTTGTTGCGCCGCTGGGCACGGTCAAGTATACATCGCTGTTTGACTTTGTCAAGCAAAAACCGCAAAAAGTTTTGCCCCGCCGCAAAGGGCGGGGCAAAAGAGATCAGCGGATGTAGAACATGATCTTGGTGATATACTCGCTCTCGTCGTAGGACGAAAGGTAGTCGTTGATGCAGAACTCATAGGAGTCGGAGACGATCTCCAGCCCGTTTTCGTCGCAGAAGCGCAGCAGTTCCTGATAGGAGCGGCCCATGGAGGCGTAGTCGCCGAAGTGATACAAACTGACGCACCGCCCGGCGGGCAGCTGGCGGATGTTGCTGGCAAGCGGGGTGTTCTCGGTGAGCAGGAACGCCAGCGACGCCTGGATGAAATCGCCCCGCCGCACCCGCTCCAGCGGGACCGAAACCCCGCACTGAAAAAAGACGGGCAGCTGCTTTTCAAAGGAGGCGGCAAAGCACTTTTTGGTGGCGATGCTCACTTCCCGGGGGCTGTAAGGGGGCTGCACCGGCTCGTAGAGGATATACTGGCCCTCCGTCTGCCCCACATGCACCGCCGCGCGCTGCTGGCGGAAGGAATTGGCGCGTTCCATCTGGTCGCAGCGGTGAGCCAGCCGGCTGCGGATGAGGTTCAGTTCGGCGATCTGCTGGTCGATGCGGGTCAGCTGGCTGCGCAGAAGCACCAGACTGCTGTCGATGGTGTAGTGCTTCATGTGCTCCTGGATCTCCTTCAGCGAGAAGCCGATTTTTTTCATGATGAGGATGGTGTCCAGGAAATCCAGCTGGGCGGCGCTGTAGTAGCGGTAGCCGTTGTTCGGGTCCACCCAGACCGGGCGGAACAGGCCGATCTTGTCGTAAAAGATCAGGGTCTGCTTGGAGATGTTCTGATATTTCGCAAGTTCGCCGATCGAAAAAAGGTTTTCCATACAGCCTCCTTGACATGATAGCTGCTATATCCTTTATTATAGCCCCGGAGGACCCCGGCAGCAAGAAGATCATCTCGTGACCCGGGCGTTTTCAAGGCCAATGGGCTTGCGGGCGGCATCTGAAACGCCTGCTGCCCGGCGTTCTGGCCATGCCCCTCTCCGAAGCGGCGGCCGTTCTCGTGGCGGCGCGGCTTTTCCGCATGCAGGGCAGGCCGCCGGCGGCCACGGCGTAAAGCGCGCCGCAGGAAAAGCAGGAAGCCCGCAGAGCCTTGCAAACACCGGCCCTGCGGGCTTTTGTGACGGGGGAAGCGGCGGGGTACACGCCTGCTTTCAGTCAGCCGCCGGCGGGGAAAACCAGCGGCGGGCAAAGGCGCCCGCCGGGCCTTCCTGGCCCGGGAGAAGATGGAAATACAGATGCTCCCCGTCCTCCAGGGTGTGCAGATAAAGGCCGCTGCCCTTGCCGCGGGGCAGGGGCTTGACCCGGAGGGAACAGGGGAAAGACTTCGGCATATAGAGCGCGGAGGTGCCGTAAAAGTCGGTGAGGATGCACACAAGCCCCGCGTCCGTCATGGCGCAGAAGCACTCGGGATCCGGCCGGCGCTGGAGGAGGTAGAGCAGGTTTTGGTGTTTGCCCCGCAGGAAGATATGATCCAGGATCCGGCCGCCGAAGCGATAGGCCAGCAGAGAGGTGTAGTACATGGCGTAGCTCTCCTGCAAAAGCTGCGCAAACGCAGAGGCGTCGGGATGCCGCAGGGGCGGCCGGCGGCCGGCGGGCTGGCCCAGCAGGAGGCTGAGGACGGGGTAGAGCTGGTCCTCTTTTGTCTTGTTGTAGGAAAAGCCGGCCCGGCCGCCCTCTTTGAGCCGGACGGTGACCGTGCATTTTATCAGTTGGACGGAATAACCGACCTGCGCCACGTCGCCGGGCCGGATGCGCCACACATCCAGTCTGCCGCCGGCCATGCGCTGGAGGCAGACCTCGCCATCGAACCAGGCGGCGGCATATTCCGGCGCGCCGGAATGCTGATGGATGCGGGGGATAAGGGTGATGTTGCCCGGCGGCATGCCCGCGGCGTTCCAGCCCGCCAGTGCGGCCTGGAAGGGGACGGGCACCTCGCTCCAATCGTACATCCGCCTTGGCCAGGAAGCGAGGGTCGGCCGGCGGTCTTCGAGAATATTCATGGGGGCTCCTTCCGTGTGTTTACCGGGCATAAACTGGGCTTTTATGGCATCCGGAACTTTTGGAATGGCCGCGGACAAGCGGCTTTTGAGAGGCAGATGCGGGCGCGGCGGCTCCACTTCAAAGCGTCCCCTCATGTGCAAGCACATGCCCGGTGATGAGCGGCTGCAATTTTTTTGAGTGCCGCCAGCTGCTGTGCGAGATCGTGCCGCAGCCGATCAGTATAGACGCCGCTGCAAGCAAGCCGAAAAACCGTCTGAAAAACTTCGGGTAAAAAACAAGCTTCTCATGGTTTGCAAACGATTTGGCAGGAATCATTTTCCTTCCACCTCAGTCCACCGGCAGATACACCCCGAACACGCCGTTTGAAAACTCCCCGCCGGCAAAGCGGCGGGCGACGCCGTCGATCTCCACCTCATAAACATGGAACACCTTTTCCACGCCGTGGCGGGGGTCGGTGACGGTGGCGGTCTCTTTGCAATTCCGCCAGGGATATTTGAAAATATTTACGCCAAACGCTCTGCACTCCCCGGTGGGGCCGGCGGCCTCAAATTTCCAGTCCATCCTTTCCTCCTGCGTCACGTCGCCTCAAGCCCCCGGTAAAACGCCCGCGCCTTCTCCAGATCCTCCGCGCTGGGCCGGCCCTTGGCAAGGCCGCCCACCAGCTTGAAGGGGCCGAAGGTGTCGTAGCCCTTGCAGCTGAATTCGCCCAGCACCGGGCAGCTTTTTTCTGCGGCGATCCGGGCCAGCGCCTTCGCGCCGGTGCCCTTTGCGCCGCCGTAGGTGTAGACGAAGAACACCGGCTTGCCCGCGGGCAGATACTGCCGGGCGAAGGCGGCCACCGATTCGTGCATCTCAAAGCCGTAGATGCCGGAGGCAAAGCCGATGAGGTCGTAGTCTTCCAACCGCACCGCCTGCCGGGTGCGCACGTCGATGAGGTCGGCATTTCCCGCCTCGGCCATGGCCTCCACCACCTTGCGGGTGTTGCCATGGTGGCAGGAAAGATAGCAAATTGCCGTTTTCATTGTTCATTTCCTCCTTGATAGGTCCAGCCGAAGCCGTTGCGGCAGATCATCTGGCGGGTCATGCCGCCATTCTATCCTCCTTATGGCTTTGAATTGCGGCCGCGACGGGCTCAGTCCGGCTGCTGGCCGTCGTGGGCCTGCCACTGGCACTCGGTCATCTTCATCTGCGAGAACACCGCAGTAAAGGACGAGTCCTCCGGTGAGCAGGCGTAAAGGCCGAAGCGGATGGCGCCGCCACCTTTGCGCAGGTGGCAGATGCGCATCTGGCTGAAGCTGGCCCCGTCCCGGGAGCAGTCCAGCCGATAGTCGTCCACGCGGCGGCTGAGGCGGTACCACATGGTGCGGATGTTGCCGTCGATGGCGGTGGTGGCCCAGTCGGAATAGCCCTCGTTGGTCACGACGCTGCCCAGATGCTGAAACGCCCCGTTCTCGTATTCCACCGAGGCCTTGAGCCAGTTTTCGCTGTCCAGATACAGGACCACCCCGCACTGGTCAAAGCGGCGGCAGGCGGCGGAAAAGTCGGCTTTTACCACAAAACTGAAATAGGGTTCCGACGTTTCCATCTGCAGCAGAGGGGCGCTATCGTTGCGGAAATGGTAATAGGTGCGCTGCCACAGGTCGGTGTGGGGCTGCGTGGTCATTTCGATCCGGTCCGCCGCGATGCGGTACTGCTTCGGCGGCCGGGTCCAAACCAGCTTGTTGACATCAAAGTCCATAACAGAGATCCCCCTTATCATGATTCTATTGTATCACGATCACCCAGAACGGTGCTATTCAATGCACAACCATTGAATGCCCTCCGCCGTCCGTTCTGCAGGGTGATCATGGTGGCCGCCGCGGTTCAGCCGGAAGGTGGTGCAAAGCCCCTTGTCACGGTAAAAGCCGCAAATTGCCTCGGTGTGTTCCTGCACCGTTTGCAGCACAGGGCTCTTTGTCCGGCTTTCTCTGCCGCCCACGGAAAAGAAAACACGGCCTGGCTGACCCTTGAGCTCATGGGAGAAAACATACTCCCGGAACCCGGGGAACCAGAGCGAGCCGGAAACGCTTGCCGCGCGGGAAAACACATCCGTTCCATAAAGGGCATACAGCGCGAACAGCCCCGCCAGGGAATAAACGCTTCTCCTTTTCATCCTCTCGTATATATCCTATTGTAGTATGAAATCCGAAGCACAACAAGCGTCGCCCGCAAAAAAAGCCGCGCCAGGGCGGCAAGGGTATACTCAACCACCGGTTTGGTGCGGAAACAGAGGCATGGAGTTATAATAGAGGCAAAAGGGAGGGGCAAGCGATGAACAACCAAGCCACCGGCGCGCTGATACGGGAACTGCGCAAAGAAAAAGGACTGACCCAGAAGGAACTGGCCCAGCGCCTGCATGTGACGGACCGGGCGGTCTCCAAATGGGAACGGGGAGTTTCACATAATTAAAGATACCACACCAATCCCATGCTGACTTTTGCTCAACCGATACAGCCGGAGGGCTGGATAACAAGAAAAGGCGGTATGCGCCCCGTGGAGGGGTAGCGTACCGCCTTTTC
>DWXV01000011.1 GCA_019119025.1 Candidatus Allofournierella excrementigallinarum
CACGGCTTCTCGATGATGAGCTGCGGCCACATCGCCGAGATGAACACCAGCGCCATCTACATCGTGGGCGCTCAGGAGCCGGGCATCGCCCGCAGCATGGGCCTGAAGACCCGCGCCACCTTCGAGGAGGCGCTGGCGGACGCGAAGAAGAAGTATGTGGGCGAAGAGCCGAACATCCTGGCCCTGCCCCAGACCTTCAAGCTGGCGGCGGTGCATCTGTGCATGAAGGACCCCAGCCAGGACTGCATGGACGAGTACGGCCATCATCCCTGCTGCGGCTGAATTCCATTGAACCGACGGGCGGGCCCTGCCGAAAACGGCGGGGCCCGCGCCGCGCTGCCCCGCCGTGCCGGGGTGAAGCCCGGGCCTCCCCACGCTTGCATTTTCCGGCTGGGGGCGTACAATACCATTGTGTGAGACATTTTTGCATGAATGGGAGAACGCAAATGGAACAACAGGAAAAAGGCCTTGACCTCTCGCTGCTGAACGAGGAGCTGCGCCGGGCCGTCGCCGCCCACACCAAGCCCATGGTCTGCTTCGAGGGGCTGGAGGTCACCGCCCTTCGGGAAGGCTATGTGGAGGCGAAAGCCCCGGTCACCGAAAACAGCCTGAATCCCTACGGCAACGCCCACGGCGGCTGGCTGTTCGCGCTGTGCGACACCTGCTCGGGCCTGGCGGCCAGCACCCGGGGCCGCCCCAACGTGACCCTGCAGGCCTCGGTGAACTACATCCGGGGCGCAAAACCCGGCGACACCGTCACCGTCAAGGCCGTCAGCCGCCACAGCGGCGGGCGCACCGCCGTGAATCAGGTGGAGCTTTTCGACGGCCGGGGCCGCCTGCTGCTCACCAGCAGCTTCACCATGTACTATATGGACGGCAAAAGATGAAAAAAGGCAGGGCCCGCCGGGCCCTGCCTTTTGCTTTGCACATCCGGCGGCCAGAGCGCTGAAAACGCGGGCCGCCCGATTGCGTTCAGGCGTTGAAACGATGGGGCGGTCCGCCCGCCTGCGCCCGGGCGTTCAAAAAAGCGGGAAAGGCCGCCCTTTAACGCCTTGGCGCTTAAAAGTTGGAGCCGTTCCAGCCCCAGTGCTCCGTCTCGGCGTACTTCACATACACCCGGCCGGCGGGGATGTCCAGCACGCTGTCCAGAATGTCGCACACCCGGCCGGTGAGCTGGCGGTAGTCCTCGCCGTCGGCGCCGCCGTAGACGCTCACCTCCGCGATGGCGGCGGGCGCGTCGCTGCCCGCCATCCACAGGGCCCTTTCGCCCTCCACTTCCACCATCAGCCAGGCCTCGCTCTTGCCCGGAATGACCTCGATGGCCTGCCCCAGCATCGCCTTGATGCGCTCGGCCTGGGCTTCGCTCACCGCCACATTGGCGCTCACCCGAATAAACGGCATGTTCCTTCCTCCTTTTTATTCCGCCGCGGGCAGATGCGCCCGCAGAAACTGCAAAACGTCCTCGTACACCTCGGCCCTGCCCGCCTCGTTGAGGATCTCGTGGCGCATGCCGGGGTAGAGCTTCAGCCGCACATCCAGCCCCGCGTCCTTCAGCCACTGATACACCTGGGTGGGGCCTTTGCCGTTCGCGCCCACCGGGTCCTTGTCGCCGGCGACGACGAACACCGGCAGATTTTTGGGCACCCGCGCCGCCCATTTCGGGCCGGTCACGGCGGCAAGGCCGCCGAACATGTCCCGGTAGGTGGCCGCCGTGAAGGTGAAGCCGCAGTCCGGGTCGGCGTCAAAGGCCTCCTGTACGGACCTGTCCGCCGCCATCCAGGCCGAGGGCCCTTCGCCGGGGAACTGCCTGTGGTAGCCGCCGGTGGAGAGGGGCTCGATGAGCTTGCCGGGGCTTTTCGGGCCCTTCACCGCCGCCTGCAGGCTGGCCAGCGCCCGGGCAAAGCCCAGCAGGGGATTGGCCCCCATGGTGCCGCAGACCACCGCGGCGGCAAGCCCGCCGCCCCAGCGGGCGATGTATTCCCGGGTCAAAAAGGAACCCATGCTGTGGCCCATGATACACACCGGCAGGCCGGGGTATTTCGCCCGGGCGTCCGCCTCCAGCCGGCGCAGGTCGGCCAGCACATGCTCCCAGCCGTCCCTGTCGGCAAAATGGCCCTGCACCACCGCCGAGCGCCCGTGGCCCGCGTGATCGTTCATGAACACCGCAAAGCCGTGCTGGGCCAGGAAGCTGGCAAACTCTTCATAGCGGGCGCTGTGCTCCGCCATGCCGTGCACCAGCAGCAGCACCGCCTTCGGCTCTTCGCGGGCCCACAGGCGGGAAAAGATCTCGCCCTCGCCGCTGTGGGCGGGGCTGGTCCACTCACTGCTTTTCATCTTCGCCCTCCTTGTGCTCCGCCGCGCCGAAGGGCGCCAGCGACAGGCCGGTCACGTCGCTCACCGGCAGCGAAAAGGCCAGCGCATGGCCGGCGCCCGCGCCTTCGGCGCAGATGGCCTTCATCACCGGCTGCCGCCCGGCGGCGGGCACCAGGATGAGCACCACGTCCTTTTCCGGCTGGATGGTGATGTGCAGGAATTTCTGGGCTTCTTCGGCGGCAAGGCTCCGGCCGCGCACCACCGTGCCGCCCCGGGCCCCCGCCGCGCGGGCGGCGTCCATCACGTCGGCGGCAAAGCCGTGCTCGGCGATGACCACGATGAGTTCATGCTGGCTGCGCATGGGTCGCTCCTCCTTTTGGGATGGTGTTTCGGCCGCCGCTGCGGCGGCGATGCGCTGGTGGGCCAGCGCGCTGATGCTGCAAAGGCCGATGGTGAAGGCGATGCCCCGCCCCGGGCGGTAGAGCTCCAGCCGGTCGGTCAGCGCCGCCAGCACTTCGCCGGCGTCCCCCGGCAAAAGCGCAAGCACCACGTCCTTTTCCGGCTCGTCCAGGCCCAGCAGGTCCATCACTTCCGCGCTGGCGGTGCCATGGCCCAGCAGCACGAGCTGGGTCAGGATGCGGCGGCGGCGCAGCTCGGTGGACACCGCCTCGCCCTTGCCCCGGTCCACCACGGCAAACAGGCAGCATATGGATGAAGGCGCTTGGTTCATGGCACATCCTCCTCGGGGCCCGCGTCCAGTTCCAGCACGTCGTCCGTCTCCTGCGCCGGGGCGCTCTCGCCGGCGTGCCGGGTCTTGAACTGATACACCAGCCCGATGATCTGAATGGTGATGAGAGGGATCATGGCCACCATGGCCACCACTCCGAAGGCGTCGGTGAGAATGTCGCCCCCCACCGCCTCGCAGGCCCCCATGGCAAAGGGAAGAAGGAAGGTGGCGGTCATGGGGCCGGAGGCCACCCCGCCGGAGTCAAAGGCCACCGCGGTGAAGATGCGGGGCACGAAAAAGCTCAAAGCCAGCGCCAGGGCGTAGCCCGGCAGCAAAAACCACAAAAGGGGCGCGCCGGTGAGCACCCGCGCCATCGACAGCCCCACCGAGGCCGCCATGCCGATGGACAGGCCCGCCATCATCACCTTCTGGGAAATGGCGCCGCCGGTGATCTCCTCCACCTGCTTGTTCAGAACCAGCACGGCGGGCTCGGCCTTGACCAGGAAGTAGCCGATGAGCATGCCCACCGGCACGATGAGCCAGCGCAGGGGCAGGCCCGCCAGCCGGCGGCCCAGCTCGTTGCCCGCGGGCATAAAGCCCACGTTCACCCCGGTAAGGAAGAGGGTGAGGCCCAGGAAGGTGTAGAGGATGCCCACCAGGATTTTGGCCAGCGCCCGGCGGCGCAGCCGGAAGAACAGCACCTGAAACACCAGGAAAAACGCCAGGATGGGCCCCAGGGCCAGGGCCACCTCTTTGGCGTATGCCGGCGCCGCCGTTCCGAAGGCCGCCAGCAGGGCCCGGGTGTCCTCGATCGCAGACACCGACAGGGGGGCGTAGCTCGCGTCGCCCGAGCGGTAGATCATGCCCAGGATGAGCACCGACAGCACCGGCCCGATGCTGCACAGCGCAACAAGGCCGAAGCTGTCGCCCTCGGCGTTTTTGTCGCTTCGCACGGCGGTGAGGCCCAGGCCCAGCGCCATGATGAAGGGCACCGTGATGGGCCCGGTGGTCACCCCGCCGGAGTCGAAGGCCACGGCCAGAAAAGCCGACGGCACGAAGCGGGTGAGGATGAACACCAGAAGATAAAAGACGATGAGCATCACCGGCAGGCTCCAGCCCAGCAGAATGCGCAGGAAGCTCAGCACCAGGAACAGCCCCACCCCGGCGGCCACCGTCAGGATCAGCACCCGGTCGGGAACGGCGGGGGTCTGTCTGGCCAGCACCGCCAGGTCCGGCTCCGCCACCGTCACCAGCACGCCGATGAGAAAACAGCCCGCCAGGATGAGCCACAGTTTGCGGGTGCGGGTGAGGTGGGTGCCCACCAGTTCGCCGATGGGCATCATGGCCATGTCCGCCCCCAGGGTAAAAAACCCCATGCCCAGGATGAGCAGGGCCGCCCCCGCCAGGAACAGGCACAGGGTGGAAAGGTCCACCGGCACCACAAAGGCGCACAGCGCCAGCACGATGAGGCTGACGGGCAGCACGGCGGCCAGGGATTCGTGGATCTTCAGCTTGAGTTGTTTGTTCAAGGGCATCGCCTCCTTTGACGCGGGTGGACGCGCCGCGCCGGCAAAGGGGTGCGTCAAACCGGCGGCGGCGGGAGGGCCGGGCCCGAAGGCGCCCTCGCGGGATATACAAGATATATACATTATATAACGCGGGGGCCGGCCTGCGCAAGCATGGATCAATTTTTGCACAGGCCATAGTTTTTTAATACAAGTGCGTAGTTTTTTCTATCGTTTTTTCCATTCCATACAGGTAAAATGGTCTTGTCACCGGGCGGCAGCAGTCCTTTCGGCGCGAAAGGCGCAAAAAAGCTCCGCCCCAAAAATCAAGGAGGACAAACCATGAAAAAGCTTCTTGCACTTGCACTGAGCGCTGTGCTGGCCCTGAGCCTGGCGGCCTGCGGCGGCGCTCCCGCTTCCACCCCTGCTTCCACCCCCGCTTCCGGGGCTGCCTCTGAGGGCGGCGCTGCCGCAACCTCCGACATGCGCGTGGACGTGTTCTACTACGACTTCTCCGACGTGTACATCTCCACCGTGCGCGCCGCCATGGACGAGCAGCTGAAGGCCATGGGCATCGAGCCCAACAACTGGGATGCCGCCGGCAGCCAGCCCACCCAGACCGACCAGGTCAACACCGCCATCACCGCCGGTTCCGACCTGCTGATCGTCAACATCGTTGAGACCGCCACCAGCGCCCCCGCGCAGGACATCGTGAATGCCGCCCAGACCGCCGGCATCCCCGTGATCTTCTTCAACCGCGAAGTGGCTGACAACGAAGTCATCAACAGCTATGACAAGTGCGCCTTCGTGGGCACCAACGCCCCCGACGCCGGCCACATGCAGGGCGAGATGATCGGCAACTACCTGCTGGCCAACTACGACACCGTTGACCTGAACGGCGACGGCACCATCTCCTACGTCATGTTCAAGGGCCAGGAGGGCAACGCTGAGGCCGAGGCCCGCACCCAGTACGCCGTTGAGGACGCCAACAAGCTGCTCACCGAGGCCGGCAAGCCCGAATTGAGCTACTACGACGCCAGCGCTTCCACCAAGTACCTGGTGGACACCGAGGGCAAGTGGTCCGCCAAGGCCGCCAACGACTACATGGTCGCCCTGCTGGGCTCCTACAACGAGGACAACGGCAACATGGTCGAGCTGATCATCTGCAACAACGACGGCATGGCCGAGGGCGCTATCTCCGCTCTGCAGAACGTCGGCTACAACAACGGCGAAGGCACCACCATCATCCCCGTGTTCGGCGTTGACGCCACCGACAGCGCCAAGGCGCTGATCAAGGCCGGCAACATGGCCGGTTCCATCAAGCAGGACGCCGTGGGCATGGCTTCCACCATCAACACCCTGGTCAAGAACGTCCAGGACGGCGCCGAGCTGATGGCCAACACCGATCAGTTCGTCGTGGACGAGGGCGTGGCCAAGATCCGCGTTCCCTACGCGATGTACGACGCCACCAGCGAGGACTGATCTTTCATCCGCTGAATTGACCCATGGCCGGGCGGGGCTGCACTGGCAGCCCCGCCCGGCCTGACGTGGGATACCCGCCCCTTTTGCAAAGGGCGGGCTTTCCCCGCCAAGAGAGGAGGAAGAATATGGAGCAGCCGGCACTGCTGGAGATGCACGGCATCTGCAAAGAGTTCCCCGGCGTGAAGGCGCTGGACAACGTCAGCCTCACCGTGCGGCCGGGCACCGTGCACGCTTTGATGGGCGAGAACGGCGCGGGCAAGTCCACCCTGATGAAGTGCCTGTTCGGCATCTATCACAAGGACGCGGGCACCATCACCCTGGACGGCAGGGAGGTCAATTTCCGCAGCTCCAAGGAAGCGCTGGAAAACGGCGTGGCCATGGTGCATCAGGAGCTGAACCAGGCTCTGACCCGCAGCGTGCAGGACAACCTCTGGCTCGGCCGCTACCCCAAGGTGGCGGGCATCATGGTGAGCGAGAGCCTGATGGCCAAGCGCACCAAGGAGATTTTCGACACGCTGGAAGTGAACGTGAACCCCAAGGCCATCATGTCCACCCTGCCCGTGAGCCAGCGGCAGATGGTGGAGATCGCCAAGGCGGTCTCCTACGATTCCAAGATCATCGTCTTTGACGAGCCCACCTCGTCCCTCACCGAGACCGAGGTGGAACACCTGTTCCGCATCATCAACATGCTGCGGGACAAGGGCTGCGGCATCATCTACATAAGCCACAAGATGGAGGAGATCCTGCGCATCAGCGACGAGGTGACCATCATGCGCGACGGCACCTGGGTGGCCACCCGCCCGGCCAAAGAGCTGACGATGGACGAGATCATCCGCCTGATGGTGGGCCGCGAGCTCACCAACCGCTTCCCGCCCAAGGAGAACACCCCCGGCGAGGTCATCCTGGACGTTGCGCACATCGCGGGCAAATACACCCGCCTGAAGGACGCCACCTTCCAGCTGCGCAAGGGCGAGATTTTGGGCATCGCGGGCCTGGACGGCTCGGGCCGCACCGAGGTGCTGGAGAACCTCTTCGGCGCCATGACCCGCCAGGGGGGCACCATCACCCTCCACGGCAAGGAGATCCGCAACCGCACCCCGGGCGAAAGCATCAAGAACGGCTTCGCCCTGCTCACCGAAGAGCGCCGGGCCACCGGCATCTTCGGCATCCGCGACATCAAGGAGAACACCGTTATCTCCAGCCTGAAGGACTATCTGCTGGGCGGCATCTGCCTGAGCGACAAGAAGATGCGCGACGACACCGACTGGTCCATCCAGGCCATGCACATCAAGACCCCCAGCCAGCGCACCCAGATCCGCTCGCTCTCCGGCGGCAACCAGCAGAAGGTCATCATCGGCCGCTGGCTGCTCACCAAGCCGGAGATCCTCCTGCTGGACGAGCCCACCCGCGGCATCGACGTGGGCGCGAAGTACGAGATCTACCAGCTTATCATCGACCTTGCCAAAGAGGGCAAGGGCGTCATCATGGTCTCCTCCGAGATGCCCGAGCTGCTGGGCGTGTGTGACCGCATCCTGGTCATGTCCGGCGGCCAGGTGGCCGGCGAGGTGGACGCGGCAAACACCAGCCAGGAGGAGATCCTCACGCTGGCGGCAAAGTATGTGTAAACGAGGAGGAATCGACTGATGAACAACAATTCCACCGCCCTCGCCGAAAAGGTGAAGGGTCTGGACGCGAAAAAGATCGGCAACGCGCTGCTGAACAACGCCCTCATCATCATCATGCTGGCGGTGGCGGTGTATGTGGCGGTGACCGAGCCGTCCTTCCTGGCCCCCCGCTCCCTGGTCAACCTGCTGAGCCTCACCGCCGCCTACCTGCCGGTGGCCCTGGGCATCGCCGGCTGCATCGTGCTCACCGGCACCGACCTGTCCGCCGGCCGCGCCGTGGGCATCACCGCCTGCGTGGCCGCCAGCCTCCTGCAGGCCGCCGACGCCCCCAACAAGATGTGGCCCGCCATCGGCACCCTGCCGGTGCCCGTGGTCATCCTGATCGTGGTGGCCCTGGGCGCCGCCATCGGCGCCTTCAACGGCTTCTTCGTGGCCAAGTTCAAGCTGCACCCCTTCATCGTGACCCTGGCCACCCAGCTCATCCTCTACACCATGCTGCTGCTCTACGTCAAGATGGGCAACAACAACGGCATGGCCATCTCCGGCCTGGACGAGGGCTACCGCAACTTCGTGGTGGGCAACCCGCCCCTTCTGAACTTTGCCGGCGGCGCCATCCAGATCCCCAACTACGTCATCTACGCCATTTTGCTGAGCGTTCTGATGTGGTTCATCTGGAACAAGACCACCTTCGGCAAGAACATGTTCGCCCTGGGCGCCAACGAAGAGGCCGCCCGCGTTTCCGGCGTGAACGTGTTTATGACCACCATCATGGTGTTCGCCCTGGCGGGCGCGATGTACGGCTGGGCCGGCTTCGTTGAGTCCGCCCGCGTGGCCTCCAACACCGCCAACACCGGCGTGAACTACGAGCTGGACGCCATCGCCGCCTGCGTCATCGGCGGCGTGTCCTTCGTGGGCGGCATCGGCAAGGTCAGCGGCATCATCATCGGCGTCATCATGCTGCGCCTGATCTTCGTGGCCCTGCCCCTGGTGGGCATGGACCAGAACCTCCAGTACGCCATCAAGGGCGGCATCATCCTGTTCGCCTGCGCGCTGGATATGCGCAAGTACCTGGTCAAGAAATAAGCCTTTTCCAAAAACGCCGCGGGCGCCCTGCACAGGGCGCCCTTTTTGCGGTTTTCAAGGCCGGGCGGGTATGGTATACTGAGAGCGGAAGGGAGGGCGCAGGATGGAACTGTATCGGGTCCTTTTGGCGGACGACGAGGCGGAGATCCGCCAGGGCATCAGCCGCAAGATCGACTGGGCCGCGCAGGGCTTTGAGCTGGCGGGCGAGGCGGAAAACGGCGCCGAGGCGCTGGAGCTGGCGGAGCAGATCCGCCCGGACGTGGTGCTCACCGACATCAAGATGCCCTTCATGGACGGGCTGGAGCTCTGCCGCAGGCTGCGGCGGGAACTGCCCGCGGCCAAACTCGTGGTGTTTTCCGGCTTCGACGACTTTGAGTACGCCCGCCAGGCGGTGAGCATGGGCGTCTCGGAATACATCATGAAGCCGGTGAACGCCCGGGAGCTGGAAAACGTGCTGGCGGGCCTGCGCACCCAGCTGGAGGCCCAGCGCCAGCAGCGGCGGGACATGGAGGCTTTGCGCCGCCGCTATGAGGAGAGCCTGCCGGTGCTGCGGGAGCTGTTCTTCGCCCGCCTGCTGGACGGGCGCATCCCCCCGGACCAGCTCGCCGAGCGGGCCGCCCGCTACGAACTGGAACTGCCCGCCGGCCCCTGGGCCGCGGCGCTGGTGCAGATGGACCTGCCGGCGGCGGGCCAGAGCGCCGAGCGGGACGAACTGCTGCTTTTGTCGGTGCGCTCCTTTCTGGAAGAGCGGTTCGAGCTGCCCGGCTGCTGGCTGCGCGCCCTGCTTTACAATGACGCGGTGGCCCTGCTGGCCGGCCTTGAAAACGCGGACCAGCTCTATCCGCTGATGGCGGAGCTGGAGCGCCTGTGCGCGCTGGCCCCCAGCTGTCTGGGCCTCGGCCTCACGGTGGGCCTGGGCCAGCTGTGCGGCGCGGCGGGGCAGCTGCACCAGTCGATGGAAGG
The DNA here is from genome assembly GCA_019119025.1 of Candidatus Allofournierella excrementigallinarum. Lineage (GTDB taxonomy): Bacteria > Bacillota > Clostridia > Oscillospirales > Ruminococcaceae > Allofournierella_A > Allofournierella_A excrementigallinarum. The sequence goes on from DWXV01000011.1 coordinate 9,699, forward strand.
GGCTATCACGGCCCTGGACTACCGCCTTTTGATGGGCGGGGGCAGGGTGCTCTACATCGGCGACCTGGAGCCGGCCGCCAGCCTGCGCCTCTCGCTGGACGACGAGGACCAGCGCGCTTTGGCCACGGCGGTGAAGCTGGGCACCGAAGGGCAGCTGGACGCGACCCTCCGCGCCCTTCTGGACCGGGTGCGGGCCAGCCGCCTGCCGCCCGCCCAGTGCCAGCTGTATGTGCTGGAGATCGTCACCTGCCTGGTGCGCCTTGCCCGGTCGGGCGGCGTGGAGGTGGAGGACGTGTTCGGGCCGGGCTTCGCGGGCGCGGTGCCCGCGGCCCAGTTCGCCAGCCTGGACCGGCTGGGGGAGTGGCTCACCGAGCGCTGCCGCCGCCTGCGGGAGCTGCTGGGCCGCCGCCGCACCGACAGCGCCGGCCGCACGGTGGACGAGGCCAAAGCCTACATCGCCGCCCACTTTGCCGACAGCGGCCTGGGGGTGGAGGCGGTGTGCGAGCACCTGCACCTTTCGCCCACCTATTTTTCCACCCTGTTCAAGCGGGAGACCGGCCAGAGCTTCACCGCCTGCGTCACCGAGCGGCGGATGAACGAGGCGGCGCGCCTTTTGCGGGAGACCGAGGAAAAGACCTACCTCATCGCCCAGCGCACCGGCTACGCCGACCCCAACTATTTCAGCTATGTGTTCAAGCGCCACTTCGGCGTGACCCCCTCGAAGTACCGGGCGGGCCAGGCCTGAAGGCGGCGGTGTTCGGCAAGGGAGGGAGCCTCGCGTGAAAAAACTCTTTGCCCGGGCGGCGGCGTCCCTCTCGGGGCGCTACCGCACCATGAGCATCCAGATGGTCATCTCCCTGTCCTTCACCGCGGCCGCGGTGGCGGGCATGGTGCTCATGGGCCTGAGCCTTGTCTGGCGCTACTCCGCGGGCACCGAGCAGCTGGTGCGGGAGAACACCGAGCGGGTGCTGGCCCAGGTGAACATGAACATGGACAGCTACCTGCGCCGGATGATGCGGGTGAGCGACACCATGTATTACCGCATCATCAAAAACGCCGACCTGGCCACCCAGAGCCTGGAACCGGGCATGGAGCTGCTCTATGAGGAGAACCGGGACGAGCTGGTCTCCATCGCCGTGTTCGACAGCAGGGGCGCGCTGGTGGCGGGCACCCCCCTCACCGCCCTGAAGGAAGGGGCGGACCCCGCCTCCTCCGGCTGGTATCAGGCGGCGCTGGACAAGATGGAGAACCTGCACTTTTCCACCCCCCACATCCAGCGCCTCTTCGCCGACCCGGACGAGAACTTCCGCTGGGTGGTGTCGCTGAGCCGGTATGTGCAATTGACCCGGGAGGGCAGCACCTACAGCGGCGTTCTGCTGGTGGACATGGGCTTTTCCGGCATCGAGCAGGTCTGCCGGGACGTGGAGCTGGCGGGCGGCGGCTACATCTACCTCACCGACGCGTCCGGCGAACTCATCTACCACCCCCGCCAGCAGCTCATCTACGCGGGGCTGGACACCGAGAACAACCTGGCCGACGCGGCCCTGGCCGACGGCGCCCATACCGAGACCTTCCAGGGGGAAAGAAGGCTGGTCACCGTCAAGACCGTGGGCTACACCGGCTGGAAGCTGGTGGGCGTGGTGCCCCGCGCCGGCGCGGGGGACGACGGGGGCTACATCTTCCTGTTCGGCCTTTCCATGCTGCTGTTCTCGGCCTTTTTGATGGCCTTTTTGAACTTCCGCATCTCGGCGCGCATCTCCGACCCCATCCGCCGGCTGGAGCAGTCGGTGAAAGAGCTGGAGGCCGGGGCCCGGGAGGTGGCCATCAAAGAGGACGGCTGCTACGAAGTGCGGCGGCTGGCCCACTCCATCGCGTCGATGGTGTCCACCATGCGCCATTTGATGGACGACATCATCCTGCAGGAAAAGCGCAAGCGCCGCAGCGAGCTGGAAGTGCTGCAAAGCCAGATCAATCCCCACTTTTTGTATAACACCCTGGACTCGGTGATCTGGATGACCGAGGCCGGCCGCTACGACGAGGCCATCCAGATGGTCACCTCGCTGGCGCGGCTGTTCCGCATCGCCCTCAGCCGCGGGCGCAGCTTCATCCCCCTGGCGGACGAACTGGAGCACGCGCGCCACTACATGACCATCCAGCAGATCCGCTATCAGGACAGGTTCACCGCCTCGGTGCGCGCCGAAGAGGGAGTCGAGGGCCTTTACACCCTCAAACTCATCGTGCAGCCCCTGCTGGAGAACGCCATCTACCACGGCATGGCCGGCTGCGAGGAGGATGGGCGCATCACCGTTACCGCAAAGCGGGAGGGCGGCGACCTGCTCATCGACGTGAGCGACAACGGGGTGGGCATGCCCCCCGAGGTGGCGGAGCGCCTGCTGGACGAGAGCCGGCCCCAGACCCGGTCCAGCGGGTCGGGCATCGGGGTGCGCAACGTCCACCGGCGCATCCGCCTCACCTTCGGCGAGGGCTACGGCCTTGAGGTGTTCAGCGAGCCGGACGAGGGCACCACCGTGCGCATCCGGCTGCCCGCCCTCACCGCCGAGGAGGCCGCGCGGCTGCAACGGGAGGAAGAGCCATGAACAAACAAAGGACCAACGCGCTGTGGCAGCTGCTGGTGCTGGTGGCGCTGGCGGCGGCGGTGGCGCTCACCCTGGCCTGGCCCCAGCTGCCCTTCGCCCGGCGGGAGGCCGAGCCGGTGGAGGTGTCGGTCATCCTGCGCAGCGCCGACGGCTCCGCCTGGGCCAACGCGCGCCTCGGGATGGAGCAGGCGGCGGGCCAGCTGCGGGCGGAGGTGCGCATCGTGACCCTCACGGCGGACAACGACGCCGCCGAGCAGGCGGGCCTGATGCAGTATGAGGCCCAGCGGGGGGCGGACGCGCTGGTGGTCATCCCGGCGGGCGGGCTGCCCGCCGGGCCCGGCGCGCCGGTCATCACGCTGGAATCCGCCGGCGGGGCGGCCTCCGTCTGCCCCGACAACGAGGCCCTGGGCCGGGCGCTGGCCGAAGCGGCCTTGGAGGACGCCCCGGCGGGGCCGGTGCTGCTGGTGGACAGCGTCCCCGGCTCGGCGGGGGTGAGCGCCCGCCTTGCCGCCGCCAAAGCGGCGCTGGAGGAGGCGGGCGCCCGGGTGGAGGAGGCCGCCCCCCGGGGGCAGGCCGCGCTGGAAACGGTTTTGGCCGAAACCGGCGCGGCGGCGGTGCTGCTGTTCGAGCCGGCGGCCACCGAGGCGGCCGCCGCCGCAAAGGACAAGCTGGGCCTGGCCCCCGCCCTCTACGGCGCGGGCTCCACCGGGCCCATCGCCGCGGCGCTGGAGCGGGGGACCCTTTCCGCCAGCGCGGTATGGAGCGATTTTGCCGCCGGGTACCTGGCGGTGGAGGGGGCGGTGCGCATCGCCCGGGGCGAAAGCTGGCAGCCCCAGACCCTGGACTTTTCCATCCTGCGGGGGGAGGACATCTATGAACCGGACAATCAAAAGCTGCTGTTCCCGGTGGCGTCGTAAGGCGGCGGGGGTCTTCTGCGCGGCGCTGGCCGCGCTTGCCGCCGGCTGCGGCGCGGCGGAAACGGAGCCCCCGGTGCTGCGGGTGGGGGTGGCCCTTTATACCCAGGACGACACCTTCATCTCCACCATCGCCGCCGAGCTGGAGCGGATGGCCCGGGAGGAGGAGCAGGAGAGGGGGATGCGCATCAACCTCTCGGTGGTGGACGGGCGCTCGAACCAGACCACCCAGCTGGAACAGATCGACAGCCTCATCGGCCGCGGGTGCGACGCGCTGTGCGTCAACATCGTGGACCGCACCGCCGCCGCCGTGCTCATCGACAAGGCCCGGAAGGCGGACGTGCCCCTCATCTTCTTCAACCGCCAGCCGGTGGCGGAGGACATGCTGCGCTGGGAGCACGCCTATTATGTGGGCGCCAAGGCGGAGGAAGGGGGCGTTTTGCAGGGGCGGCTGGTGCTGGAAGCCTGGCAGGCCGGCCCCGCCCTGGACCGCAACGGCGACGGGGTGCTGCAGTATGTGATGCTGGAGGGCGAGCCCGGCCATCAGGACGCGATGCTGCGCACCGAGTACGCCGTCAAGACCCTCACCGACGCGGGGGTGGCGGTGGAAAAGCTGGCCAGCGACACCGCAAACTGGAAGCGGGGCCAGGCCATGGCCAAGGCCCGGCAGTGGCTGGAGGAAGGGATGGGGGACGCCATCGAGGTGGTGTTCGCCAACAACGACGACATGGCCCTCGGGGCCATCGACGCCTTCAAACAGGCGGAGGAGGATCTGCCGCTGGTGGTGGGGGTGGACGCCACCGCCCCCGCCCTGGAGGCGGTGGCGGCAAGGGAGCTTTACGGCACCGTGCGCAACGACGGCGCGGGCATCGCCCGGGCCATGCTGGACCTGGTGCTGGCGCTGGCCGACGGCTCCGACCCCGCCGGGGCGGTGGAGCTGGAGGACGGCCACTATGTCTGGCTGCCCTACCGGGCCGTCACCGCCCGGGATCTGGAGGAAAAAGCACCCTGAATGCGGGGCGGCGCGCAGCGCCGCCCCGCCTCTTCGCCCCAAATGCGAAAAATTTTATCCAAAATGGCCTTCACAACCGGCAAAGGATGGGGTATACTGTGGGGTAAAGACCCAAAGCCGGGGCCCCTCAGGCCCGGCAAAAAAACGGAGGCTTTTAAAATGGACATTGCGCCGTTGCGGCGTCTGACGAGTTTTCAGATCATCATCCTTCTGTTCGCTGCGGTCATTCTGGCGGGGGCGCTGCTGCTGATGCTGCCCGTTGCTTCCCAGAGCGGCCGCGTCACTCCCTTTGACGAGACGCTCTTCACCGCCACCTCGGCGGTCTGCGTCACCGGCCTCGTGGTGCAGGACACCGCCACCTACTGGTCGTATTTCGGCCAGGCGGTCATCCTGCTGCTCATCCAGATCGGCGGCCTGGGGGTGGTCACGGTGGCCTCGGCCATCGCCCTGGTGGCCGGGCGGCGCATCTCGCTGATGCAGCGGGGCACCATGCAGGAGGCCATCTCCGCCCCCAAGGTGGGCGGCATCGTGCGGCTCACCGGCTTCATCCTGCGGGCGGTGTTCCTGGTCGAGGGCATCGGCGCAGCCTGCCTTGCGCCGGTGTTCGTGCGGGATTTCGGCCTCAGAGGCGTCTGGATGGCGGTGTTCCATTCCATCTCCGCCTTCTGCAACGCGGGCTTCGACCTGATGGGCGCGCCGGGCGCGGAATACGCCTCCCTCACCGCCTACCGGGCCGACCCGGTGGTGAACCTGGTCATCATGGGCCTCATCGTGGTGGGCGGCATCGGCTTCCTCACCTGGGACGACATCCGCACCAACGGATTCCGCCTGCACCACTACCGCATGCAGAGCAAGGTCATCCTGGTCACCACGGCGGTGCTCATCGTGGCGCCGGCGGCGTGGTTCTTCTTCGACGAGTTCTCCGCCCTGCCCCTGGGCGAACGGGTGTGGATGAGCCTGTTCCAGTCCGTCACCCCCCGCACCGCCGGCTTCAACACCGCCGACCTCACCTCTCTGAGCGGCCTTGCCCTGGCGGTGACCATCGTGCTCATGCTCATCGGCGGCTCGCCGGGGTCCACCGCCGGCGGTATGAAGACCACCACCGTGGCGGTGCTTTTCGCCAACGCCATCGCTGTGTTCCGGCGGCGGGAGGAAGGCCGCTTTTTCGGCCGGCGCATCAGCGTCAAGGCCTCCTGCGACGCGGCGGCCATCCTGCTGCTCTATGTCACCCTGTTTTTCTTCGGCGGCTTCATCATCAGCTCGGTGGAGGGGCTGCCTTTGGCCGACTGTCTGTTTGAGACCGCCTCGGCGGTGGGCACGGTGGGCCTCTCCCTGGGGCTGACCCCCAGCCTCGGCCTTGTTTCCCGGGGGGTGCTCATCTTCCTGATGTACATGGGCCGCGTGGGCGGCCTCACCCTCATCTACGCCGCGCTGGCGGGCGCTGCCAAGACTGGCAGCAAGCTCCCGCAGGAGCGCATCACCATCGGTTAAAGGAGGAGTTTTTTATGAAATCCTTTTTGCTCATCGGCCTGGGCCGCTTCGGCCGCCATCTGGCCATGCAGCTGAACGCCCAGGGCCATCAGGTCATGGCGGTGGACGACGACGAGGAGAAGGTGAACGCCGTGCTCAACGTGGTCACCAACGCCCAGATCGGCGACAGCACCAACGGCGAATTTTTGCAGGAGCTGGGCGTGGGCAACTATGATGTCTGCATCGTGGCCATCAGCGACAATTTCCAAAGCTCGCTGGAAACGACCTCGCTGCTCAAGGAGCTGGGGGCTAAGAAGGTGGTGTCCCGGGCCGAGCGGGACGTGCAGGCCAAATTCCTTCTGCGCAACGGCGCGGACGAGGTGCTCTACCCCGAAAAGCAGCTGGCCAAGTGGGCGGCGGTGCGTTATGGCTCCGACCATCTTCTGGACTACATCGAGCTGGACGCCGACAACGCCATCGTGGAGGTGGAGGTGCCCACCGAGTGGGCGGGCAAGACCGTCGGCGAGATCGACGTGCGCCGCATCCACAACATCAACCTGCTGGCGGTCAAGCGGGAGGGCGCCATCGACGCCCAGATCACCCCTTACACCGTGCTTCCCAAGGACGGCACCCTGCTGGCCCTGGGCGAATACCGGGCGCTGAAAAAGTGTTTCCGGACATAAGCGAGACGAGAACGGCCCTTCCCGGCGGGGAAGGGCCGTTTTTCGCCCCGGGCGCTTGCACACCGAAGCTCCGGCGGACATACTGACACAATGCACGACAAACGGCCCCTGGGCCGCATTCGAAAGGGATCCCTTCCATGGCCGTTCTGACCGCGATCTATAACTTTTTGTGGGGCGACCTGTTTTCCATCCCGCCGCCCGGCGATCGCCGTGCTGTTCGCGGTTTCCGGCCTTGTGTGCTGGTGCGGCATCAGCCAGGTCATCGGCAACTCCATCTCGTCTTCCTTTGAGAACGCCTTTTCCATCCCGCCGCGGTGGTCCACCGTGGCGCTGGTGGCGGTGGCGGCGGTGCTGTGGCTGTTCAGCTTCTCCACCTTTTTGGGCGTCCTCTTCTACGCCCGCTCCAACGTGGCCTGCCTCTTCGGCGACAGCTGGCGCAGCCAGACGGCCTACAAGCTGCTGGCGCTGGCCATGCTTTTCATGGCGGGCCTTGCTTTTTGCCGCAAAGCCCCGCCGGTGCGCGCGCCCTGCGGCCGGGGCCCCGGCCCTTCCCTTCAGGCCAGAGGCTGGACCGCGGTAAAGGCGAAGGCGGGGGCCTCCTCGGGGTCCGCCGCCAGCAGTTTGTCGCCCCGGCAGGCCTCTTCGGTCATGCGCACCGCGCTGATGCGGCTGGCGGCGGCGGCGCGCCAGTAGTAGACGCGTTCTTCGGCGTCGGCGCAGCTGGAATAGAGGGTCTCGTCCAGCGCGCCCTCCGGCGTGACGACGCTGCCCCGCACCATGGCCACCCCCTCAAGGACGTGGAAGAACTCCATCACCTGGCCGGGGCGGGAGGCGGGGAAGGCGGCGTTTTCCTTGAAGAACGCCGCCCGCACATAGCGGGAGGCGGGGGAGGCGTCCCCCGGCAGGCCGATGGCCCCCATGCCCTGGCCGAAGCAGGAAAGGGGCAGGCCCGGCGCGAAGCGGTTCTCCGGCTGGCGGGGGGAGAGGTTTATATAGTTCGCCAGATTGGTCTGGTGGAAGGGGAAGGGCGGGTTGTTGGTCAGCACCCCGGCCTTGTCCTCGTAGAGATGCAGGCCGCCGGCGGTGGACTCCAACACCAGCGCGCCGGTGGCGTCCGCCACATGCCAGTGCAGCGGGGCCAGAGGCAGGCCGGGCGCAAAGGGGATGGCGCACACCTGTACGCCCTCCAGCAGGGCCCTGGCCTCGGCCAGGCTGGCGCAGCCGCCCAGCACCAGCCACAACAGTTCGTGGGGCGCAAGGTGATTGGGGCCGGCCCCCTCGTCGGCAAAGTAGTGGGCGTTGCCCGGGAAATTCAGCCCGGCCATGTAAAGGCCTTTCTCATTCATGCCCTCGGCAAAAAGAGGCAGGCCGCCGGCCACGCTGGCCATGCCCACCACGGCGTAGTGCTCCGTCAGGGCGGGGCGGTGGGCGAAGGGAAACGCGAGGGAGCGGGGCGCGATGACCACCCGCTGCCCGAAGGATACCTCCAGGTCCAGGTTGCGCCCGAAAAGTTTCTGCTCAAAAAAAGCGATGCTGGTGCACATGACGGCTGCCTCCTTTTTGGTGTCTTGCCTTCAGTATACACCCCTTTTGGCCCCGGTCAAACGAAAGGGGCAAAAAAAGCGCGGCGAGAGCAAAACGCTCCGCCGCCGCACCTGGATGGCATATCTGGGCCCGTGGCACGGTCCGTTTTTTGCTGCTTTCGCTCACGCCGCCAGGCGGAAGGTGAGGGCCACCGGGTTGTGGTCGCTGAAGGCGAACTGCGCGTCGATGTTCTCGGCGCGGGCGGCCACATTGTCCGACACGATGAAGCCGTCCACCACGGTGGTGTAGTTCACCCCCGGCTCGTAGGGGATGTCCGCCCCGCGGCAGGTGGCCACCTCAAAGCCGTTGTCCGCCGCCACGAAGGAGAAATGCTCCGGCAGGTCCGCGTCGGAGAGGGCCTGCACCCAGCCGGGGAACTGCTGCTGGCTGGGGAAGGCGTGCCCGGTGCCGTAGAGGGCGTGGTTGAAGTCGCCCCCCACGATGACGTAGTTGCCCTTTTCATACTCCTCCTCCATCACGCCGCACAGCATCTCCAGCTGCTGCGCGCGCACGGCGCCCCCCTCGTCGTAGGCGGACATGTGGCTGTGGATGAGGGCCAGCCGGCCCTCGGCGCCCTCCACCGGCAGGTAGAGCACGGTGAAGCAGCGGTCCAGGTCGGTGAATTTGACGAAGAAGCTCTCGTCCACCGGGTAGCTGCGGCGCACGCCCTCTTCGGCGGCGCAGCGGGTGAGGGTGAGCAGCCCGGCGTTCACCGCGCCGTGGTGGTCGGCGAGGGGATAGGCGAGATATCCGCTGTGGAAGTTCTGGCCCCAGATGGAGCCGTAGCCGGGAAAAACGTCCAGCGCCATCTGCCGCTGGTCCACAAAATAACTGCGGTGAGAGTCGTAGTCCACCTCCTGCAGCAGCAGCAGGTCGGCGTCCAGCCCTTCCAGCGCGTTCAGCGCGGCGGTGGTGTTGGCCAGCACGTCCTCGCGGCTCCGGGCCTTGCCGTAAAGGCCCCGGGTGGGGGTGCCGTCGGCCATCACGCCGGTGTCCATGAAGAAGGAGTAGCCCGGCCCGTAGGCCCCGAAGCCCAGGTTGCAGGTGACGGCGGTATATTCCCCGCCCGCCGCAAGCGTCTCGGCGGGGGCGCTGGCCACCTCCAGGGCAAGGCCGTCCTCGATGCGGTAATACTGCAGCTGCAGATAGGCCGCATACCCGGCAAAAAGCAGCGCCAGCGCGCTGAAAACAATGGCCAGCGCCAGGGCGGCGCGGCGAAGGGCTTTTTTCATCTTGACCTCTTTCCCGACAAAAAAGAGCAGCACAAAACAGGGACTGTTTCGTGCTGCTCTCCGTCGCTTGAACACTGTTTTCTAATCATACACGAAAACAGCGGCGGGGGCTATGCGCAAAAGCGATGAAGTTTTGGGCCCGGCCATGGGCGAGATGCACAAGGATGGGCCGTTTTGTACAAGCCCTATCTTGCGCTTTGCGGCAAAAAGACGATGCCGTTAAAAGAAAGCATGTTTATCAGGAGGCTTATCGGGCCCGCATGATCTCTTGACGCGCCGCCGCCCCTGCAGGATGAAAAAGGAGCGCGCCCTCCCGGGGAAGCCCCTTTTCCGGTTTTGTCAGTGCCGCTGGCCGGCGAGGGAATACATCTCGCAGAACCGGGCGGAAAAGCTGGGCTCGCGCCCGCCGGCGTAAAGGTGGGAGGTGTCGCCGAAGGCTCCCAGCCGGAAACAGGCCTCGCCTTCCCGGCGCTCTTCGGTGACGAGGGTGGTCACCGAGGAGGGCGCGGCGCAAAAGCCGTGCCACAGCACCATGGGCGAGAGGTTGAGCATCCGGCTCAGCAGCACGCACTCCACCCCGAAGTGGCAGAACAGCACCACCGTGTCGGTGTTGGGGCGCTCGGCCCGGTAAATTTCCCCCTCCCGGCAATAGCCATGGGCCGCCAGCAGCTCGTCCAGGGAGCGCGTCACCCAGTGATACTGCTCCGCCACGCCCGCGGCCGCCATGGGTTCGGCCTCCAGCCAGGCGCTGCGGTCAAAAAAACGGGGCTCGGCGGTCCAGTCGGCGGGCAGCCAGTCCCAGGGGATGGACTGGCCTTCCGCGCCGGGCTTGTGGATGGGGGCGTCGAACTCCCGCAGCCAGGGGCACTCGGCGGCGGTGCGGCCCATCGCCTTCAGGGTGAGGCTGGCGGTGTCCTTCGCGCGGCCCAGGGGCGAGACGTAAAAAGCCGCCACTTCCAGCCGGCTCAGCCGCCGGGCCAGCAGGGCGGCCTCCTCCCAGCCGGCGGGGGTGAGGGAGTCGATGGAATAGTCCGGGTCGGCGTGGCGCACGATGAGCAGTTTCATAAGGTCCCTCCGTTCAGTAGACAAAGGCTTTTTGCAGCAGGTAGTTGACGAAAAAAAGCAGTACGTCGGCGGCCATTTTTGCGCGCAGCCGCGGCAGGGCGGGCACAAGGGCCGCGGCGGCGGCCACCAGCAGGGCGCTGCACAGCGTCTTGCCCACGGTGATGAGGGCGTAGAGGCCGGCGGCCCGCCCGCGGGCGGCATGGCTGTGGAACACGAGGACGTAGTTGATGATGTGGTTCACCAGGGCGGAGGCCGCCCGGGCGATGCAGGTGGCGGCAGCGATGGCCGCGGCCTCGCCCGCCGCGTCCTCCAGCAGGCGGCAGAGCAGTTCGAAGGCGGCCAAGTCCACCCCGGCGGAAAACAGCGACGAGAGCGCGAACCGGACGAAACGCCCGCCCGCGGGCAGCCTCTGGGAGGCTGCAACGATGCGCATCAAAAGGACTCCTTTCCAAACACAGGAAGGCCGGCCCGCGGGGGGCGGCTTTCTTTCACTATACCACTTTGAAAATAAAAAATGCAAGGCGCGGGCCCCCCTCAGCGGATGGGCCGCCCGATGCCCAGCGCCTGCCTCCAGGCCGGCGGCGGGCCGTCGTCGCCCCAGTATTCCTCCAGCGCGGCAATGCGCCCGTCCTCCACACGGAAGAAGGAGGTCACATGGAAGGAGACGGTGCGCCCGGCGTCGAACACCCGCACCACCGTGATGAGCAGCGGCCCCATGGCCTCCACCCGCTCCACTTCGCCCTCCCACGCGCCGGGGTACTCGCAGTTGGCGCGGATGAACTCTTCGGCGGTGAAGCGCTCGTTGGTGTTGGGCCAGAGCACCTGGGCCCCCGGCGCGAAGAACGCCGCCATCTCGCCGGCCCGCTGGGCCAGCGCCGCCGCCCAGTAGGCGGAAATATCCAGTTGGGTGCCGTCTTTCATAAAAGCCTCCTCGGACGAATGGATCCTGCCTTTATCATAAGGCAGGCAGGGGAAAAATCCAGAGCGGTTCAGTCCGCGGCCCCGGCGGCGCTGTCCCGCCGGCGCAGCAGCAGGAGGTAGCCGGCGCACAGCGCCAGGCTGACCAGGGCCGTGGCGGGGATGGCCATGCTGATGGTGAGCATGCCCGCGCCCGGCAGGCGGCTGAGAAGGTAGGACAGGGGGATGCGCACCAGGAAGGCGGTAAACAGCCCCTGCGCCATCACAAAGGCGGTGCGTTCGCGGCCGTTGAAGTAACCCAGCATGCAGTAGACGAAGGCGTTGAGCAGGTGCTCCGCCGCGCTGCCCCGCATGTAGAGAGCGGCGGCTTCGATGACCGCCGCGTCGCGGCTGAACAGGGCGGCCAGCAGCCCGCCGCCCCAGAAGGTGAGGGTGAAGATGGCCGCCCCGAAGCACAGGGAGACCTTCTGGGCCGCGAACAGGGCCTGGCGGGCGCGCAGGGGCTGGCCCGCGCCCATGTTCTGGGCCACAAAGGTGGACAGGGCCGACATGAAGGAGATGGGTACGATGGACAGAAAGACGAACAGCTTTTCCGAGATGCCAACCCCGGCAGAGGCCACCAGGCCCAGGGAGTTGACGATGCTGGTAATGATCAAAAAGGAGATGGTGGTCAAAAAGTCCTGCAGGGCGATGGGGGCGCCCAGCCGCAGGATGCTGCCCACCGCCCGGGGCACGTCCCTGCGGCGGCCCCGCACCGGGAAGGGCAGGGGATGGCGGCGCATGCAGACCAGGGAGAACAGCACGCTGGAGCCTTGGGCGATGACAGTGGCCAGCGCCGCGCCGGAGGCGTTGAGATGAAAGACCCCCACAAACACCAGGTCCAGCGTCACGTTCACCAGGCAGGCGGTGAGCACGAACAGAAAGGGCGAGCGGGAGTTGCCCAGGCCCCGGAACACACCGCTGATGCCGTTGTAGGCGGCGATGAACGGAATGCCCCCCGAGCAGATGCGCACATAGCGCAGAGTCTCGGGCACCGCCTCGGCGGGCACGTTCATCCACTGCACGATGGCGGGGGCGAAGGCCAGCATCCCGGCGGTGAGCGCCGCCGCCAGCAGGGCGAACAGCCGCAGCTGGCCCGCCACCACCCGGCCCGCCGCGTCGGCATCGCCCGCGCCCGCCGCCTTGCCCACCAGCACGGTCACGCCCATGGTCAGGCCGGCGACCAGCACGGTGAGGGCCTGCATGATCTGGCTGCCGGTGGCCACGGCGGAGACGCTGGCGGTGGAGGAATACTGCCCCACCACCATCAGGTCCACGCCGCCGTAGAAGGCCTGCAGCAGCTGGGAGAGCATCAGCGGAAAGGCGAACCACAGCAGCGGCGGCAGGATGGGCCCCGCCAGAAATCGGTTTTTGGTCAAGTCGTTGTTGGTCATCGCTTCCTCCTGCGCTGCAACAAAAAGCGCCAACAAGCATACACTTGTTGGCGATAATGTATCAAACGAAGCCCCTATTGGAACGGGACTATTATACCACCTTTTCCCCTGGCGCACAAGGGCAAAAAAGCGGGCGGGGCCCCGCAAAAATTTGCGAAGCAAAATTTTGTGGGGAAGAGGAGGAATGACGGAGCGGCATAAGAAAAGCCCAGCCTTTCGGCTGGGCTTTTTGAATGGAGCAAAGTCCATTCTGACGTGGTGCGCCCGACTGGATTCGAACCAGCGGCCTTCCGGGTCGGAGTTCCCAGACGGTCAACAGAAAATGGTGGTTTCAAGCCATTTATCGTCACTTGTGCACAAAAGATGCGGCAATACAAAAAGCCCGCGGAGCCTTTTAAACACTGGCTCCGCGGGCTTTTGCAGCAATGGTGGTCAAATAGTGGTCACGGTGGTCAATTTTGCCGTAAAACGAGGTGCGGGGCAGAGGGCGAAGTGGTCAACGGGAGACGCCCTCTTCCGGCTGGGAGGACCAGCGCCGGGCAAAGGCATCCGCCGCTCCCTCCTGCCCAGGCAGGAGACAAAAGTACAGGCTTTCGTCCTCCGCCGGCGTGCGCAGATACAGCCCGCTGCCCTTGCCGTGGGGCAGGGGCTTCACCTGCAGCGAGCAGGAGTCGGCGTTTGGCAGATAGAGGACACGGGTGCCGTAGAAATCGGTGATGATGCACACAGGGCCGGCGTCCGTCACGGCACAGAAGCACTCAGGATCCGGCCGGCGCTGGAGGATATAAAGAAAGTTGCGGTTTTTGCCCCGCAAAAATAACTGATTCCGGATCTCGCCGCCAAAGCGGTACGCCAAAAGGGAAGTGTAGTACATGGCGTAGCTCTCCTGCCGCAGCCGGTCAAAAGCAGGGAAGTCGGGATGCCGCTGGGGCGGCTGCCGGTCGGCAGGCTGGCCCAGCAGCAGGCTGAGGACGGGGTAGAGCTGGTCCTCCTTGGTCTTGTTATAGGAAAAGCCGGTGCATCCGCCGTCTTTCAGCCAGACGGTGACAGTACATTTGATCAGCTGGATGGAATACCCCACCTGCGCCACATCCCCGGGGCGGATGCGCCACACATCCAGCTTCCCGCCGGCCATGCGCTGGATGCAGACCTCGCTGCCGAACCAGGCGGTGACATACTCCGGCGCGCCCGAGTACTGGTGGATGCGGGGGATGAGGGTGATGTTCCCCGGCGGCATGCCGGCGGCGTCCCAGTCCGTCAGGGCGGGCTGAAACGCGGGCGGCACTTCGCCCCAATCATACATGCGCTTGGGCCAGGAGGCCAGGGTCGGCCGGCGGTCTTCTCGAATATTCATAGGGGCTCCTTTATACCAGAGGGACCACAAAATCAAAGAACTACATTCATTATAGCAAATTACAGATTGACAGGGAATATGCGGTTGGGTCAGGTTTTTCGTCGCTGTGTTGTGCAGCACTTGACTGCACCGTGCGTGCAGTTGCATTGTAAAAGAATATCAGGCACTGTGCAAATTTTATTTTCCGTTGCGAAAAATGTAAAAAAATGGTACTATCCATTAGGAAATTCCCAAAATTGTGTAAGGAGCGAAATACATGAAAGGACAAAACGTATCATCCGTAAATAGACCACGCTTGAAACTGCCGGTCTGGATACTGCTTGTCGTGGCAGTTATCGCGGTAGCGGCAATTGCCGTCGGCTTGCCAGCTGCACAGCGGGCAAAGCAGCCGCCGGAAATCATCACGGTCTCTGCTTTGCAGGAGATCGTGGATGTGGACGAGCTGTCCACCTATACGGCAGTCTACAATGGCATCGCGACGGTGAGCGATGAGGAAAACCCGGATGAAGTGAAGTACTATGTCTCCTACAAAGCCAAAGTGTATGCGGGTATTGACTTTGGCGCGCTGGACATCGAAACGGATGACGAGGAAAAGATGATCCGAATCAAGCTGCCTGAAGTGAGAATCTCAGCGGTCGATGTGGATATTGCCTCCATAGATTTCCTCTTTTACGATGACAAGGCAAATACCTCAACTGTGACGCAGGAAGCCTACAAAGCCTGTGAACTGGATGCGCAGCAGGAGAGCGAAAAGCAGACAGCAATATGTGATTTGGCGAAGGACAACGCCTGCAACGTGTTGAAGGCCCTCATTGCACCCCTTGTGGAGCAGAACGACGCCGGATATAGTCTGTCAATTTCGTAAAAGGAGGAGTTTCGCTATGAAAAAACTTGCGTGCCTTTTGGCTTGTGCGGTCCTGGCGGGCTCTTTTGCCGCCTGCGGGGGCTCTGCGGAGCAAATTACGATGGAACCCGAGACGTCACAGATGAAAGCGATCTGTGAGTTGGCGGTGATGGACTGCTACTATCACAATGTGGCAAAATTCAAGGAGGAGGATGCGGCCGGAATACTTTTCTGGCAGAAGGACAAGCATTTCTGGATCGAGTACAGCGGTGTGGTTTCTCTTGGCATCGACGCTTCCCAGGTGGCCCTGGAGGTGGACGACACTTTGGTCACCATCACCATTCCGGAGGCAAAAGTGCTTCGCTGCCAGGTGGACTCAAATGAACTCTCGGAGGATTCCTATATCGTCGCCAAAGATTCCGCCAGGATAAGCGCGGAGGATGAGGTGGCGGCGTTTGCCCAGGCCCAGGCAGACCTGGAAGAAACGGCGGCCTCTGACACGGCACTTCTGTCCAGTGCTCAACAGCGCGCACAGGATCTTCTGGAGGAATATGTGCAGAATATCGGTGAGGCGGTTGGAAAGGACTACACGATTCAATGGGTCTATCTGGACAGCGCTGATTCCGCTCCGCAGCCTGAGATAAACTCCCAGGCCGAATCCCAGAATTCTGCCTCTGCCTGATCCATATAATTACACACAGCAAAGAGCACTCGTCGCCAGACGGGTGCTCTTTTTGTTTTGTTAGCTTTAGCGTAAAGACAACCCCCGGCTCTGCCGGGGAGAGTAAAGAAATTATATAGTGAAAAAGACCTACTGGTAGAATAAAGTTGCGGTCGGCCAACTGCAACAATAAAGAACCAGGAGGTCTTTTCACATGAAAGAAAAAGATATAGAGAGCCTACAGCACACGACATGGAGGTGCCAGTATCATGTAGTGTTTGCGCCGAAATACCGTCGGATGGTAATATACGGGCAAATCAAAAAAGATATCGGGCAAATACTGAGAACGTTGTGCGATCAAAAAGGGGTAGAGATCATCGAGGCGCAAGCGTGCCCAGACCACATCCACATGCTGTTGAGTATCCCTCCGAAGTATAGTGTATCACAAATCATGGGGTATCTCAAAGGGAAAAGCAGCCTGATGATTTTCGACAGACACGCGAATCTGAAATATAAATATGGAGACAGGCATTTCTGGGCAAGAGGATACTATGTCGATACGGTAGGGCGAAACAAAAGGCAGATACAGGAATACATCAAAAGGCAGTTGGAAGAGGATCAGATTGCGGACCAGATGAGCCTGAAAGAGTTTATTGACCCGTTTACGGGTAGCAAGAATATCAAGGCATAAGAAAGCCCCTTAAGGGGCCGCCATGAGTCAGCAATGCAGTTGGCCGACCCATTCGTGGCCCCTTGAGGGGCGTTGTCTGTATTATGCCCTTCCAGGGCTTACTCAAGCCCCCGGCTTAGCCGGGGGTCCTGACTG
>DWXV01000012.1 GCA_019119025.1 Candidatus Allofournierella excrementigallinarum
TCTTTCACACGGACATACAAGCCCAAGGAGTGATTGGTCAGCCAGTTGCTCCTCTCATTGTAGCTTAGGCACGAGATGGAGGGAAAGCCGGACTGGCTGTCCGGCTTTCCTGTCCAAATTTATTGTAATAGGAGTGGTTTTTCCATGGCAGAAGAAAAAAAGGAGCGCCTGGAATTCAGGGGCGGCATGTTCATGTCCCTCATCCCGGTGGCCATCTTCTTCGTGTTCTGCATCTTCCTGTTCGTGATCTGCAAAGCGTTCAATATGGAAAGCCTTGCCATGGGCGGCTTTGTGGCGCTGCTCATCGGCGGCGCGTTCTGCAAGAGCTACACCAAGTTCTGGGACGCCGCCATTAAGGGCATCTCGTCCATTTCGTCCGTGTCGGTCATCGTCATCTTCTTCGTCATCGGCATGTTCTCCTCCCTGATGAAGGAGAGCGGCCTGTCCGGCGGCTTCGTCTGGCTGGCCAATGCGGTGGGCATCCAGGGCGGGCTGTTCGTGGCCTTCGTGTTCTTCGCGACCTGCGTCATCTCCACCGCCACCGGCTCCTCCATCGGCACCATGTTCACCGCCTTCCCCATCTTCTACCCGGCGGGCCTGGTGCTGGGCGGCAGCCCCATGTTCCTGGCGGGCGCCATCGTCTCCGGCGCGGTGTTCGGCGACAACCTGGCCCCCATCTCCGACACCACCATCGCCTCCGCCTCCACCCAGCAATACCGCGACGGCCATCCCGCCGACGTGGGCGGCTGCGTGAAGAGCCGCGTGAAGTACTCCGCAGTGGGCGGCGTCATCGCGCTGGTGCTCTTCGCCATTCTGGGCGGTATGGGCGGCACCTACCAGGGCGGCTCCATCGACGCGCTGTCCAACCCGGCCAGCCTGGTCATGCTCATCCCCGTCATCATCATGCTGGTGGTGGCCACCACCAGCCGCAACATCTTCCTGGGCATCTTCGTGGGCCTGGTGCTGGGCCTGGCCACCGGCCTCGGGTTCGGCCTGTTCCCCTTCTCCGCCGTGTTCAATAACGACCCGGCCAACAACGTGGCGGGCGGCTTCCTCATCACCGGCATCTCCGGCATGCTGGGCACCGTGGGCCTGGTCATCGCCGTGTTCGGCATCATGGGCGTGCTTTCCGAGGCGGGCATGCTGGAGTGGCTGGTGGATAAGATCCTGGACAGCCGCATGGCCCGGACCGACCGGGGCGCCGAGTTCGCCTGCCTGATCGGCATCTCCATCACCACCCTGATCTTCGGCGGCGTCACCAGCGCTTCCATCCTCACCTTCGGCCCGGTGCTGAACAAGATCGGCATGGCCAAGGGCATCCACCCCTACCGCCGCGCCAACATGCTGGACGCGATCGCCAACAGCCTGCCGGCCATCGTGCCCTTCCTGAGCGTGTTCGTCTTTATCGGCGCGGCGCTCACCGGCCTGTCCCCCGTCACCGTGGCAGGCGGCACCCTCTATGCCTTCACCCTCTTCGGCACCATGGTGTTCGCGCTGGCCACCGGCTGGGGCCGCGACTACGAGGGCAAAGACGGTGAACCCGTGAAGGAAAAACCCGATCTGAGCACTCAGCCGGCCTCCTGACAAAACGGAAAAAGAACGCCCCGCGCGGCCGCGCGGGGCGTTCTCTCTTTGTTCATCTGCGCATGCGCCACAGCGAAAAAACAAAACGGCGCACGGCGTTCAAAGCCCCCTTTCCAAGTGAAAACAAGGCGGCCCGGGCCGCCTGTTCATCGCAGTATCATCATAGCGTATCCTATCTTCGCAGTCAAATCAGGCCCATAAAAACGGGGCGCGTTTTGGGCGGCCTGCCCCTTGCGGCAGGCATGCGCGAAGGTGTAGACTGAAAGCAGAAAGACGCGGCGAAGGAGGGCGGCCGGCATGAAAAAGGAAACGCTGGGCGTTTTTGTGTTCTGGGCCGGCCTGCTGGCCCTTGCGGTGTGCGCCATCCTTTTGGCGGCGCGCCCCACGCTTATCCCCACGGGCATCCCGGGCGATGCGGTGGCCTTCGGCATGGGCGCGGAGGAGGTGACGCAGGCCGCCGGCCCGCCGGACGGGACGCACTCGGAGAACGGCTGGCGCACAGGCTTTTTCCTGTTTCATTACCAGCGGGAGGTGCTGGGCTGCCCCGCCGCCGTGAGCTACACCTTCCATGGCCGGCAGGAGAGCAAAAACGCCCGCGTTGCCAAGGCGTATGTGGACATGGAGTTTACGACCCAGGCGGAGTGCGACCGGATGCTGGAGGCGCTGTGCGCCCATTTCCAGGAGCTGATGGAGGGCGAGCCCCGCTTTGACGAATACGCCAGCGAGGGCCCGGTGCGGGCCTGGGACCCGCCGGAGCTGCTGCGGTCCCGTAGCATCACCAGCGCCCGGCGCAGCGTGTTCATCTCCCAGTTCCCCTGCCGGATCTTCCTGGAAGTGCGGGGGAACGGGTGACGGGAAAGCACATAAGAATGTACGGTTCATTTACTCGCTGATTCGAGGGATGCAGACGGCGAAAGCTGCCGGGTTGAAAGGAGGATTTTTATGTCATCTTTTTACACAAGAGCAGAAATGCAGACGCTGCAAACGCTGCTGGAAGCAGAGTTTCAGTTGGAGCAAGAGCGCAGCTACCCCATAAAAGTGCGCGACCCCCGGGCACAGGCATTGGTCAAAAAGATATATGCCCAGGAGCGAAAGCGGCTGGCCGAACAGCTGCCAAAAGACAGCAGGGAATGTATGAAGCCGGTGGCGAGGGATGTTACGGCGGTGATGAAAGGCGTCTTTGTCTGCCGTATTTGCTTGGCAGGGGCCGCACTGCTGGGAGTCGCGGGCGCGTTGTTCAAACTGATGGCCATCCAGAGCATCGCGGCCCTCATATTCGTCCTCGCTTTCGTGGTGATGAATGTTTTGAAAGCGTCCGTTGAGAACAAGCTGCGCCAGTATCTCTGCCTGCATCTCCTGTCTGACAGAGAGATTAACTATTAAAAGTCAACCCCAAAAATGAATGGTGGTGATGAAAAAAGAGATAGTTCAAAAAAGGTATAGCAAAGCTGAGGTCTTGACAGACCCCTGCTGGCTATTCAAGTAGTTGCACTCAAGCCG
>DWXV01000013.1 GCA_019119025.1 Candidatus Allofournierella excrementigallinarum
CGTCGTGGCCGCCGCCCAGGCCGGCGCCGCGCTGGCGGCCCACGGCGTCGATCTCGTCGATGAAGATGATGCTGGGGGCGGTCTTTTTTGCCTTGTCAAAGAGGTCGCGTACGCGGGAAGCGCCCACGCCCACATACATCTCCACGAAGTCGGAGCCGGAGATGGAGTAGAAGGGCACGCCGGCCTCGCCGGCGCAGGCCCGGGCCAGCAGCGTTTTGCCGGTGCCCGGAGGGCCCACCAGCAGCACGCCGTGGGGGATGCGGGCGCCCAGGCTGTTGAACTGGCCGGGGTTTTTCAAAAACTGGACGATCTCTTCCAGCTCGTTCTTCTCCTCGTCGGCGCCGGCCACGTCGGCAAAGGTGGTCTTGCGCTTGTCCTCGGTCTGGTCCTTGACCTTGGCGCGGCCCACGTTCATGATGCCGCCGCCCTGGCTGCCGCGGTACATGGTGTAGAACACGAACACCATGCTGCCCACCAGCATGACCATCAGCAGGATGTCGAACCAGGGCACCTCGGCCCGGGCCGCGATGTAGTCATAGACCATGGGCGACGAAGGGTTCGCCTCGTTGTACTGGTCGATGTAGTCCTGCACGTAGTTCACGAACATGCCCGGATAGGGCAGCCGGTAGGTGATGCGGTAAATGCCCTCGCCCGAGGGAAGGATGTCCTGGGTGGTCTGCTGGCTGCCCATCATGGCGCCGAGCAGGCCCTGGGTGGTGTTGAGGGCCTGCTGCTGCTCGGCGGCAGCCTCCTTCACCCCTTCCGGCAGGGGCACCTCGCCCTCTTTCAGGGCCAGGCGCAAATTGCCGGTGTTCAGGTCCATCTCGAAGCCCACCACCTGGTTGGCCTCGAAGTAGTCCACCACCTTGGAGTAGGGCATGCTCGCCCCGCTGGAAGCGGTGGAGAAGGTGGTCCACAGGTTGAACGCCAGCAGGGCCAGCGCCAGCAGCACGGCGATGTAGACGCCGTTGAATTTTGGTCTGTGCTGCAAAAGCTCATCTCCTATCCGCGGGGGTCTTTCCCCCGCGTTTCATTTTGGTCAACCGCCGTAGACGTGGGGTTTGAGCACCCCCACAAAGGGCAGGTTGCGGTATTGCTCATCGTAATCCAGGCCATAGCCCACCACGAACTCGTCCGGCACCTCAAAGCCCACATAGTCGGCCACGAGGTCCACCTTGCGGCGGCTGGGCTTATCCAGCAGGGTGGCGATGCGGATGCTGGCGGGGTTGCGCCCCTGCAGAAGGCCTTTGAGGTAGGAGAGGGTCATGCCGGAGTCCAGGATGTCCTCCACGATGAGGATATCCTTGCCGGAAAGATCCTGATCCAGGTCCTTCACGATCTTCACCACGCCGCTGGTCTTGGTGCCGCTGCCGTAGCTGGAGACCACCATGAAATCGATGGCGCAGGGCCGGTCGATGCAGCGCATCAGGTCGGCCATGTACACCACGGCCCCCTTGAGCACGGTGACCAGCAGAAGGTTCTTGCCGGCGTAGTCGCGGGTGATCTGCGCGCCCATCTCGGCGCATTTTTCTTTCAGCTGCTCCTCGCTGAGCAGCACCTTGAGGATGTCGTCTCTCTGGCTCATTCCGCTTCCTCCCTATGTTCACAGCCGAGGGGCTCCACCACAAGCAGCCGCCGGGTGGCTTCGTCCGGCCGCAGGCCGTGGGCGAACCCCTCGCCCCAGAGCCACACCACCCGGCTGCCCGCCGCCAGAAGCGGCAGCGCGCCGCGCCGGGAGGGCGGCACCTTTTTTTCGTTGAACAGTTTTTTCAGCGTTTTGTCCACGTTCCTCCCCGCGGGACGGAACACGTCCCCCGGCAGGCGGGTGCGCAGACAGAGGCTACTGCCTATTTTATCATAATCTGCGCAATTGTCGAAGGTTTTTTTTGCAGTTCGGGCAAATTTTATAGTTTCTTCACAATCGTCCCCTTCCACCAGCCGCAGCCGCAGCCCGAAGCCGCCGGGCAGCCGGTATTCGCCGGGGGCCGCCGTCACCGGTTCGAAGGCGGCGTGTTCCGCAACGCGGCGGCGTTCCAGCACTTCGCCCCGCACGGCCAGCAGCGCTCTGCCGGTGAGCTGCACCGCCCCTGCGCGGCGCTCCACAAGCGCCCGCAGCCGCGGGATGTCCCCCTTGCGCAGAGGCCGCTCGGCCTCCACCAGGATGCGCAGGGCCTCTTCCCTCTCGGTCTGCGGGGCGGCGGCCAGCGCGTCCAGCCGCCAGGCGCCGGGGCCGGCGGCGGCGCTCATCAGCAAGTGTTCCCCCCGCCCCCGCAAATATTGCGCAAGCTGGCCCATGCGGGCGCAGAATTCTCCAAAAGCCGCTTCGGCCCCGGGGCAGGCCGCCTCGATGGCGGGCATGGCGTGGCGGCGCAGCCGGTTGCGGGCGTAGCCGTCGGAAAAATTGCTCTCGTCGGTGACCCAGGCGAGCCCCCGGCGGCGGCAGAAGTCCTCCGCCTCGGCCTTGGCGACGCCCAGCATGGGCCGCACGTAGCATCCGCGCACGGCGGGGATGCCCGCCGCGCCCCGCACCCCGGCCCCCCGGGCAAGGCGCAGAAGCAGTGTCTCGGCCTGGTCGGAGAGGGTGTGGGCGGTGGCGATCTTCACGCCGGGGCCCGCCAGCGTCTCGAAAAAGCCGTAGCGGAGCTCGCGGCACCACTCCTCGCTGGGGCGGGCCGGCGGCGCGGCGGCGGCAAAGGCATGAAGGGGCACGCCGTTCTTTTTGCAGAACTTTGCCACAAAGGCGGCGTCCCGGGCGGAATCCGCGCGCATGCGGTGGTCCACATGGACCGCCTCCACCCCAACGCCCAAAGCGTCTTTATATTCCAGCAGAAACTGCAACAGGGCCATGGAGTCGGCCCCGCCGGAGACCGCCGCAATGACCCTGTCGCCGGGCGCCAGCAGCTCTTTGCAGGCTGCCAGCACCCTTTCCTCAAATCGTTCCATGGTTATAATCCACATTCATGAACCGGGTGTGGGCGCCGTCCCAGGCAAGGTCCACCTTGCCGGTCTCGCCGTGGCGGTTCTTTGCGATGATGCACTCGGCGGTGGAGGCGTCGGACTCCTCCAGGCTCTGGCCGCTCATGGAGGCGTAGTAGCCCTCCCGGTACAAAAACAGAACGATGTCGGCGTCCTGCTCGATGGAGCCGGAGTCGCGCAGGTCGGAAAGCTGGGGCCGGTGGTCCGACCGGCCGCTGGCCTTTTCCGCCGCGCGGGACAGCTGGCTCAAAGCGATGACCGGCACATTCAGCTCTTTGGCCATGATCTTGAGGTTTCGGGTGATGTCGCTGATCTCCTGCACGCGGTTTTCGGTGCGCTTGCCGCTGGTCATCAGCTGGAGGTAGTCGATGACCACCAGGCCGATGGGCGGACGGGAGGGGTCCTGGTTGACCCGGCGTATCTTGGCCTTGACCTCGGGGATGGTGATGCCGGAGGTGTCGTCCATATAGATGGGCACGTCGTGCAGGATCTCCGAGGCGTGGGCCAGGTCGTCCCACTCGGCGTCGCCCAGCGCGCCGGAGCGGAAGGCGTGGCTGTCCACGCCCGCCTCGGCGGAGAGGATGCGGTTGGTCAGCTGCTCCTTGCTCATCTCCAGGCTGAAGATGGCCACCGGCACCCGCTGCTTTTTGGCCACGTTGGTGGCGATGTTCAAGGCAAAGCTGGTCTTGCCCATGCCGGGGCGGGCCGCCAGGATGACCAGGTCGGAGCGGCCCAGGCCGGTGAGGATGGTGTCCAGATAAGTAAACCCGGTGGGGATGCCCGCGTATTTTGACTTGTCCGGCCCGGTGATCTTCTGCAGGGTGCCCAGGGTCTCCACCAGGGCGGAGGAGAGTTTGGTCAGGCTGTTCTGCTCGCGGCCGGAGCGGATTTCATAGAGTTTCTGCTCGGCGCTTTCCAAAAGCAGCTCGGCGCTGGGGGCCTCGCCGCTCTGCTGCAGGATGCTCTGGGCCACCTCCAGCACCTGGCGGGAGACAAACTTTTCCTGCACGATGCGGGCATAGGCCCCCACGTTGCTGATGCTGGGCACCGTCTCGCCTAGCCGCGCCAGATACACCTTGGCGGCGTCGGGGCTTTCGAACACGCCGGCGGCCACCACCGCGTCCAGCAGGGTGACCAGGTCCACCCGCTCGCCGGCGGTGAACAGCCGCACCATCTCGGAGAAGATCTCGCCGTTCTGGCGGACATAGAACATCTCCGGGCGCAAGGCCTCCACCAGTTCCGGCAGAACAGACTCGCTCTCCAGCAGCGCGGCGCCCAGCACCGACTGCTCGGCTTCCATGCTGTAGGGCTTTGCGACGCCCAGCGATTCAAGATCAAGGGTAGTAAAATCCTGCATGAGTCCTCATCCTTTGCCCCGCCCTTGCGCGGGGCGGCTGTTGCCTTGCGCGGGCGGCGGGCCCGCTTGCTTACAGTTCTTCCACCTTCACCTTGAACGCCGCGCTCACGCCGGGGTGCAGCTTCACGGCGGCGGAATAGGTGCCGAAGTCCTTGATGTCCCGCTCCAGCTCCACCTTGCGCTTGTCGATCTCGGCGCCGGCCACCTTGCTCAGCGCCTCGGCCACGTCCTTGGCGGTGACCTTGCCGAACAGCCGCCCGGAGGCGCCGCCCTTGGCCTTGAGGGTGACGGTCTTGTCCTTCACCTTGTCCGCCAGGGCCTGCGCGGCGGCCCGGGCCTCGGCGGCGTGGTGCTCTTTGGCCTCGCTCTTGGTGCGGGCCATGTTCACCGCGGCGGCGTCCGCCGGGGCGGCAAGGCCCCGGGGGAAGAGGAAGTTGCGGGCGTAACCGTCCGACACGTCATGGATCTCGTCTTTTTTGCCGATGGTTTTGACGTCCTGTTTCAGAATGACCTTCATGGTTCGCTTCTCCTTTTATGTGGGCAGGCGGGCGGCCTCACGGCTGCGCCGGCTGCTGATTTTTTGCGCTTTGCCGCTGCTGGCGGCGATAGTCGGCAATGGCGTCGCAGAGCATCTGCTCGGCGCGCTCGAGGCTTGTGTTCTTCAGCTGCGCGCCGGCCATGGTCATGTGGCCGCCGCCGCCCAGCTGCTCCAGGATCACCTGCACGTTCACCTTGCCCATGCTGCGGGCGGAGATGTTCACCCCGTCCCCTTTTTGCACCGCCACGAAGCTGGCGCCCACGCCGTTGATGGTGAGCAGGTCGTTGGCGGCCTGGGGCACCGCCACCGCCATGCCGGAAGGCAGCTCGCCGGACACCGACACAGCGCACCCCATATACAGCCGGGCGCTCTCCACCAGATTGGATTTGACGGTGTATTCCTCCAGCGAGGAGTTGAAGAGCAGCCGCACCTCTTCGGTGACCGCGCCCATCCGCCGCAGATAGGCCGCGGCCTCAAAGGTGCGCACGCCGGTGTGCAGGGCAAAGCTGCGGGTGTCCAGCATGATGCCCGCCAGCAGCGCCTGGGCCTCCAGCGGGGTGGGGCTGGTCTCTTCGCCGGGCACATACTGCAAAAGTTCGCACACCAGTTCGCAGGTGGAGGAGGCGTAGGGCTCGTGGCAGAAAAGCACCGGGGTCTCGATGTGGCCCACGGCCTTGCGGTGGTGGTCGATGACCGCCACCTGGCCGCATTTTTCCAGAAGCTCGCGGCTCTCCACCAGATTCGTGATGTGGGTGTCCACCACCACCACCAGGGTGCTTTTGGTGGCCAGCTCGGCGGCCTTTTCCGGCTCGATGAAATCCTCGCCGAAGCCCGCTTTTTCAAATTCCTCGATCAGGTTGGCCGCCAGGGTGGCCTTGCGGCGCACCGCGATGACGGCGGGCACATCCAGCCCTTTGCAGATGCGCAGCACGCCCACCGCGGCGCCCAGGGCGTCCAGATCGGACATGCGGTGGCCCATGATGACCACGCTGTCCGCCTGGCGCACCAGATCCACCAGGGCGTTGGCCAGGATGCGGCTCTTGACCCGGCTGCGTTTTTCCACGCTGCGGGTCACGCCGCCGTAAAACTCGAATCCATCGGGGGTCTTCACCGCCGCCTGGTCGCCGCCGCGGCCCAGGGCCATGTCCAGCGACTGCTGGGCCATCTGCTGGCACTCTTTGAGGCAGCTGCCTCCCCGGCCCACGCCGATGGAGAGGGTCAGCTGCACCCCTTCGTTCAGCGAGCGCACCTTGTCCAGCAGATCGAAGCGGGCGGCCACGATCTCCTTCATGTGGCGCTCTTCCACCACGGCGATGTAGCGGGAGACCGACACCCGGCGCAAAAAGCCGTTGGTGCGGGCAAAGTATTGTTCCAGCGTGCGGTTGAGCGCTTCCATCACATGGCTGCGCTCGGAGTCGCGCAGGTCGGCCACCAGCTCCTGGTAGCCGTCCACCTCGATGATGAGGTAGGCCGGGCGGCTGGCGGCGTATTCGGCGGCTGCGTTTTTCAGCTCGGTGTCGTCGGTCAGATACAAAATGGCGCAGCCGCCCGCGCCGGGGGCGGAAAAGGCGGTGTAGCGCCGGCCCGCCCGTTCCAGGCTCTGGCCCTTTTCTTCGGCGCACTGGCGCAGGTCCAGGCCGGGCAGGGCCCGGCTCACCGGCTGGAGGAAGGCGTCCTCCCCGGCCAGCAGCCGGGTGCGGAAGGCGTCGTTGTACCACACCATCGTCTTGCCGCTGAGCAGCGCGGCAGGCAGGCGAAGCGTCTCCAGGCTCAGCTGGAGCTCGCTGCCCTCGAATCTTGTGCAGCCGACCGCGCGGCAGACCGACCGGCGGATGTGCCGCCCGCCCAGGATGAGGCCGGCGGCGATGAGCGCCAGGGCAGGCGCCAGCACCAGCAGGCTGGCCGGCTTCAGCACCGCCAGAACAGCGGCGAGCACACAGCACAGCGCCAGCAGCGCCGCGCAGGCAAGCTCCAGGGTAAGACGGGGTCGGTCGCGCATGGGACATTCGCCTCCTTGGGAAAAAGGGTCAGACTTCCATCAGAATGGGCAAGATCATGGGGCTGCGCTTGGTGCGCCGGTAGATATAGGCGGAGAGAGTCTCCCGCACGCGGGTCTTGACGCTGTTCCAGTCGTGGGTGCGCTCGGCGCGGCAGCGCTCGAAGCATTGGATGACCAGGCGGCGGGCCTCTTCCATCAGTTCTTCGCTCTCCCGCACATACACAAAGCCCCGGCTGACCAGGTCCGGCCCGGCCAGCAGCTGCCCGCCGGCGGAGACGGTGGCCACCACGATGACCAGGCCGTCCTGAGAGAGGTGGCGGCGGTCCCGCAGGACCACGTTGCCCACGTCGCCCACGCCCAGGCCGTCCACCATCACCGCGCCGGCGGGCACCGGCTCGCCCGTCTCCAGCCCGTCGGCGGACAGGCGGATGTCCTGCCCGATCTCGGCGATGTGGATGTTGCTTGCCGGGATGCCCAGGCTTTCGGCGGTCATGGCGTGCTTTTTCAGCTGCTTGTACTCGCCGTGCACCGGCAAAAAGAACTTGGGCGAAGTGAGGGTGAGGATGAGCTTCTGCTCCTCCTGGCAGGCGTGGCCGGAAACATGCACGTCGTACATGGATTCATAGATGACCTCCGCGCCCAGCAAAAGCAGGCCGTTCACCACCTTGGTGACCATCTTCTCATTGCCGGGGATGGGGGTGGCGGAGATGATGATGAAGTCCCCCGGGCCCACATGCACGTTGCGGTGGCTGGACGAAGCCATGCGGGAGAGCGCGCTCAGCGGCTCGCCCTGGCTGCCGGTGGTGATGAGCACGATCTTCTCCGGCGGATACTTGTTCAGCTGCTCGATGTCGATGAGCACCCCTTCGGGAGCGTGCAGGTAGCCCAGCTCCAGGGCCATCTGGGTGTTGTTGGCCATGCTGCGGCCGCTCACTGCCACCTTGCGGCCGTTCTCCACCGCCAGGTCGATGATCTGCTGGATGCGGTAGAGGTTGGAGGCGAAGGTGGCGATGATGATGCGCTGTTTGTCCGCCCGGCGGAACAGGTTCGCAAAGCTCTGGGCCACCTTCTTCTCGGTGGCGGTGAAGCCGGGGCGCTCGGCGTTGGTGGAATCGCTCAGCAGCGCCAGCACGCCCTTGGCGCCGTACTCCGCGAAGGCGGCCAGGTCGGTGGGCCCGCCGGAGAGGGGGGTGTAGTCCACCTTGAAGTCACCGGTCTGGATGACGATGCCCGCCGGGCACTCGATGGCGAAGGCCACCGCGTCGGGGATGGAGTGGTTCACATGGATGGGGTCGATGGAAAAGCAGCCCAGCTTGAACTTGCGCCGGGGGGTGATCTCCACCAGCTTGGTGCGGCCCAGCAGGCCGTGCTCCTCCAGCTTGTTCTTGATGAGGCCGATGGTGAGCCGGGTGGCATACACCGGCAGGTTCACCTGCTTGAGCAGGTAGGGCAGCGCGCCGATGTGGTCCTCGTGGCCGTGGGTGATGACGACGCCCTTGATCTTGTCTTTGTTCTGCGCCACATAGGTGAAGTCGGGGATGACCAGGTCCACGCCGAACATGTCGCTGTCCGGGAAGACGAGGCCGCAGTCCACCATGAGCATGTCGCCCTGGCACTCGTACAGGGTGATGTTCTTGCCCACTTCGCCAAGGCCGCCCAGCGGGATGATGTGCATGGGGGTGGCGGCGGGGCCGTTTTTCTGCTTTTGCTGAGGCCGGCGGGTGCGGCTGTAGAAGGGCTTGCGGCGGGCATTGTCCGCCCCGCGGGCCTCGGCGGGCTGGGCCGCCGCCTTGGGGGCGGGCTTCGCCCTGCCGTTTTTGCCCGCTTCGGGCTTTGCCGGGGCCGCCGCTTTGGAAGCGCGGGGCGCCCTGGGCTTGCGGTCGTTCTTTTCGGGACTGGGTTGATTCATAAAATTCCTCCGTAAAATGGTGCGCGAAAAACGCCCGGGCCGCCGCGGAACGCAGGCCGGGGCAAAGCGCGGGGTGGATGGGCGTATGTAGCCCTCTTGCAGGGTTCGGGTGGGTCTCGCGGCAGCGCCGCCGGGCACGAAAAGTCCATTTGTTCAATGCGACCGGGCCCTTTTTTGTAACGCACTCGGGTTTTAAGCAGATGCTTAAAGTTACATCCATTATACAGCCGGATATCGGTGATTGTCAACAAAAAGGGCGGGCTGCCTCACGACAGTATAGACAAAAAGCGGCCCCGTGATGCCTTGTCCGCCGGGGCCAAATCAGGTATAATAAGAACATCCGCCCCGCCTCCGCGGGGCAGCAGGACGGAGGAGCCCATGAAACAGATCGAAATTTTCACCGACGGCGCCTGCAGCGGCAACCCCGGCCCGGGCGGCTGGGGCGCGGTGCTGCGCTACAAGCAGCACGAAAAGGAGCTGAGCGGGGGCGAAGCTGAGACCACCAACAACCGCATGGAGCTGACGGCCCTCATCGCGGCGCTGGAGCAGCTGAAGGAGCCCTGCGAGATCATGCTGTGCAGCGACTCCAAATATGTCATCGACGGCCTGGAAAAGGGCTGGGCCAAGGGCTGGCGCGCCCGGGGCTGGAAAAAAGCGGACAAATCCCCCGCTTTGAACCCCGACCTGTGGGAGAAACTGCTGAATCTGACCGAGGGCCACGTCATCCACTACAAGTGGATCAAGGGCCACGCCGGCCACCCGGAAAATGAGCGGTGCGACCGGCTGGCGGTGGCCGAGAGCAAAAAATTCGGCGGGCGGCAGGCCTGAAAAAGAATCAAGGAGTTTTGAGCAATGAGCGATGCGTTTTTGCCCGGCAACGGGTTTTCCACCTTTGAGGCGGCGGACAAGGTGCTGGTGGGGCTTTCCGGCGGGGTGGACAGCGCCGTCTGCGTGAATGTGCTGCGCCAGCAGGGCTTTGAGGTGCAGGGGGCGGTCATCCGCTTCTCCCCCGCCCACGGCAAGGCGGTGGCCGAGGCCCAAAAGGCCGCGGCGGCGCTGGGCGTGCCGCTGACGGTGATCGACGCGGGCGAAGCCTTTGAGGAAGAAGTGGTGGAGCCCTTCTGCGCGGCTTACTGCGCCGGGCGCACCCCCAACCCCTGCGTTTTGTGCAACCCTGCGGTGAAGTTCAAATTGCTGGCCGCCGAGGCGGACAAGCTGGGCTGCCGCTTCATCGCCACCGGCCACTACGCCCGGGTGGAGGATCGGGGCGACGGCGTCTACACCGTCTGCAAAGCGGTGAGCGCCGCCCGGGACCAGAGCTACATGCTCTACCGCCTGGGGCAGGACATCCTCGGCCGCCTGTGCCTGCCGCTGGGCGAGTTTGAAAAGGACGACGTGCGCCGGATGGCCCGGGAGGCCTCTCTCCCCTGCGCCGACGCGCCGGACAGCATGGAGATCTGCTTTGTCCCCGACGGGGACTACGCGGCTTTCATCGAGGGCCGGGGCCTTGCGGGCAGGGAGGGGCATTTCATCGCCCCGGACGGCGCGGACCTGGGCCCCCACAAGGGGGTGCTGCGCTACACCCTGGGCCAGCGCAAGGGGCTGGGCCTTGCTTTGGGCAAGCCCGCTTTCGTGAAAGCCATCCGGGAGAACGGCGACGTGGCGCTGGGCTGGGCCGGGGAGGAATTCTTCGGCGGCATGCGTCTTTCGGACGTGTGCACCCCCGACGGCGCGCCCCTGCCCGCCGGGCACTACGAGGTGAAGGTGCGCAGCGCCGCCGCGCCGGCGGGCTGCACCTTCGACGGCGAAAGCCTTGTGCGCTTTGACGAGCCCGCCCGCGCCCCTGCCCCCGGCCAGAGCGCCGTGTTCTACGACGGCGACGCGGTGGTGGGCGGCGGCTTCATCGCCGAAGCGCTGGATTGACCCGCAGCACAAAAAAGACCGGCGGCTTTTCCCCGTTCAGGAGAAAGCCGCCGGCATTTTTATGCGTTCTCAGGCGTTGGGCAGCGCCCCGGAAGCCGGGGCAAGGCGCTTTTGGATGTCCTCCAGAAGCTCGGGGCAGACGAACTCGGAGATGTCGCCGCCGAAGCTGGCCACCTGCCGCACCACCGAGCTGGAAAGGTACATGTACTGGATGTCGGTGGTGAGGAAGAGCGTTTCCAGGCTGGGATAGAGCTTTTTGTTGGTGAGGGCCATCTGGAACTCGTACTCGAAGTCGGTCACCGCCCGCAGGCCCTTCACCAGGGTGCAGGCCCCCTGCTGCCGGGCGTAATCCGCCAGCAGGCCGGCGTAGTAGTCCACCCGCACATTGGGGATGTCCGACGTGACCCGGCGGGCCATCTCCACCCGCTCGGCGGCGGTGAAGGCGGTGTTGGCCTTGGTGTAGTTCACCATGATGAGGACGATCACCTCGTCAAAGAGGGTCGCCGCACGGCGGATGATGTCCAGATGGCCCTTGGTGATGGGGTCGAAGCTGCCGGGGCAGATGGCGATGCGTTTTTCCATGTGGTTCCTTCCTTTCCCGGGCAAAGGCCCGGCGGGATGGGGCGTTTTTCAGCGCCCGGCGGCCATGCGGGCGGCCTGCACCGTGTTGCACAGCAGCATGGCCCGGGTCATCAGGCCCACGCCGCCGGGCACCGGGGTGATGAAGGCAGCCTTTTCGGCGGCTGCTTCAAAGTCCACATCGCCGCAGAGCCTGCCGTCCGCGCCCCGGTTGATGCCCACGTCGATCACCGCCGCGCCGGGTTTGACCATGCCGCCGGTGATGAACTTCGCCTTGCCGATGGCAGCCACAAGGATGTCCGCCTCGGCGCAGATCTTCGCAAGGTCTTTGGTGCGGGAGTGGCAGACGGTGACGGTGGCGTTCTCCCGCAAAAGCAGCAGCGCGGCGGGCTTGCCCACGATGTTGCTGCGGCCCACCACCACCGCGCGCCTGCCCTCGATGGGGGCTCCGGCGGCCTTGAGCATCTCGATGCAGCCGGCGGGGGTGCAGGGCAGAAAGCAGGGCTGGCCGATGGCCAGCCGCCCCACGTTCACCGGGGTGAAGCCGTCCACGTCCTTTTCGGGGGGGATGGCGGCGATGACCGCCTGCTCGTCGATGTGGGCAGGCAGCGGCAGCTGCACCAGCACCCCGTGCACCGAAGGGTCGCTTGCCAGAAGGCTCAGCTGCTCCAGCACCTCGGCCTGGCTGGCGCTTTCGCCCATGCGCACAAGCCGGCTTTCGATGCCGCACTCATGGCAGTCGTTCTGCTTGCCCCGCACATACACCTCGCTGGCCGGGTCGTTGCCCACCAGCATCACCGCGAGGCAGGGGTTTATCCCCTGCTCTTTGAGCTGAGCGGCTTCTTCGGCCGCCCGCCGTTTGATCTGGGCTGCCAGAGCTTTTCCGCTGATGATCTGCGCCGCCATGGCGTTTTCCCCCTTTCGTTCGGGTCGTTATTCTTCCGCTGTCTCCTGCTGCCCGGCCTCCGGGGCGCTTTCTTCCGCCGGGGCATTCTCCTCCGCCAGAGCGGCGGCCCGGGCGGCCCAGTTGGTCTGGGCGATCTGGGCGGTCTGGGCCGCGAAGGCCGCGTGGGAAGCGCCCACCGGCAGCTTGCCGGCAATGGAGGCGATCTGCGCGTCGGTCAGGCCGGCGGCGCGGGCCTGTTTGAGGGCGCCGCCGCTCACCGCCAGCTGCACCTGGAAGGGCACGCCCTTGTGCTTTCTGCCCAGCACGGCCAGCAGCGCAAGGCCCGCCACCACGCACACAAGGGCAACCACCTGGCTCACCCGCAGCCCCAAGCCGGGGATGAGCAGGGAGTCGGTGCGCAGGCCCTCGATCCAGAAGCGGCCCGCGCCGTACCACACGGCGTAGAGCAGGGCGATCTGGCCGTTGTAGCGGCGCTTTTTCAGGAAGGCCCACAGGGCGAAAAAGCCCACGAAGCACCAGATGCTCTCATACAGGAAGGTGGGGTGCACCGGCATGGAGGGGTCCACCATGACCCCCTGGGCGGCCAGGTCGTCCTGCCACCAGGTCAGATACTCGTGGGTGGCGCGGCTGTACATGCCGAAAAGGGAGTTGGTGTTGGTGCCGAAGGCCTCCTGATTGAAGAAGTTGCCCCAGCGGCCCATGCCCTGGCCGATGAGAAACCCCATGGCCACCAGGTCGAAGGTGGGCAGGATGGGCACGCCCCGCCACCTGCAGGCAAGGCCGCCGAACACCGCCGCGCCGATCACCGCGCCGTAGATGGCGATACCGCCGTCCCGCAGGTTGATCATGTCCCAGATGGAGTCGTATTGGAAGGGGGCGAAGGCCACGTAGTAGGCCCGGGCGCAGACGATGGCGCACACCGTGCCCACCAGCACCACGTCCACCAGGCGGTCGGCGTCCACGCCGAAGTCCGCCGCGTAGTGGAAGGCAAACGCCAGCGCCAGCAGCAGGCCTGCGGCGATGATGAGGCCGTACCAATAGATGTTCAGGCCGCCCAGGGTAAAGGCCACCCGGTCAATTTCAAGCTCCAGCCCCAGGCGGGGGAACTGGATCAGATTCGTCGTCATAAGCTGTTTCTCCTTTTCTGCCCTCAGGCGGGGTCCACCACCACGGTGGCGCTTCGCTCCGGGCAAAGCATGGTCTGCAACGCGTCGTCCAGGTCCTGTTTGGTCACGCTGGCAAGGGCCTCCAGTTCCTCGCCCGGCCGGCAGCCCCGCAGAAAGCTGCCCGCCAGAAGCGAGGCCGCGCTCTCGGTGCTCTCCAGGTCCTGCACCATCTCGCCGTAGAGCTGGTTCTTGCACAGGGTGAACAGTTCCCCGTCCACCCCTTCGGCGCGCAGCCGCTCGATCTCGGCCAGCAACATGTCCCGCACCTTTTCCGGCTGGCCGGTCTCGCCGGTGAACATGAAGCAGCACAGGCCGTCCAGCGCCAGGAACTCGCCGTCAAAGCCGGGGTTCACCAGATTCTGGTCGTAAAGGGTGCGGTACAGGGGGGTCATGCCGCCGCAGATGACCTCCGTGAGCATGTCGCAGACGACCTCGAACTTCACCCCGCGCGCCGGGGCCTCCTTGAAGCCCACGCCGAGGCAGGGTTTTGCCACCTGCATGGAAAAGCGGGCTTCGGGCCGGGCGATGGCCGCGGGCTCTGCGGCTTCGATGCGCCGCACGCTTTGTGGCCGGGCGGGCAGCTTCGCCCGCCCGCAGGCGGCCAGCACCTGCTCCATGGTCACGTTGCCCGCCACCGCCAGCACCATATTGCCGGGGTTATAGAAGGCGCGGCAGCTGTCGTAGAGCATGTCCGGTGTGATGGAGGCGATGCTTTTCACCGTGCCGGCGATGTCGTGGCGGATGGGGTGGTTGTGATACAAACAGCCGAAGATGGCGGTCATCACCCGCCAGTCGGGGCTGTCGTCGTACATCTTTATCTCCTGGCCGATGATGCCCTGCTCCTTGGCGATGGTGGCCTCGGTGAAGTAGGGCTCGTTCACCATGCTCAAGAGGATGTCCAGGTTTTCGTCCACCTTGTCGGTGGCGGAAAAGAGGTAGCAGGTCTTGTCGAAGCTGGTGTAGGCGTTGGCGGAGGCGCCGGTCTTGGCAAAGCGGGCGAAGGCGTCGCCTTCCTCGCTCTCGAACATCTTGTGCTCCAGGAAATGGGCGGTTCCGGCGGGCAGATGGACGATTTTGCCGTCCACCTCAAAGTCCAGGTCGATGGACCCGAAACGGGTGCCGTAGATGGCGTAGGTGCTGCTGTAACCCGGCATGGGGCGCACCAGCACGGTGAGGCCGCTTTCCAGCACGGCGCTCTGGCAGCCGACGGCGCGGCGCACGGCGTCAAAGTTCTCAGCCATGGGTCTCCTCCTTTTGGGTCACAAGATAGCTCACCGACAGGGTGAACCGGCGCAGGATGTCCCGCACCTGGGCGGCCCCGATGGCCTCAAGGCGGGCGGCGGCCTCTTCAGGGGTGCTGACACGGCCGCCCCGCATGATCTCGCTGAAATACCAGTTTTCCAGGCTGGCCAGGCTGTCGCCCACGCCGGCCAGGCTGCCGGCAAGGGCCAGGCGGGCGTTTTCCAGTTCTTCGGGGGCGATGGGGCCCTCCAGCAGTTTTTCAAGCTCCGCCAGGATGGCCGCCTCGGCCTTTCCGGCGTTGGCGGGCTCCACGCCGCTGTCCACCATCATGCAGCCGGAGGCGGCGGTGATGCGGCTGGCGCAGTAGTAGCAGAGGCTCTGCTTTTCCCGCACGTTCAAAAACAGGCGGCTGGAGGGCAGGCCCCCAAACACGCACATGGCCATGCGGTAGGCGTCCAGTTCTTCCGGGTCCGCCGGGCGGCCCATGGTGAACAGCATGCACAGCTTTGCCTGCACCAGGTCCAGCTTTTCCTCAAAATGCTGCGCCGGAACGGCGGGCATGGCCAAAAAGGAAGGCAGCGGGGCCGGTTCACGGCGCAGCCCTTCCAGCGCCGAAGCCAGCTTTGCCCGCACGGCGGCCTCGTCCATGCCCAGCACCATCACGTCGATGGAAGCGGTCTCGAGGATGTCCTTGTAGGCGGCGGTGAGGCTGGCGGGGGTGACGGCGGGCAGGTCCTCCAGGTAACCGTCCCGGGCGACGCCCGCCGCAGAATCCCCGAAGAAACGGCGCTGGGCCTGCCGCACGCAGTAAAGGCGCTTGTCGTTGATCTCGCTCTCCAGCTGACGGGCGAGGGTGGCTTTTTCGATGTTCACCGCCTCGGCGGAAAACGCGCCGTTCTCAAAATAGGGCTCAAAGGCCACGCCGAAGGCCAGAGCGGCATATTCGGCGGAGAGGCGCTCCCCTTCCAGGGCGAACTCGTCCTTGATGCCGGTGACGCTGACGCTCAGCACCCGGCAGGCGCCCTGCATGAAGGTGGCCACGGTGAGGTCCGCGCCGTAGAGCCTGGCCAGCTTGCGGGAGAGGGCGGTCATGTCCGGGCAGGCGGAATAGCCCCGCTCCAGCACCAGCGGCAGCAGGGCGTGGTCGGTGGCCGCGGGCCGGGCGGCGGCGAAGCGGAAGTGGATGGAAAGGCGGCAGCGGTTGAATTTATCCGCCGGCAGGGTGTGCAGCTGCACGCCGGGGGCGATGGATTCGGTGTGTAAGCTCATAGGTCTCCTTTTTGTCAGGCGGAAAGCCCGTCCAGATATTCTTCCAGGCATTTGCCGCTCTCGGTGATGGCTTTCGCGTTCTCCACACCCACATAGCGGTAGTGCCAGGGCTCGTAGATGATGCCGGTGATGGCCTGCTTGTCCTCGGGATAGCGCAGGATGAAGCCGTAGCCCGGCGCGTGCTCGAACAGCCACTGGGCCGCGTCGGTGTTTGCAAAGGCGGAATCCAGGGTCTGGTGGTCGGGGGTAACGATGTCCGCCGCGAGGCCGGAGTTGTGTTCGGAATAGCCGGGCACGGCCACCACAGTCTTGGCCTTGTCGTAGGCCTCCTGGTCGGAAAGCCCGTCATCCAGCCACTTCTGCTTTTCCTGGTCGAAGAGGTTCTGCTGGTATTCCACCGTGCGGTAGCCCGAGCAGAGCAGCAGTTCCACCCCGTCCACGGCGGCGGCCTGCTTCATCTGCATGTAGGCGTCGGCGGCCTCGTCCGCCAGCTCCTTCTGGGTGGAGGCCTCGGCCACCTTGGTGGTGATCTGCCAGTTTTCCGGCAGGGCCACGTTGTTGTTCACCAGCGTCAGCCGCCAGTCGCCGTCGGATGCGGGGATGACGGTCTCGCCGGAAGAGGCGGGCTCGCTGGACGTGGTGGAAGCCGGGCCGGAGGAACCGGCGGTCTGGCTGGCGCTCTGGCCAAAGGCGCCGCTGTTCTCCTTCCCGCCGGCGAGAACGCCCGCCAGCTTGAACGCGCCGAAGCCCGCCGCGGCGATGAGCGCAAGGCAGACGGCGCAGAAGATCAGGCGGTTGCGCATCACCTGGCGCTTGCGGCGGGCGCGGGCGGCGGCGCGGCGGCGGCGCTCGCTTTCACTCATGTCACGGGAGGGATAGCTGGGCATGGGGTACACTCCTTTGGTTTTTCAGCCGCCGGAAGGCGGCGCTCTTCTCGAATGGTCCAGTTATCTATTATACACCCGGCACACGCGGCTGTAAATCGAAGAATTGCAAACAAAATGTAACAGGCCGCCGCCCTCTGTGGCGGCGGCCTGCGCGGTCAGCCTTTTTGCAGTTTGTCCCAATAGGGGGTGAAATCAAAGGTGGCAAAATAGTCCGCCGGGGTCTCGGCACGGCGGATGAGCTGGTGGGAGCCGTCCTCCTTCAGCAGCACCTCGGCGCTGCGCAGCTTGCCGTTGTAGTTGTAGCCCATGGAAAAGCCGTGGGCGCCGGTGTCGTGGATGACCACGATGTCGCCGATCTCGATCTTGGGCAGGGGCCGGTCCACGGCGAACTTGTCGTTGTTTTCGCACAATCCGCCGGTGACATCGTAGATGCGGTCGCAGGGCTCGTCCTCCTTGCCCAGCACGGTGATGTGGTGGTAGGCGCCGTACATGGCCGGGCGCATCAGGTTGGCGGCGCAGGCGTCCAGGCCCACGTAGTCCTTCTGGATGTGCTTTTCGTGGAGCACGGTGGCCACCAGATGGCCGTAGGGCGCCAGCATGAAGCGGCCCAGCTCGGTGAAGATGGCCACGTCCCCCATGCCCGCGGGCACGAGGATCTCTTCAAACTTTTTGCGCACGCCCTCGCCGATGGCATTGATGTCGCTTTTGGGCTGGTAGGGGGCGTAGTCCACGCCCACGCCGCCGGAGAGGTTCACGAAGGCTATTTTTGCGCCGGTGGCCTCGCGCAGGCGCACCGCCAGCTCGAACAGGATGCCCGCCAGGGTGGGATAGTACTCGTTGTAGGTGGTGTTGCTGGCCAAAAAGGCGTGGATGCCGAACTGCTTCGCGCCTTTGGCCATCAGCTTTTTGAAGGCGCTGACCATCTGCACCTCGGTCATGCCGTACTTGGCTTCGCCGGGGTTGTCCATGATGTCGTTGCCCAGGCTGAACATGCCGCCGGGATTGTAGCGGCAGCAGACGGTCTCGGGCACGCCCGCCACCCGGTCCAGAAATTCCACATGGGTGTAGTCGTCCAGGTTGATGTAGGCGCCCATCTCAGCGGCCTTTTTCATATCCTGCACAGGGGTCACGTTGGAGGAGAACATCACGTCGTGGCCGGTGATGCCGCAGGCCTCGCTGAGGACCAGCTCGGTGTAGGAGGAGCAGTCCATGCCGCAGCCTTCCTCTTTTAAAATCTGCATCAGGTAGGGGTTCGGGGTGGCCTTGACGGCGAAATACTCCTTGAAGCCCTTGTTCCAGCTGAAGGCTTTGTAAAGGCGGCGGGCGTTCTCCCGGATGCCCTTCTCGTCGTAGATATGGAACGGCGTGGGCACATCGGCAATGATCTGCCGGGCCTGTTCCAGTGTGATGAACGGTACTTTCTGCATGCTGCTTTTCTCCCCTCTCTGCGGCGCGCGGGCGCGCTGCCCGGCCCGAAGTTTCATTATTATAGCACGATAAAGCGCCCTTGGCAACTGCAAACGAAAAACGCCGCCCCGGCCCTTGGCGGGCCGGGGCGGCAAAAGAAAAAAGAAAAGGCTCAGATGCGAAGCTCGCCCTTGACGATGTATTCGATCCACTCCGCCAGGTTGGTGGCGTGGTCGCTCATGCGCTCCAGATACTTGGCGATCATCAGATAATCCACATACTGGGAGATGGAGCCGGGATCGGCGGCCATCATCTGGCACAGCTCCTCGCACACTTCCTCGAAGTAGTCGTCCTGGGCGTCGTCCTGGGCGGCCACAAGGCGGGCCTTCTCCACGTCCAGGTCCACATAGGCCTGCACGGTGTCCTGCACCATCTTCTGCATCAGGGCGAACATCTCAGAGAAATAGGGGATGTGGTCCACCCTGTCCTTGCCGGAAAGCTTGATGACATACTCGCTGATGTCGGCGCAGTGGTCGGCGATGCGTTCCAGATCGGCGATCATGCGCATGATGGAGGCGATGCGCCGCCAGTCGCCCGCCACGGGGCTCTGGGTGACCACCAGGGTCAGGCACTCCTGCTCGATGTCCCGCTCCATCTGGTCGAACGCGTCGTCGCCTTCCATCACTGCGCGGGCCAGGCCGGCGTCCAGCTGCTCCAGGGCGCGCTGGGTGCGGCCGATGGCCTGCACGATGCCGCCGCCCATCTCCATCACATGCACGCGCAGCTGGCCCAGGGCCTCGGTGTAATTGTTTCGGGTCTGCATAATTGCCTCCTTGTCAGCCGAACCGGCCGGTGATGTAGTCCTCGGTGCGCTTGTCCTGGGGGTTCTGGAAGATCTGGATGGTGGGGCCGTACTCCACCAGTTCGCCCAGCAGGAAGAAGGCGGTCTTGTCCGAGATACGGCTGGCCTGCTGCATGTTGTGGGTCACGATGACCACGGTGTAGTTCTTTTTCAGGTCGGCCATCAGGTCCTCGATGCGCAGGGTGCTGCCGGGGTCCAGGGCGCTGGTGGGTTCGTCCATCAGCAGCACGTCCGGCTCCACCGCCAGCGCCCGGGCGATGCAAAGGCGCTGCTGCTGGCCGCCGGAGAGGCCCATGGCGCTCTTTTTCAGGCGGTCCTTCACTTCGTCCCACAGCGCCGCGCCCCGCAGGCTCTTTTCCACCAGCTCGTCCAGCTCCGCGTGGGAATGGTTGCCGTGGAGCCGGGGGCCGTAGGCCACGTTGTCGTAGATGCTCATGGGGAAGGGGTTGGGCTTCTGGAACACCATGCCCACCCGGCGGCGCAGCTCGTTCACGTCCACGTCCTTTTCGTAGATGTCCTGGCCGTTCAGCAGCACCTGGCCGGTGATGCGCACCGAGGGGATGAGGTCGTTCATGCGGTCCAGCGTTTTGAGGAAAGTGGACTTGCCGCAGCCCGAGGGCCCGATCAGGGCGGTGATCTCGTTCTTCTGGATGTCCATGTTGATGCCCTTCAGCGCCTCGGTCTCGCCGTAGTACAGGTGAAGGTCTTTCGATTGCAAAATGGGGGTCTCGCTCATTGTGCGCCCTCCTTCTTTTTCATTCGGTTGCGTACCAGCCGGGTGGCGGCGTTCAGCCCCAGCACCAGCAGCATCAGGATGGCGGCGATGGCATAGCCCACGTCGAACTCGCCGCGCTCGCTCACATACATATACAGCGCCACAGACAAAGTGCCGCCGCTGCGGGAAAAGGCCGCGAACACATTTTTTGCAATGACGGTGCCCACGCCGGCGGTGAACAGCAGGGCGGCGCTTTCGCCCACGATGCGGCCCACGGCCAGGATGCAGCCGGTGATGATGCCCTCCAGCGAAGAGGGCAGCACGATGGTGCGGATCATATACCACTTGGTGGCCCCCAGGCCCAGCGCGCCCTCACGGTAGCTGGCGGGCACGGTCTTGAGGCTCTCCTGGGTGGTGCGGATGATGGTGGGCAAAATCATGATGACCAGGGTGCAGCCGCCGGAGAGAAGGCTGGTCTTGAAGCCCAGCATCTGGGCGAAGAACAGCATGCCCACCAGGCCGTAGAGGATGGAGGGGATACCCGCCAGCGCCTCGGTGGCGAACTCCACCAGGCTGATGAGGCGGCGGCTGGTGGCGTACTCGGTGAGGTACACCGCCGCGCCCACGCCCAGCGGCAGGGCCAGCAGCAGGCTGAAGGCCACGATGTAGAGGGTGTTCAGGATGTTGGGCAGGATGCCGATGGTGTCCTTCAGCGCGCTGGGCGCGGTGGAGAGAAGCTGCCAGGTGATGTGGGGCACGCCCTTGACGAAGATGTAGCCGATGAGGCCGATGAGCAGCGCGCAGGTGAGCGCCGCCGCCGTATAGACGAGGCCCAGCAGCACAGCGCTCTTGGCCTTGCGCAGGCGGAGTTTCGAAGGGGCGGCGGCTTTTTCGGCGCGCACGCCGGATGCGTTCAGTGTTGCCTGCATGGTGCTCATTCCTTCTCCCCCCGTTTCAGCACGCGGCCCAAAAGGCCGTTGACCAGCATGATAAAGATGAACAGCACCAGAGCGATGCTGAACAGCGCCTGCCTCTGCAGGCCGCTGGCGTAGCTCATCTCCTTGGCCACCGCGGTGGTCAGGAAGGTGAC
The DNA here is from genome assembly GCA_019119025.1 of Candidatus Allofournierella excrementigallinarum. GTDB lineage: Bacteria > Bacillota > Clostridia > Oscillospirales > Ruminococcaceae > Allofournierella_A > Allofournierella_A excrementigallinarum. Next base: position 20,827 of record DWXV01000013.1, read on the forward strand.
GCTCTTGAACAGGCCCGGCATGTTGGGCACGTTGCCGGCCACCATCATAACGGCCATGGCCTCGCCGATGGCGCGGCCCACGCCCAGCACCACGCCCGCGCCGATGCCGCTTTTCGCGGCGGGCAGGCTGACCTTGAAGATGGTCTCCATCCAGGTGGCGCCGAGGGCGAGGCTGGCGTGCTCATACTCGGGCGGCACGGCGTTCAGCGCCGTCTCGCTCACCGACACGATGCCGGGCAGGATCATAATGGCCAGCACCAGCATGGCGGCCAGAAGGCAGGTGCCGTTGTCCAGATGGAACACCTGCATCATCAGCGGCACCAGCACCATCATGCCCACCAGGCCGTAGACCACGCTGGGGATGCCCGCCAGCAGGTCCACCGCCGGGCGCACGATGGACGCTACCCGGGGGCTGGCCACCTTGGAGAGGAACACTGCGGTGAGCACCCCCACCGGCACGCCGATGACGATGGCGCCCAGGGTGCCCCAGATGCTGGTGAGGATGAAGGGCAGGATGCCGAAGCTGGGCTCGGCGGCGGTGGACTTCCACACGGTGCCCAGCAAAAACTCGCCCAGGCCGATCTCCTTGATGGCGGGCAGGCCGGCGGTGATGATGTAGAGGCTGATGAGGGCCACAAAGGCGATGGCCAGCATGCCGCAGATGAAGAACACGGCGTGCATGACCGCCTCGGTGATGTGTTTGGTTTTCATGGGCGTTCTCCTTTCACAGCCCGGCAAAAGCCGCACGGCGCGGGCCGTGCGGCTCTTTTCGGGGGACCGTGGGTGTGTTACGCCAGGGGCACCGCGCCGGCGTCGATGATCAGCTGGTGGGCGTCCTCGCTCAGGGCGAAGTCGATGAAGGCCTGGGCGGCGTCGCTCAGCTCAGCGCCCTCCTTGGTGACAAAGACGAAGGGACGCTGCACCTTGTAGCTGCCGTCCTGCACGGTGGCCTCAGTAGCCTCCACGCCGTCGACGGTCACAGCCTTGACCTTCTCATCCACAGCGGACAGGGAAGCGTAGCCGAAAGCGTTGGGGTTGGCGGCCACGGCGGCGATCACGGCGCCGGTGCTGGTCAGCTCCTGATCGTAGACGCAGACATCCTCCACGCCGACAATGCTCTCGAAGCCGTCGCGGGTGCCGCTGCCGGCCTCACGGCCGATCAGGACCACGGGGGCGTCGGGGCCGCCCACCTCGCTCCAGTTGGTGATGGTGCCGTCGGCCAGGCCCTTGATCTGCTCCAGGGACAGGTCGGTGACGGTGTTCTCATTGTTCACGATGATGGCGATGCCATCCAGGGCGAAGGTGGTGCCCACCAGGCCGGTCTCGTCCTCTTTCAGGGCGCGGCTGGAAAGGCCGATGTCCAGGGTGCCCTCAGAGGCACCGGTGATGCCGGCGCCGCTGCCGGTGGGATCGTAAGTAACGTCAACGCCGGGGTTCGCGTTCATGAAGGACTCCTGCATGGCCAGGATGACCTTCTCCACACTGGTGGAGCCGCCGGTGGTCACCGCGCCTTCCAGCTCAGCGATCTGGGAGGCAGGGGTGCTGGTGGTGGTGTCAGAACTGTCGGTGTTGGCGGCGGGGGCGCTGGAAGAAGGGGCGCTGCCACAGGCTGCCAGGCTCACGGCCATGCACAGAGCGGCCGCAAAAGCAACAAACTTTTTCATTTTCTTTTCTCTCCTTACGATTCATGTGTTGCTCAGGATTTGGTTCCCTCCTGTGGGGAACGGTTACAGTATACCGCCCGGTTTCGAAAATCCGCTATCGCATTCCGGTAAAAAGCGGGTAAAATCGCAGGAGTTTCTGTTTTGCAGATTTTACATTCCGTGTGATGCATATTCCGCCCTTTTTCGCGCAACTTATAGAAAGGAAGGAGATGACCCATGTGAGCACACTCAAGGATTTCGTGCACCACGAACTGAACGCGATGCCCGGCCCGGCGCCAAAGGCCCCCGCCCCGCCTGCCGCGCCCGAACGCAGCCGGGCCCCGGCCGCCGCCTCTGGCGCGGCAAGTCCCGGCGCCAAAGCGGCCAAAGCCGTGGCCGAGGGCGCGCTGAAGGGGGCGCTCTACTACACCCAGGTGGAGGCCCACGCCTGCCGGGAAGGCTGGGTGGAGAGCGACGAGACGGTAAAAAGCAAGCTGTGCAGCAAGGAGGAATTCCCCCAGGGGTAAAAGGCAGCTTTTGCCAAATCGCACTTGCATTCTCGCTTTTGATACATTAGAATAGAGGCGAACGTCCGCCCGGAAGGCGGCACGGAAAACCATCAAAAGCGAGGAGCAGGTTATGGCAGAATTCAAATACGAGATCACCCAGCGCATCGCCGTGCTTTCCCAGAGCGCCAACGGCTGGGAGCGGCAGCTGAACATGGTGAGCTGGAACGACCGCGAGCCCAAGTACGACATCCGCGACTGGTCGCCCGACGGCAGCAAGATGGGCAAGGGCATCAGCCTGAGCCGCGACGAGATCGCCATCCTGAAGGGCATCCTGGAAGAGATGGATCTGTGATGGGATACCGGGAAGAATTTTGCGACATCTGGCGGCGGGAGGTCTCCCGCCCCGGCGCGGACAGGCTGCTGGAGTGGCTTTCCTCCACCGACTTTTTCAAAGCGCCCGCCTCCACCCGTTTCCACGGCGCCTGCGAGGAGGGGCTGGTGATGCACAGCCTGAACGTGTATCACGCCCTGATGGACCGCTTTTTTGAAGAGGGCGACAACCCCGAAAGCATGGCCGTCTGCGGCCTTTTGCACGATCTGTGCAAGGCCAATTATTACAAGGCCGGCAGCCGCAACGTGAAAAACGAGGCCACCGGCCAGTGGGAAAAGGTGCCCATCTTCATGGTGGAGGACCAGTTCCCCTACGGCCACGGCGAGAAGAGCGTTTATCTCATCGAGCGCTTCATCCGCTTAAAGCCCGCCGAGGCGGTGGCCATCCGCTGGCACATGGGCGGCTTCGACGACGCCGCCCGGGGCGGCTGCCGCGCCATCAGCGAGGCCTACGACGCCTATCCGCTGGCGGTCAAGCTGCACCTGGCGGACCTCACCGCCACCTATCTGATGGAAAAAGGCACCGGCGCGCATCGGTAAAGCCCTGTCAAGCAGAAACCTCCCCGTTCGGCCTGCGGGCCGGGCGGGGAGGTTTTTATTTTGCTTTGCGCCTGCGCAGGGCCCACGCGGCCAGCCAGGCCAGCATGCCTGCCGCCAGCACGCCGCCGGTGGACAGCCACACCTGAGGGATGGTCCCCACCGCCGCCCCCGCCGAGAGCAAGGGCGAAGCGGCGAGCCCGCCCAGCTGCACGCTCAGCGAACTGGCGGAGAGCAGGGTGGCCCGCTGGCTGGGAGGAGCCGCCTCGTTCATCAGGCTGGAAGTCAGGTAGTCGCCCCAGCCGACCATGACATAAAAGAGGAAATAGGCCGCCACGAACGTCACCGGCGCCCCCGAAGCGCCCAGGGCCATCAGCCCCGCCCCAACCAGGGCGGCGGCCCCCAGCAGCTTTTCCAAAGAGGGGCGGCGGGTAAGGCGCGGCCCCAGCACCGACCCCGCCGCCGCGGCGTAGAACGCCCCTCCGCCCAGGGCCCCCAGGGCCCATCCGGCGGCGGAACTGTTCAGCAGCTGCTCGAACCGGGGCTGATAGAACACCTCCACCGAAAAAAGCGCCGGAGCCAGGGCGGCGGAACAGAGCACCAGCGCCCGCACCAGGCCCCTGCCCCGCAGGGTGGCGGCCAGCTGGGCCGCCGGGTTCGGCTCCCCTTCTTCCCGCTTTACCGGGTGCTCGGCAAGGCCCGCCCCCAAAGCCAGCAGCGCCAGCACCACCGTCGCTTTCAGGGCGAGGGCAGCCCACAGGCGGTCTGTGAGAGCATATATGCCGCCGCCCACAAGGCATCCCACCGCCAGCCCGATGCTGGTGAGAGCGCTGATGCGGGCAGTGCACCGGGGCAGCGCCTCCGGCCCGTTTTTGAGCAGGAATTCCTCCACCACCAACGCGTCCAGGCTGCCGGAGGAAAAGGCCCGGGCGAGGCCCTGGAACGCCATGGCCGCCAGCACCGCCGCCGTCCCCCGCCCCAGGATAAGCAGCCCCAGGCCGGGCAGCAGCAGCGCCAGCGAGATGAGAAAGCAGTTTTTGCGGCCCCAGCGGTCCGCCGCCATGCCGCTGGGCAATTCGAACGCCACCGCTGTTGCCGAGTACAGGCCCACCGCCAGCGGCACGGCGGCCAGGGAGAGGCCTTTGTCCAGCAAAAGCAGGGTGAGCAGCGGCGAGAGCAGGCCGCTGGCAAGGCTGTTGAGAAAGAGCAGCAGCCCGTGGCGTTTATCGAACATCGGGCGTCACCTCCGCGGCGTTGTAGGCCATCAGCACATACTCGTAGGCCGCGGCGTCGGGGCGGGGCGTCTCCCTCTCGCTGAGGAACTCCATCATCCTGCGCTGCAGTTCAATGGCTTCCTCCCTCGTGAGATAGACCACGCCGCTGTGCATGTCCCCCAGGCCCATCACGTCCTCTTCGGTCAGGCCCTTCTCCCCCGCCAGCCGTTTCAGGCCCTGCACCCCGGCCAGCACCTGCTCCACCGTGCGCTGCAAAAACATCTCCTGGGCCGCGTCGTTGCCGCCGGGGGCCAGCAGCCCCAGCCGCACCGACACGTTCAGCGCTTTGTAATAGCGGGCGGTGATGCCCCGTATCTGTTCGGTGTGGTCCAGGGCCACCACCCCCAGCCCCGCCAGTTTTTTGATGTGGAAGGTCACCGACGAGGCGGAAATGCCCATTTTATCCGCCAGCTCCTTCGGCGTCATGGGCCGGCCCGCCAGCTGCAGCAGGCGCAGGATATCCTGCCTTGCCGGGTTCATAAAAGCGTTCTGTTTTTCCCGGGTGTCCAGATTAACGATTTCCATGTCTGCCCCTCCACGACGTTACATATTGTGTAACGATTATATCATTACGTGATGTGTAATGTCAAGAGGCAACTTTGTTCATCGCGCAAAAAAACGCCGGCAGGCCTCTTTTCGGAGCCTGCCGGCGTTTTGGTTGGGTTGGCGGGATTCGAACCCACGGATGCGGGAGTCAAAGTCCCGTGCCTTACCGCTTGGCGACAACCCAGCTTGTTTATGAAAAAAGCGAACTCTCTCGAGTTCGCTTTCCCTGTAATGTGGGGTGGCTAGTGGGACTCGAACCCACGGCCTCCAGAGCCACAATCTGGCGCGCTAGCCAACTGCGCCATAGCCACCACATATTGGTGCGCCCGGAGGGACTCGAACCCCCGGCCCACTGCTTAGAAGGCAGTTGCTCTATCCACCTGAGCTACGGGCGCCTGAAAGTTCAGGTCTCAGCGAAGCGCTGCTTGAATATCATACTATGCAAAGGGGCAAAAGTCAAGGCTTTGCAAAAAGTTTTTCCTTCCGGCCTATGGCCTTGCCACAAAGAATATGCTATACTGGTAGCAAACCAACGGCTGCGGCGCGGTTTGCCGCCCGGCCCGGAAAGGAAGTTTTGAATCAATGTCGAACATCTGGCATGACATGAACCCCGCCCGCATCACCGCCGAAGACTTTGTCGCCGTGATCGAGATCGAGAAAGGCTCGAAAAAGAAATACGAGCTGGACAAGGAGACCGGCCTCATCATCCTGGACCGCATCCTCTACACCTCCACCCACTACCCCGCCAACTACGGCCTCATCCCCCGCACCCTGTCGGATGACGGCGACCCGCTGGACGTGCTGGTGCTGTGCAGCGAGGTCATCCAGCCCATGAGCCTGGTGCGCTGCTACCCCATCGGCGTGTTCACCATGCTGGACGGCGGCAAGCTGGACGAAAAGATCATCGCCATCCCCTTCAGCGACCCCACCTACAACTCCTACCATGACATCAGCGAGCTGCCCAGCCATCTGTTCAGCGAGATGCGCCACTTCTTCCAGGTGTACAAGAACCTGGAGGGCAAAGAGACGGTGGTCAACGAGGAGCAGGGCCACGAAGCCGCGATGGAGATCATCGACAAATGCCGCGAGGCCTACATCGAGCACTACTGCAAATAATTTTTCGCGCACAAAAGCCCCGGGCCGCATGGCCCGGGGCTTCTTTCATTGGACGCAGATCTGCTGTTTTCTGGTCAGCCGCGCAAGGAACGCCAGAAAGACGCCGGTGAGGATGACGCCCTTGAAGATGCTGGAGATGGAGATGCTCCACCACACGCCGGAAAGGCCCAGGGCCGTGGCGCTGAGGGCGATGGCCGCGGGGATGCGCAGGCCGGTGAACACGATGCTCACCACGCTGGAGGGCAGAGTGTTGCCAAAGCCCGCGTAGGCGCCGCCCACCAGTATCTCCCAGCACATGAACAGTTCGGAATAGCCCAGGATGACCAGGTAGTCCACGCCCATGGGCAGCACGTCCGCCTCCGGGATGAAGAAGCGGAAGATGGGCGCGGCGCAGAAAATGAGCAGCGCGCTGCACAGGATGCCCCAGACGGTCATGAGCAGAAACGCCGCGCCGAAGCCCCGCCGCGCCCGGCGCAGGTTGCCCGCGCCGCAGTTTTGGGCGATGAAGCTGTTCACCGCGGCGGCAAAGCCGTCGGCGGTCATCCAGCTGATGGACTCGATCTGGCTGCCCACCTTCTGCACCGCCACCGCCGCGTCGCCCCAGCCGGCCACCAGCCGGGCGATGACCATGCCGATGAGCGGAAAGATGATGTTCATCACGGTGGCCGGGCCGCTGACCTTGGCGATGGCCGCCAGTTCATCTCGGGCGGCAGGCCGCTTGAGGCGGACGTGGGCGAACAGGGTCTGGTCCTGCGCCGCATAGCGGGCCAGCAGGGCGAACACGATGCCCTGGGCGGCGACGGTGGCCACCGCCGCGCCTGCAACGCCCCACTTGGGGAAGGGGCCTGCGCCGAAGATGAGCACCGGGTCCAGCACGATGTTGGCGCCCAGGCCCACCGCCATGGCAAAGAAGGGGGTGCGGCTGTTGCCGGTGGCGTTGATGAGGGCCACCAGCACCTGGTTGACGAAGGAGAAGAACATGCCGAAACCCACGATGATGAGATAGGCCCGGGCCTGGGCCTCCACCTCGGCGCTGTTCAGCCGGAAAAAACCGATCAGCGGCCCCGCCCCAACGAGCATCGCCGCCGTGTAGGCCAGCGACATCACGCCGCCCATCTGCAGCGCCGCCGCGGCATAGCGCCCGGCGGCCTCGATGTCGCCCGCGCCGATGCTCTGGGCCACCTTGACCTGGCCGCCCATGCGGGGCAGCACCGCCATGCCGTTGGAAAGCCACATGAACATGCCCGCCGCACCCACGGCGGCCACGGCGCCCGCGCCCACCCGGCCGATCCAGATCATGTCGATCAGGTTATAGGCCATCTGCACCAGCTGGCTGCCCATGATGGGCAGCGCCAGCAAAGTCAGAGAGCGCAGGATGTTCCCTTTCAAAAGATCCACTTGTCTTGCCATGATTCCCCTCTTGTCTCCTCGGTAAAAAAGTCGCGTTTCAGCGGACGGTCACGCCCAGCAGGCGGGCAAGCTGGGCTGCCTGCCGCACGTTGACCGTAGCGCCTTTGAGTTCTGCGGCGGCGTCGCTCACCACCACGCCCTCCAGCTCGCTGTCGGTGAAGTCAAGCCCCGCCAGCGGCGTTTTGAAAAAGCTGGTGCGGAAAAATCTGCTGCGCGCCAGCGAAAGTTCCTTGTGCCGCCATTCACTGAGGCTGGCGGCGGAAAAATCGCACTCCTCCAGGCGCACGCGCTCCACGCTGGCGCCGGTGAAGTTCGCTTCGGTGAAGTTGCACCCCTCCAGCCGCACATGGGCAAGGCGGCAGTCCGGCAGGGATGCCGCCACCGCCTTGACCCCCTGCAGCTGACAGCGCAGGAAGTAAACTTCGCCGGCCCGCACCGCCGAAAGCTCGCAGTGTTTCAGCCGGCAGTCCACAAAGCTTGCCGCCCGCAGGTCGGCCCCGGTGAAGCGGCAGCCCTCGAACAGGCACTGTTCAAAGCGCATCTCCCGCAGCGTTTCGCCGCAGAGGTCCAGCCCGCAGAAATGCCAGCGGGCCAGCGGCTCCTGCCTTGCGGCGGCCATGGCGGCGAGTTCCTCGCCCCGTTCCGCCGTTTCCAGCCCTTCGGGCAGCGCCGGCGGCAGGATGGGCTTTTCTTTCATTCCCGTTCCTCCTCTAAACACAGGCAAAGGGAACGGCCGGCAAAGCCGGCCGTTCCCTCAGACTGTCGAAAAACCTGTTGTGGCAATCAAGCCACAGCAGTTTTTTTGCATAGAAACAAAAAAGAAAATGGAAAAAGCAGCGAAATGCACGGCGATTCTTCTTGCAATTTCGTCCGTTTTCCGCCAT
>DWXV01000014.1 GCA_019119025.1 Candidatus Allofournierella excrementigallinarum
GGGCTGAGCGAAATCAGGAAGGCCAATATTCCGTTCAAAACTTCTTTTCTCCGCGCCATATATCAATGTTTACATTGGATGACACAGAATGCAAGAATCCGATCCCTGTTTCTCAATTTCTTTTCCTTGACAAAAGCGCATTCACCCACACATCAAACATGAACTATGAGCTGATGTACCAAGATAGCAGCGCGGTACTTAACGACCGTAATGCGTTCGTCAGCGTAAACGCTAATCGCAACCGTGAAACAAGGAGTTAGCGCAAACGATAAATTCACTATGCAAAGGAGTATTTCAAGGCCATCAGCGGTAGTAATGTAATCTATGATTTAGCGGATTATTCCTTTGCTAGAAAATGTCATGAAATAACAATCCAATGCAACAACTCTCTCAAGTCCATTTGGCTTTCATTAGAAGCAAAGCTCGCAAAATATAGCTTTAGAAATCAAATTACTTCTACACTATTCTGACCACCATTTGACCCCACGCATGCAAAAGCCCGCGAAGCCAGTTCTGAAAAGGCTTTGCGGGCTTTTAATATAGTTTTCAACTTTGTGCACAACCGACGAAAAACAGCTTGAGAGCGCGGTTTTGCTTTGTGTGTCTGGGAACTCCGACCCGGAAGGCCGCTGGTTCGAATCCAGTCGGGCGCACCAAGTAAGGCCCCGCAGCGGTTGCTGCGGGGCCTTACTTTCTGCTTGGGAACCATCGCCAGCAACGGACTCCCGCTATGGTGACCCCTGTGGGATTTGAACCCAACATTTCCGGATTGAAAGCCCGGCGTCTTGAGCCGATTCGACCAAGGGGCCCTGTGGTGGGGAGGGAGAGATTTGAACTCTCTTAGCCCGAAGGCAACAGATTTACAGTCTGCCGCGACTCGCCGTCTTCGCCGCCTCCCCGTATATGGTGACCCCTGCGGGATTCGAACCCAGCGCCTCCGGCTTGAGAGGCCGGTGTCTTGCACCAACTTGACTAAGGGGCCATAGAACAGGCAGGACGCCTTTGACGCTCTGCCTGGGTCAGAAGCCAGTTTTGCGGCGTTATCCCGCCGCGTCGATCGCCGGAATATCGTCGATCCGCACGCCGAACAGCGCCGCCAGCACGACCAGGTTGTCCACGGTCGGCAGGCAATCGCCGCGCTGCCATTTGAAGATGGCGCGGGGTGAAGCGAGCCCCAGCGCCGCCTGAAGGTCCGCGGTGGAAAGCCCCGTTTGCTTGCGGAGACGATTGATGTTTTGTCCGGTACGCACCATATCCACAGTTGGCATTTTCTTTCCCTCCAATCGAAAAAAATAACCGCCTGCCTTCCATGGCAAGCGGTTTTTTTCGTTGGAGGAATCCCTCAACGACCCCGTCTCTCTCCCCATGAAGGCGCACGAAACAGACCGCGCGCGTATTCCGCGCAGGCTTCATAACGCTCTTCATAATACAGGAAGAAACGGATCATGGCGTTTTCCTTTCCCGAAGCGCCGCTTCGTTTGGTTTCTGTCTCTATTATATGCCCAAATTCTGTTTTGTCTACTGTACCGGTGGTTCACCCGCTTTCGGACGCGCATGTATGATCCCGCCCGCCAGAGGGTTTCCCATCAAAGTAATGGATCAAAATCTCTTTGATGTAATGGTAACGACGGGCATAGGTGTTGTCAACGCGGATAAGTTCAAACCCGTGCTCCTGGCAGATGCGAGCTTTTTTCGCATCCCTTGCCTGTACCACGGGGTCATCCCGGTGTTCGCGGCCATCCAGCTCAATGGCCAACACCGGCGTATACTGCCGTCCCTCTCTCTGGTATACCACAAAGTCGAAGCGCCCGGTGTAGAACAGGTCGATGGCGCTTGGGTTGTCCTGGAACACGTGGGCGATGGCCACTTCCCGGCGCACCACGCAGCGGCTGCCGGCAACGAACACATTGTCCAGAGCATGATTGAGGTTTTCCAGAAAGGCGGCCTCAGTTTTTGTGCTGTAGGGCTTGATGCCCAGAGCGCGGGACGCCGCAGGCTTCGGCGCCACCTCGGACACACCGCTGGTGCGCACATACCGATACAGATCGTAAAGGTCGTCGTCCGATTCGTTGGCGTGTAGCCGCTCCAGTTCCTTACTGCTGGATAACACGATCAGCTGTTCCCGCGCCCGTGAAGTGGCCACGTTGATCAGTTCCTTGTTGTTTCGCAGCCAGCTGTAGGTCTTTGGGCTGGTTTTGTCGGTCAAGGCCAGAGAAAACAGAACGACGTCCTTTTCGTCGCCCTGGAAGGCGTGCACTGTGCCGCAGCTGGCGTTTTTGTGCCCGTGCTCCTCCAACATCTGCTCGATCTGTTCCCGTTGGTTCGTGAAGGGCGTGATGATCCCCACCGAGCGGTCCGGGTTACGGGTCAGATAACGATCGATGGCAGCCACTTCCGCCGGGGCAACGTTTTTGTCGTTGCTGGTGTCGTTTGGAACATCCACAAAAACCAGCGGGTGCTTGCTGCTGCCTTCACTGGCCACTTTGAGCTTCCGGTTATAGTATTTTTTGTTGTTGAAGCCGATGATCTTGGGATCGCAGCGATAATGGTAGCGCAGCAATACCTCGTCGCTGACGGCATCACACGCCAGGAAGCACTTGTAAATGGAGTTCTGAATGTAGTCGTACTCCTCGCTCACATGATAGCGGCGGCGCAGCACCTCGTTGTCGTGGGGGTCCAGAAGAATGACCGGTTGAAGCTGCTGAGGGTCCCCCACCAGCATCAGCGATTCCCCGCGCAGAATGGGCACCAGCGAGACCGCCGTGTTGCACTGGCTGGCCTCGTCCATGATAACCATGTCGAAGGTTGGCTCCGGGTCACCCAGGCGCTGGGCCGAAATGCAGGTGGTGGCAACGAAGGGGAAGATGCGCAGGAATTTTTTCAGGTTCTCGGTTTTGGAGAGGTATTTGTTGAAGGCCACGATGACCTCCGGGTCGTTTTCGTCGCTGTTGACCAATTCCAGAAGATCGCTGTTTTTGGGTTCTCCCAGTCGGCGAATATACTTTGCGGAAGTATAATACAGATACTTCAAAAAGTCCTCGGTGTTCTGGTCCAGCAACGCCAAGGCGTCTGCGGTGGTCACTGTTCCACAGCGCTTGAGCTCCGCCTCTACCTGTGGCAGTTGCCCTGCCTGCAGCTCGTACTGGAAGTTCATGTGGCTGCGCGCTTCCAGCAGGCGCTGGATCGTCTCCTTGCGCTCCTGCAGGTCCAGGATGGTGTCGTAACGCTCCAGCAGGTCGGTGAGACGGCGCGCACGTTCGGCGCGCTCGGTGTGGTTGCGGTCCAGGGTCTTTTCGTAGATGGTGATCTTCTTGCAGTCTTCGTACATCTTGCGGATGGAGCGAAGCGCCTTCTTCACGCATTCCCGGTTGCCCAGCCGCACCAGCGGGAAGGGGATCGTTTTTCCCCGATAGGTGAGAGCTTGCAGTTTCTCCACCACGCCGTTGATCGGATGGTTGTTGTAGGAAGCAAACAGCACTGTACGTTCATTAAAGAAAGCCGTGGTCATGGTACTAACGATGGTGCTGGTTTTCCCTGTACCTGGCGGACCTTGAACATAGGCCAATGGATAGCGCATGGCATTGTTGATGGCCAGCAACTGGTCCAGGTTAGCCCGTCCGTTGATCAGGGCCAGCGGGAATGACTTTTTCCGGCGGGGGCGGGCGGTCATCTCGCCAAAAAAGGCACGAATGGGCGCGGTGGGGCCTTCGCCGTCCGTGGATTCAAACATGGCTGTGATCCCTTTGTATTCCCTTTCCAAGTCCACCAGGCAATCCCAGCCAATCGCCACCAGATAGGGCATATCATTCACACCGTGCCGCTGGCAGCTGGTGCGTGTGATACAGTCTTTGATTTGCTCCGCATTATGCTCGAAGTCATCCAGCAGATCGTAGTCTTCCGCATCCAGGAAGGAGTGCGCACTGATCTTGACCCCCTCCAAGGTGAATTCCCGGCAGATCACTGCCTCATCGATGACACGGAGGCTGCGCTTTGTCACATCCAGCGCAAGGGGGCGATAGGCCAGCACGTACAGTCCCCGGGGTGTTTCCACGCTCAATAGGTTCAGTGCCAGCTGTCGAATCTGCATAGGCTTTCCTTCAGCCTTTTGCTCGCTTTTGCGCTGGAAGTTCTGCACGATTCCGGCGAATTGTTCTTCCGTCAAGGAAAGCTCGCCATCGCAAAAGCTGTCCTCATCCAGCTGATGAATCAATGCGTACTCCGTTTTGTAGGGAGTCGTGTCCAGCTTGTTGCAGAGCGTCAGATACTCCAAGACCCGCAGATTGGTGGTGTTTCCAAACCACGGCTCATAACGGCGGGGATCTTTCAAAATGTCTTGCACGAGCTTCTCATTGATGGGGTACCAGGAGCCGTCGATCACTTCCGCTGACTGAATGCCCTCCATCCGCACATAGAGTTCCTGTACCGACAGTTTCCCTAAGTGCAGGCCTTCCACAACCATCTGCCCCGTTCGGGGCGCAAGGGATTTTATGGCCAGCCAATACTTGGTGGTCTGCCCGCTTTTGTTTTTATACTCGACACTTAGCCATTTCCCCTCATGGATAGCTTTGAAAATGGCTCTGCAAACACTGGTCAACGGCTTCACCTCGCTTGTCGGGGCCTTTTTCTTCTATCATGGCTGAAGTATGGCGAATTGTCAATTATTTCCCATCTTGCATGCTATAATTCCCGCGATCCAAAACGAACTTATCCGACAGTGGCCATCAAAGATGTGCCGATCGCATTGTCCGAAGAGTCTTTTTTCAACGGTATCCCCCCGTTATCCAACACGCATACAAAAACCCGCTAAGCCAGTACCAAAAAGTCGTCGTAGGCTATTGTATAGTTGTACACAACCGACGAGAAACAGCTTTACAGCGATACTTGGCGTTGTGTATCCGGGGGCTTCAACGATCTGTCGCTTAAGGGTTTAGCTGGATAATAATTGTGCACGCATGTCATTTTATAAGGCCTTCACATATTGTTATTGGAGCGATCTCATAAAAGTTTCATATTAAAGCAGCAGAGGGAAACATTTTCTGAAACGGCCTGCGCGGCGTCTCGCGGGCGGCCTCTGGATGCAGCCCTTTTCGCATGCGGTCCTGCCGCGCCGTCGCAAAGAAGCAATGTTGTCATAGAGGGCTTTGTGTGATAAAATAAGAAAGGATTGCAGATTTGACGCGGGTGTTTTCCCCCGCATTTGTGGACGGTGAATAGGATGAAACACGAACAGACCATCAATCAGTACCGTAAGGGCATGCTCCTGACGATGCTGGGTCTGAGCATCGCGATCCTGGTGACCGGCACGCTGTTTCTGGCGAACGGCTTTGCGATCCGGGACGCCACCGCGCAGCGCACCAGGAACTGGCTGCTGGATGTTTCGGACCAGATCGCGACCCTGGTGGACAGCCGCATCTCCCAATCAATGGAAAGCATGAACATCATCCGGGACAGCGCCGTGCTTCTGGACGAGGAGGCGCTGCCGGAATTTTTGGCGCGCAAGGCGTCGGTATCCGGGTTTGACGAGCTGTATCTGGCGGCCAATGTGGAGGAAGCCAAGGCGTGGATCAGGGAGCACTGTTCCACGCTGGCGGGCGACGATATGGTGCATGCCGGCGCCACCCAGCTGATCATGTCCCACGAGCCGGAACTGGGCGTCTACTACTCCGCCGGCGAGGCGACGGGGGACCAGGTGCTGCTGGGCGTCAAGAACGCCAGCCTGCTCACCGGCATGCTCTCCACCCAGAGCTTCAGCGGCGAGGGCACCTCCCGCGTCATCACCCGGGACGGCGAACTGCTGGCCGAGGGCGACAACAGCGAGATGTCCACCCTTCTGCAGGACGCCTGGATGAACGGCACGAAAGAGGAGCGCGGCCAGTTCGGCCAGATGTATGATGACATCCACGCGGGCCGGCCCGGCGTGGCAAGGATCGAAAAAGGCGGCGCGGCGGTGCTGGTGAGCTACATCCCGCTGGTGGCCAACGACTGGTATGTGCTCACCATCATCCCCGCAGACCTGCTGGGCAAGACCATAGACCCGCTGGTGACCGAGAACCTTTGGCTCACCCTGCTGCTGGGCATCGTGTTCGGCGGTGTGCTCATCACCATGACCGTCCTTCGCCGGCGCTATCAGGCGAGCCTTGAACACATGGCCTTCGTGGACCCGCTCACCGGCGGCAAAAGCGACGCCCGCTTCCGCTACGACGCGGCGGCGCTGCTGGAAAAGAGCAGCGACTACACCCTTGTCTCCGCGGACATGCAGGGCTTCAAGCTGGTGAACAACATCTATGGCATCGAAGAGGGCAACCGCACCCTGCGCTATCTCTACAACACACTGAAAAGCTGCCTGCGCCCGGGCGAGCTTATCACCCGCGCCTCCGCCGACCTGTTCTATATGCTGCTGGAGGGGCAGGACAAGGAAGAGATCGAGCATCGGCTGCAGGAGATGTATAAGAAAGTCAACGCATTCAACGCGAACCGGGAAAACCCCTATTATCTGGAGCTTCGCTTCGGCGCGGATACGGCCCGGCCCGGCGAGACCGACGTGACCGCCATGGAAGAGCGCAGCAGCACCGCGCGCAAGATTGGCGATAAGATGCACGGGGGCTGCACCTTCTACGACGCCGCCTGGCAGCAGGCCCAGCTGGAAGAAAAAGAAACGATCAACTGGCTGGACACCTCGCTGCGGGCCGGCGACTTCAAGGTGTATTACCAGCCCAAGGTCCGCCTGGAGGACCGGCGGGTCTCCGGCGCCGAGGCGCTCATCCGCTGGCAGCACCCCAAGCGGGGCATGATCCCCCCGTCGGTGTTCATCCCGATGCTGGAAAAGTACCGCTTCGTCACCCGCATCGACCAGTTCGTCTTTGAACAGGTCTGCCGCGACCTGGCCCGCTGGAAACAGCAGGGCAGGGAACTGTGCGCGGTGTCGGTGAATCTCTCCCGCCAGAACCTGGGCTCGCCGGATTTTTTGGAAAAATGCCAGACCATCCGCGACAAATACAAGGTGGACCGGGGCCTCATCGAGTTCGAGCTCACCGAGACCATCCTGCTGGACGACCCCCAGGGCGTGCGCCAGCTCATCGACCGGATGCACGAGGCAGGCTTTGGCTGCTCGCTGGACGACTTCGGTTCCGGCTATTCTTCGCTGGGCTTGCTCAACCAGTTGAACGTGGACGCCATCAAGCTGGACCGCAGCTTCTTTGTGGGCGACAACGACTCGCACCGGGGCCGCTGCGTGGTGGAATCCATCATGAAGATGGCCGGCAAGCTGCACATCAACACCGTGGCCGAAGGCGTGGAAAACATGGAGCAGGTGCGCCATCTTCGCCACGCCGCCTGCGACACCGTGCAGGGGTATGTGTTCTTCCGGCCGATGCCGGCGGCGGAGTTTGAAAGCGCCGCCTGGGAGAACGGGCGGCTGAGGTGCGTGGACCCCGAGGGCGCCCTGCTCTCGCCCCAGGCTTCCGAGCGGCGCGAAGACAAAAAACAGAGCAGCATCGTCACCTTCCGCTACCGGCCGGACGCGGGCAGCATCAGCTTCTCGGCGGCTTTCTCGCCGGTGATGGAGGGAAGAACGGAATTCCCCGACGTCATCGCCTTTTTGCGCAGCTCCGAGATCCTGAACGAGAACGATGAAGAGGACTTCCTGGATATGATGGGCCGCTGCGCCCGGGATGAGATCCCCTGGGTGGAGGGCACGGTGCGCGTTTGTGTGTCCGACGGCGGGTACGAGTGGATGGAACTGCACCTGCAGCGGGCGGAGAGCGAGAACGGCGCGGTGATCGAGGGCGTTCTGGTGAACACCGCGAACTGGCGTAACGAGCTGGACCGCTGGAAGGAGCAGGCCAACCGGGACGGCCTGACCGGCCTGTACAACCGGACTTACTTCGAGCGCAACGTCCACGAGCGGCTCACAAAGGGCAAGATCGCCTGCGGGGCGCTGATCTTCATTGACGTGGACGACTTCAAAAAAGCCAACGACGCCCTGGGGCACATGGTGGGCGATGACATCCTGCGCTGCATCGCCCAGCGCATCCAGAGCGTGTTCCGCCACTCCGACGTGGTGGCCCGCTACGGCGGCGACGAATTCGTGGTGTTCGTCTCCAACGTGAACCGGGAAGTGCTGGAAAACCGCCTGGAGCGGCTTTGCACCCTGTTCCGCAATCCCTACCGCAACGGGAACATCCATTACCAGATCATGGGCAGCATCGGCGCCTCTCTCTTCCCGGACCATGGAGACGGCTACGACGCCCTGCTGGCCAACGCGGACGCGGCCCTCTACGAGGCCAAGCGCCGCGGCAAAAACCAGTACCGCATTTTCCATGCGGACGGCCCGGAGGCAAAGTCCCGCCGGTGATGCGTTACCCGCCCGGCCGGAACAAAGCAGGCCCGCCGCGCAGCGGCGGGCCTGCTCGCTTATACTCTGCTTTACTTTTTGGCCAGGGCCGATATAATTAACAGTAGAGCGAGCGTGCGGGGCGGCGTGTGCCCCGCAGGAAAAGGGGGGAAGGGGATGCAGCGTCGATGGCTGTGCGCGCTGCTGGCGGTCTGCGCACTGTTTTCCGCCTGCGGCGCGGGCGGCGCCCCAACCCCCTCTGCCCCGGCCCGGGAAACGGCGGAGCCGGTGGGGCAGGCCGGCGGTTACCAGGCCCCGCCCATGGCGGAATCGGCCTTTGACGCGGTTGCCGCCACCGGCGAAAACGACTGCCTGCTGGACACCAGCCACCTGGCCCAGGGCTATGTGGCGGTGAGCGCCGTGAGCGAAAAACGCCTGAAGTTCCAGGTGGTGTTCGGGGACGTGAAATACAACTACGACCTGCCCGGCGACGGCTCCCCCATCGCCTGCCCGCTGCAAAGCGGCGACGGGGAATACACCTTCCGGGTGATGGAGAACGTGGCCGGCACCCAATACAGCGAAAAGTACGCCCGCACCGAGCAGGTGCAGCTGGCCAGCGAACTGGAGCCGTTCCTGCGGCCCAGCTGTTATGTGAACTACGCCGCCGGCGACGACTGCGTGACGCTGGCACAGCAGCTGGCGGCGGGCGCGGCGGACGAGGCGGGCATGGTGTCCGCCGTCTATGCCTACATCGTGGACCACATCGCCTACGACACCCCCAAGGCCGAGACCATCGGCACAGGCTATCTCTCC
Organism: Candidatus Allofournierella excrementigallinarum; assembly: GCA_019119025.1. GTDB lineage: Bacteria > Bacillota > Clostridia > Oscillospirales > Ruminococcaceae > Allofournierella_A > Allofournierella_A excrementigallinarum. The sequence goes on from DWXV01000014.1 coordinate 9,146, forward strand.
GACGCGGATGAGACCCTGGCCACCGGCAAGGGCATCTGCATCGACTACGCGGTGCTGGCCGCCGCCATGCTCCGCAGCCAGGGGGTGCCCACCAAGGTCATCACCGGCTATGTGGCGCCCAACGACCTCTATCATGCCTGGAACATGATCTGGCTGGAGGAGACCGGCTGGATCACCGTCAAGATCGAGGTGGACCGCAAGACCTGGACCCGGGTGGACCTGACCTTCGCCGCGGGCGGCGCCGACGCCGGATTCATCGGCAACGGCAGCAACTACCGGGACTACAAGACCTATTGACTGCGGGCCCCGTGGCCGGCGCATCACATGGGAAAGGAAGAGGCATTATGGCAAAACGGGAACTTGACGCGCTGGCGGTGAGCGCCCTGTGCGAGAATCTGGCTTTGCTGCTGGGCGCGGGCATCCAGCCGGACGAGGCTTCCGGCCTGCTCGGCGAAGACAGCGCGGCGGGCCCCTTCAGGGAGGCCGCCCGCACCATGCAGAAGGCCCTGCTGCTGGGCGAGAGCCTGTCCTCCGCGGTGGAACAGACCGGCGCGCTGCCCGGCTATGCCGTGCGCATGATCGCCGCCGGCGAAAAGGCGGGCCGCACCGAGGCGGTGCTGAACAGCCTTGCCCGGTACTATGCTTCGCAGGCGCGCCTGCAAAAGAAACTGCGCAGCGCCGTGGTCTATCCCGCGGTGCTGCTGGGCCTGATGGCCGCCATCCTGGCGGTGCTGCTGGCCTGGGTGCTGCCGGTGTTCACCGGTGTGTACGAGGGCCTGGTGGGCGACATCGCCACCAGCAGCTACGGCTACATCCGCCTGGCCTACTGGGTGGGCGGCGGGGCGCTGGCGGCCACGCTGGTGCTGGCCGTGCTGGTGGCGGCGGGCGCGGCGATGGGCCGCACCGCTGCGGGCCGCGCCCGGTTGAGCCATGTGTTCCAGCGGCTGCCCCTCACCGCCGCTGCCAGCCGCAAACTGGCGGTGGCGCGTCTTGCGGGCGCGCTGGACATCTTCATTGCCAGCGGCCTGGACGCCGACGCCGCCATGGAGGCCGCCGAGGGCATGGCGGACCACGCCGGGCTGCGCGCGTCCATCATCGCCGCCCGGGCCCAGATGGCCCAGGGGTCCGGCCTTGCCGCGGCGGTGCACGACCAGAAGCTTTTCGAGCCCCTGTATGCCCGGATGCTGCTCAGCGGCGAGCGCAGCGGCAAGATCGAGCAGGTGCTGGCCCGCCTCACCAGCCTCTTCACCCAGGACGCGGACGACGAACTGGACCGGGTGGTGGACATGGTGGAGCCCGCGATCTCGGCGTTCCTCACCGTGGCGGTGGGCGTCACCCTGCTGTCGGTGATGCTGCCGCTCATCGGCATCCTGGGCACGGTGGGATAAGGAGGCGCTTATGTATCATGACAGAACGTCCCTTACTCCCGGCCGGCTGCTGCGCCGCGCGCTGGCGGCGCTGACGCTGGCGGCGGCGCTTGCTTTGGGCTGCGCCTGGGGGTTGGGCCGCGTGGGCGCCGACCTGGGCAGCCAGGGAGCGGAGGCCCTGAGGAAGGCCGTGCTGCGCAGCGCCGTTCAGTGCTATGCGGTGGAAGGCTATTACCCCGAAGATTTGAATTATCTCACCGACCATTACGGCCTGCAGATCAACCATGACCGCTACATCGTGGCCTATGAGGCCTTTGCCTCCAATCTGCCGCCGCAGGTCACCGTGCTGCAAAAATGACCGGCCCCCGCGGGCCGCTGCGTGAAAGGAGGGCGCCCCATGCGCCGCTCATCCGGCCGGGCGACACCGGTCTTTTCCCTGGCGTTGTTCGCGCTGATGCTGGGGTGCATCCTCTGGCTCACCGCCCTGGGGGCCGGGCTCTATGGCCGGCTGGAGGCCAGCCGGAGCGCCAACGAACAGGGCAGGGCCGCCTTGGGCAGCCTCATCACCCGGGTGCGCTCGGGCGACGCCGCCGGCGCGGTGCGGTTGAGCAGCGGCCCCGAGGGGGACATGCTGGTTTTGACCGAACCGGAAAGCGGCTATGAGTTCCGCATCTACCTGGCGGACGGCTGGCTGGTGGAGCAGTTCTGCGCCGCCGATGCAGCCACCGACCCCGCCGCCGCCCAGCCGCTGGCCCCGGCGCAGGAGTTCACCGCCCAGTGGGCCGCCCCTGCGCTTCTTCGCCTCACGGTGGATGGCAAGACCGCTGACGCGGCGCTGCGAAGCGCCGAAGGAGGTGCGGCATGAACCGGCGCAGATCCATGGCGTTTTATGTGGAATGCCTGCTGCTCACGGTGTTCCTGCTGGGGCTGACCGCGGTGCTGGCCCAGCTGTTCAGCGCGGCCCGCGCGCAGGCGCTGGAGGCCCGCCGCCTTACCGACGCCCAGCGGCTGGTGCAGAATGTGAGCGAAGAGTTCTATGCCGCCGCGGACGAGGCGGACTTTTTGCGCCTTGCGGGCCTGGACGAAGGGGACGCCGCGAAGGGCGAGGTGGAGCGCACCGGCCCCAGCGGCGAGACCTACCGCCTTTCCATGGAACTGACGGAGCGGCCCCATACGGCGGGCCGCACCGTCACCCTGCACCTTGCGGTGCGCGCCGCTGGGGGCGGGGAACTCTGCGATTTTGAATTTGTGCGCTACTGGCCGGACTGACCGGCCGGGAGGGAGGAAGCCCCATGCGGTATAAAGAACACGCCCACATGCCGGTGCGTTCCGGCGCGTTGACGCTGCTGATCGCCGTGGCGGCGGTGTGCCTGGCGGTGCTGGCGGTGCTGGCTTTCTCCACCGCCCGGGCGGACCTGGCCCTGGCACAGCGGGCGATGGAGCGCTTTGAACTGGACGCGGAATGTGAAAACGAGGCATGGCGCTGGCTTGCCAAGATGGACGGGGCCCTGGCAGAGGGCACGAGCCTGCCCGGCGGCATTGCGGCGGACGAACAGGGCGTTTTGGAGGCCGTGATAGAAGGGGAGGAAGGCCGCCGCCTGACAGTGCGCCTCGTCCTTGCAAAGGACGGCGGCTGGCGCATCGACTCCTGGCGGTTGAGCCAGGAATGGCAGGGGGACGAGAGCCTGGACCTGTGGGACGGAAGTTTCTGACAGAAGGGGAGGAGAGCAAGCATGGAGATCACCGGCATTCTCAAGCGGGCGCTGGACCTGGGCGCTTCGGACATTTTCGTGGTCGCCGGCCTGCCGCTGACCTATAAGATCAGCGGGCGGCAGCGCCGGGAGGGCGAGCCCCTCTTGCCCGAGGACACCGGGGCCATCGTACAGGCCATTTATGCCCTCTGCGGCCGGAACACGGCCCGGGTGGCCGCCGGCGACGCCGACGACGACTTCTCCTTCGCCATCCGTGAGATGGGCCGCTTCCGGGCCAGCGTGCTGCACCAGCGGGGATCGCTGGCGGTGGTGCTGCGGGTCATCCGTTTCGGCCTGCCAGACCCGGCGGCGCTGTCCATCCCCGAAGCGGTGCTGGCCGCCGCCGACCGGATGAAGGGGCTGGTGCTGGTCACCGGCCCGGCGGGCAGCGGCAAATCCACCACGCTGGCCTGCATGATCGACCGCATCAACCACCGGCGGGAAGGCCACATCATCACCATGGAGGACCCCATTGAGTACATCCACCGCCACGGCAGGAGCATCGTGACCCAGAGGGAGATCGGCAGCGATTCCCCAAGCTATCTGGCGGCGCTGCGCAGCGCCCTGCGGGAAAGCCCGGACATCATCCTCCTGGGCGAAATGCGTGACCGGGAGACCATCGAGGTGGCCATGACCGCCGCCGAGACCGGCCAGCTGCTGTTCAGCACTTTGCACACCACCGGCGCCGCCAGCACGGTGGACCGCATCGTGGACGTGTTCCCCGCCGGCCAGCAGGATCAGGTGCGCATCCAGCTGAGCATGGTGCTGCAGGCGGTCATCAGCCAGCAGCTGGTGCCCACCGTGGACGGCGGCCAGACGGTGGCCTTTGAAGTGATGTATTCCAACGCCGCCATCCGCAACCTCATCCGGGAGGCCAAGACCCACCAGATCGACGCGGCCATCCAGGCCGGCGCGGCGGAGGGCATGCGCACCATGGACGCCAGCCTTCTGCGGCTGGTGCAGCAGCAGCGCATCACCCGGGAGACCGCGCTCACCTTTAGCATCCATTACGAAGCCATGGAAAAGCGGCTGGCCGCCCTGGCCACGCTTTGACCGGGCACGAGGGGAGGAACAACGATGAACGACGCGCTCCTTCAAGTAAAAACCCTGGGCGGGCTGTGCGTCAAAGCGGGGGATAGGATCCTGCTGGAGCAGGGCGCCCGGATCAACAAGCCGTGGGAACTGCTCGCCTTCCTTCTTTTGAACATGGATGAACCCATCACCAACGAGCGGATCTGCGAGGCCCTGTGGGAGGACGGCGAGGTGGAGAACCCCGCCGGCGCGCTGAAAAACGCCGTCTATTCCCTGCGCAAGAACCTGGCCGAGGCGGGCCTGCCCGCCGCCTGTATCATAAAAAGGAACCGGGAATACTGCTGGAACCCCGGCACGCCGGTCCAGCTGGACGTGCAGGCCCTCAACGCCATTTACCGGCAGGGCTGCTCCGAGAAAGAGCCCAGGCGCCAGCTGGAGTTCTGCCGCGCCTTTTTAGACCGGTATTCCGGCGATTTTCTGCCCAGCCTTGCCGGGCGGCGGTGGGTGCTGCCCAAGGCCAGCGCCCTGAGCCAGAAGTATCTGTCGGCCGTGCTGCGTGCCTGCGACCTTCTGCTGGCGGAAAACCAGCACGGCAGCGCCCAGGAAGTGGTGGACATCTGCGGCCGCGCCCTGCTGCTGGAACCCCTCAGCGAGGAGATCTATCTGCGGCATTTCTCCGCCCTCAAACAGCTGAACATGAAAACCACGATCCTCAGCCATTATCCCATCATCGCCAACATGTTTCTGGACAAAACCGGCGAAGCGCCGGGGCCGGAACTGCAAAGCATCTTCCGCTGGGCCGGCGAGGGCGCCAATGCGGTGGACGACATCCATCAGATCCAGAAAGACCTGGACGAGGCTGCCCGGGATGAACGGCCCATCCGCGGCGCCTATTTCTGCCCTTACGAAGCGTTCAAGCACATGTACCATATGATGGTGTGCAGCGCCGGCAGGCTGGATAATACGGTGGTGCTTCTGCTGGTGGGCCTGCAGAGCACCGGCGGCCAGGCCATGAGCAAGCAGGAGAATGCACAGGTGATGCTGCAATTGCGGGGGATCATCGAGAACACCCTGCGCAAAGGCGACGTGTTCAGCCGCTACAGCCGCGACCAGTATGTGCTCATGCTCTTGGTGCGCCATCCGGGCGACAGCGGCGTGGTGGCCGAGCGGCTGCTCAATGGCTGGCGGGCCTGCGGCCTCAGTTCCAACGTGCGCATCGACATTTCCGCCAGCCTGCCTCAGCCCGTTGTGTGAGGGCAGAAAAGCAGGCTTCGGCCGCAAAAGCGCGGCAGAAGCCTTCGCAGACGCGAAAAGGAGGAAAACGGAACGTAAAAAACGCCGAAATTCCCCTTTTGCATTTGGATGAATTTATGAAAAAACCATCTCCTTGCCATTTAAATAATAAGATTCATTCCGAATTTTCCTGAAAATTTGCATTTTTTGCGTCCCGCGCATCTGCGCGGGATTTTTTTGTGACCAATTTGTGACGGGTGGAGGGTATGATAGATATACAGCGGGAGCACCCGCCAGCTTCGCTTTTGAAAAAAAGCGGCTTTCACATCTTTCAACGCGCCTGCCAAAGGGAGCGTGGGAAAAAGGAGGATACATATGAAGAAAAAGTCAGGAGCGGCGCGGCGGCTTGTCAGCCTGATGCTCGCGCTTGGGCTGATCTTCACGCTGGCCCCGGCCAGTGCGTTCGCGGGGGATGAAGCCCCAGCGAGCAGCGCTGTGATGGCCGCTGTGGACGAGGAGCCCGTTGCGGACGGCACCGAGCCTGTTGTGGATGACAGCGAGCCCGTTGCGGATGACAGCGAGCCCGCTGCGGATGACAGCGCGCCCGTTGCGGACGACAGCGAGCCCGTGGCGGATGACAGTGAGCCCGTTGCGGATGACAGCGAGCCCGTTGCGGATGGCACCGAGCCCGTCGCGGACGGCACCGAGCCCGTTGTAGATGGCACCGAGCCCGTCGTGGAAGAAGAACTGTCTTCGCAGCAGACTGCCCTTTTGGCGGCTTCTGTGCCTGTGGTGATGAGCAATGCGCCCGCGCAGAGGGGCTATGGTGATGTGACTTTCCAGTTCACGGATGACGGCAACCAAGGGATCAACAGCATTGCGTATGCGCATCACACGCCGTGGATACTGTGGATAGAGCACACTGATTTCACGGTGATGAACGGGCCCAGCGTCACGAAACAGATGCTGATCAGCAGCAAGATCGTCTTCTTTGTGGATGTCAAAGAAGGTTACACCGTAACGGGATTGACGGCTGGCGCTGGAGAGATCACTCCGCTGGCAATTGCCGAAGTCCCGAGAGACTTTAAGAACGATTATGCGACTGCCCGGCAGAACGGATATGACTATGTGTTCGTTTTTTCGGGCGAGCAGAGTTCGCCGGTCGACATCACCATTAAGACCGAACCTCTGAATAACACTTGTGAGGTGAAGGTGAACGACGGCGTTCTGACGAATGGCGCTTACTTTGACCCGACTTTGCCCGTGACCGTGAAGAAGGGTGATAGCCTGACGGTGACGTTGTATGGTCCCAACGAGGCGGGTATTGGTCGCCTGCTTTCTTCGCTTACCGTTGAGGATGGCGAAGGTGGTAAACACGTGTCTCTGAAAATTCCGATGAACACGGAAGGAACGGCAACACGTAATGAGCTTGACAACGCTACGATTACCGTAAAATACCTTGGGACCAATATTGAAAACTGGCTGTACCGGGCAAAGTATGAAATCACTCTTGAGAACATTCAGGATGATATCACTTTTGTTGGGCTTACCACTCGTGAGTGGATGAAAAAAGCAGTTGTTATCCACGAATTGGAAGGCATCAGTGAGCTGGAATATAAGGGTATTGACGGCGAATGGACTGATGTAGACGTTTCCAGCGTAGCCGATGGCCCAATTGAGATTGAGTTTGACAATTATGGCGTTTTAGACAAAGAGTTTTTGGAAGGACATTTCTCTGTCATCAACATTCGTTATAAAGTTGCTGAAGACTACGAAAATCCCCAACTTACCCTTTTGGGCGGCAAAATCCAAAAGGACCCCAAACCGGATGCAGAAGGTTGGTACACCTTTGATATTACGATTGGCAGAGTAAACAGCCACGATGATATCGAGGTCTGGGTTGACAGCGATGAGTATTATGTGGACATGCGCCTGACCGCCGAGAAGACCACCACTACCACCTATCCCGCAAAGTTCTACGTGCATGAAGCAGGCAGCAACGTCTACTACCCCGTGGGCGACGGCACTGTCGATTTTGGTGAACCCACTTGGGAATACGATAAAAATCCCATCGACCTCAACATTCCGGAAAACTTGGACAAGGTGCTGACTGCGCCGGAGGCAGAGGACTTTGGCGCAATCACCGTAGATGGCGTATCCTATGAGTTTAGTGCAACTGCTGGCGTGCCTAACACCTATACCTTTGAGGGTTGGGACGTAGCCAAGGCGGCCTGGACCGATGATACCACGAACAAGCTGGAATGGCATGTGGACGGCATCATCGTGGTGAACAAAGCGAAGCCTGTCCTTCCCGGCTACATGCAGCCCACCGTCAAAGGCGTTAACACCTACTACGACGGCATCGAGCATAAAGTGGAAGTTGAATACAAGTCCGATGCGCCTGAAAACCGATTCACTGTGACCTATCAGACCAAGACGAAGGTTAGTGATGAATGGGGCGCTGCAAGCAATGAGCCTCCCGCATCTACGGATGTGGTCAATCCGTCTTTCTATGTTAAGGTAACGTTTACCGACAAACTTGACGTGTATGCCCCCTATGTCGTTGGTGACAAGATCACCGGTGACGCTGACGACAATTCGGTGCGCTTTGTGATCCTGCCCCGCACCGTAGTCGTGAGCGTGAGCAACGAGACCATCACTGCGGGCCAGGCTGATCCTCAGTTTACCATCACTGCTATTACAATAAATTTGGACAGGAAAGCCGGACAGCCAGTCCGGCTTTCCCTCCATCTCGTGCCTAAGCTACAATGAGAGGAGCAACTGGCTGACCAATCACTCCTTGGGCTTGTATGTCCGTGTGAAAGA
>DWXV01000015.1 GCA_019119025.1 Candidatus Allofournierella excrementigallinarum
CTTGTAGTCCTCGGGCTTTGCGCGGGGGTGCAGGCCGTTGGAGATGATGAACTTGATGTCCTCCTTCTTCACGCCCGCGGCATACAGCTCCTTCAGGATGAGCCTGATGCTCACCTTGCGGTGGCTGGTGGGCTGCTCGCCGCCTTTAACGCGGTCCGGCACGATGAACACCACCTTCGCGCCGGGGAAGGCCAGCTCGCTCAGGGGCTTCATGCCGATGGGGTGGCGCAGGCTCTCGAGATAGGCCTCCTCCAGCTTGTCCTCGGGGATGAAGGGCGGGTCCGCCACGGTGGCGCCCGGGATGAACACGTCGGTGGAGTCGGGCAGCTCGGCGCTCATCAGCCCATGGCCGTATTCAAAGTCCAGTTTCATTCGCGTTTCCTCCTCACAGGTGGTTTTTGAGGCGGCGCCGTTCAGGCCTTGCCTTCCGAGCCGGACAGCCGGATGATCTTCTTCACATCCTCGCACAGGGCGTTGCTGGCATACTGGGAGAGCTTCCAGGAATGGCCCTGGTGGTCCAGCTGGCGCAGGGCCTCCTCGTAGTGCTGCACGTACTTGTAGCGGATCTCGGTGCCGAAGTTGATCTTCGCCACGCCCAGACCGATGGCCTCCTTCACGACGCTCTCGTCCATGCCGGTGCAGCCGTGAAGCACCAGGGGGATGTCGGTGAACTTGCGCACCTCGCGCAGGACTTCCAGCTTGATGTCCGGCTTTCCCTTGTAATAGCCGTGGGCGTTGCCGATGCCGATGGCCAGCGTGTCGGGGGTGCACAGTTCCAAAAAGCGGCGCACCTGCCCGGGGTCGGCCACGTTCTTGTTCTCCTGCACCACGCCGTTATCCAGCCGCTGCAGTTCGCCGATCTCCGCCTCCACGGGCACGTCAAAGTATTTTGCCACGTTCACAACGCTCTGGGTCAGCGCCGCATTTTCCTCGATGGGCTTGGTGGAGCCGTCGATCATCACCGAGGTGAAGCCCAGGCGCAGCGCTTCCATGCAGATGGGAAATCCGTCGCCGTGGTCCAGATGGATGGACACCGGCACCGACACCTTGTTCGCACACCATTTGGCCACGTTCACGAACCAGTCGTGGCCGGAGAAAGCGCCGGTGGAAACATAGTGGGCCAGGATCACCGGGGAGCGCAGCTCTTCCGCCGCTTTACAGATGCCCATGATGATGTCATAGTTGCCGCCCTGGGTGTTGATCGCCGGGATGGCATATCCTTCCCGGCTGGCCTTTTTCAGTTGTTCCAGATTGTTCGTCAGCATATGTTTCGCTCCCTTGTTTTGTAAAATAGTGGTATCTGCGCGGCCGTTTATACACTCGTGTGTATTTTGAGTATACCGTTTATTTCGTGCTTCGTCAAGGGCTTTTCAGCATTTTATTTGTCTATGTTGACGAAGCGGGCGAAAACGGTATAATTGTAGTAGAAATGCCGTCTTGAAAGGAAGGACTCGCTTTGAGCCAGGTAAGGAACACCCCCACGCGAAAGGACGTTGCCGCGCTGGCGGGCGTGTCGGAGACCGTGGTCTCCTATGTGCTGAACAACAACCGCTATGTGGCGCAGGACAAGCGCGAACGGGTGCTCGCCGCGGTGCGGCAGCTGCATTACCGCCCCAACACGGTGGCGCGCACCCTGAAGGGGAAAAAGAGCAACCACATCCTTTTCATCGCCGACAACATCGCCAACGAGCACTTTGGAAAGATCGTGGAGGAGATGGACAAGATCGCCTATGACAAGGGCTATCTCATCTCCCTTCTGGCCGACCGCAACGATGAGGAGTTCGTTTCTCAGGTCAACAGCCGCCTGGTGGACGGCATTGTCATCAGCGCCACCGGCTTTGACGAAAAATATGTGCAGATGCTCATTGACTCCGGCGTGCCGGTGGTGCTTCTGATGAACCGGGAATACCCCAACATCGGCAGCGAGGCCGTTCGCATCTACACCGGCCTGAACAAGGGCATCCGGGACTGTGTCAAGCTGCTGGAGAGCCGGGGCCGGCGGCATCTGCTGTACATCGACCGCATCAGCCGCCATGGCCGCTTCAGCAAAAAGGACGACCTGCGTTTCAGCGGCTTCTGCTCCCAGATGGAGGAGAGCGGCCTGCCCTTCAGCGCCGAGCGCTTCGTCACCGGCTGCACCAATGAGCGCGAGCTTTTCGACGCCGTTTGCGCCCGGCTGAACAGCGGCCTTGCGGTGGACGGCATCGTTGGCCGGAACGACGACATGGCCTGCGTCGCCCTTTCCGCCGTTTTGGCATGCGGGCGGCGGGTGCCGGAGGACGTCTCGGTCATCGGCTTCGACAACTCCCGCATCAGCAACTATGTCACCCCCGCCCTGACCAGCGTCGAACTGGACCGGCCTGCCATCGCCAAGGCCATCATCACCACGCTGGACGAGATGATCGCGGGCGGAAAACCCTCCAACCAGACCTTCAGCACCAAACTCATCGAACGCCAGACCACCTGAGCAAAAACCACATGCCCCTGTCATACGCGGGCGATCGCGCTTGACAGGGGCTTTAAAATGGCATATAATTTTTTCAGATGACATACACTCGTGTTTATATTTCATTCCACACAGAATTTTCATGGTTTGGAGGAATTTACTATGAAGAAAGCACTGAATGTCGGCTTTGTGGTAACGCTTTCCGGGCGCTGGCCCCGGGAGCTGCCGGAAAAGCGCCTGCAGGAATACGGCGGCTGGGCAGAAAGCAACCTGCTCCACGCCCATGTGTTCCGCTTCCCCCGCCTGGTGTGCACCCATGAGGACATGGATGCGTGCGCCGCCTATTTCAACGAGAACAAGGTGGACCTGATCCTGCTGGTGTACGGCGCCTTCACCGGCGACGACATCGCCTGCGGCCTGGCGGACGCCTGCCGCCGCCCCATCGTGCTCTGGGCGCCCCGGGAGGAAAAGTGGGAGCGTCAGGACCGCCTGTACGCCAACGCCCTGTGCTGCGCGGCCATGAACGGCGCCAGCCTCGTCCGGCTGCACGCGCCCCATCACGTGGTATTCGGCAACAAGGAGGAGGAGCGGGTCAAGACCGAACTTGAGAACCTGACCTCCGCCTACGCCGTCATCAAGAACCTGCAGGGCTTCACCTTCGGCCTGTTCGGCTATCGCCCCACCGCATTCTACAACTGCGCCTTTGATGAGGTGACCATTCGCCGCACCTTTGGCATCAATTTTGAGGAGACCGACCTGAAGGTGGTCTTTGACGCCATGGCCGCCCTGCCCTGGAGCGAAGTGGAGGCGGAGATGGCCCGCGTGAGCGGCAGATGGGACGTGACCGCTCTGCCCGACGGCCATCTGGAGAACCACGCCCGCCTGTATCTGGCGCTCAAAGAGCTGGTGAAGAAACAGGGCTACGACTACTCCTCCATCAAGTGCTGGCCCGAGATGGGCAACCTGCACACCACCCCCTGCGCCGTGCTGGGCCGCCTGGCGGACGAGGGCGTGGGCATCTCCTGCGAAGGCGACATCGACGCCGGCCTCGCCGCCATCGTGCAGAACATGTTCTGCGGCCAGCCCGCCTTCATCACCGACCTGATCAACATCGGCGAGGAGGAGAACACCGTCACCTTCTGGCACTGCGGCAACGCCGCTCCCAGCCTGCACAACGAGGCTGACGGCGTGACCATGTGTAACCATCCCCTGGTCGGCCAGGGCACCGCGTTCTGGTGCTCGCTGAAGAGCGGCCCGGTGACCGCCGCCCGTTTCACCAACATCGACGGGCAGTATCGCCTGTTCCTGCTGCGGGGCGAGGCGGTGCCCACCCAGCGCAACACCCGCGGCGCCATGGTCAACGTCAAGGTCAAGACCCCCGTGCTGGAGCTGGTCCAGAAGATCGCCGAGAGCGGCATGAGCCACCACTACAGCGTGGTGTGGCAGGATGTGGCCGACAAGATGGTCGCCGTTGCCAAGCTGCTGAACATCCCTGTTGTAGAACTGTAAGACATTACTTCCTCCCCTCATGCGAGAGAACTCCCGGAAAGGCAAGCATTCCGGGAGTTCTCTTCTTATTTCAGAAAGTTTTTTCGGTATTGTCCTGGTGTGATGCCCTCCGTTTTTTTAAACTTTCGCATAAAGTTGGTAAGGTCATAATATCCCGCATCCATCGCGATCTCCTTGATGGGTTTGTCGGTGAGTGCCAACTGCTCTTTCACATACTGGAAACGCAGCTCCGTGAGATATGACAAAAAGGTGTGTCCTGTTTCCTCCCGGAACACTTTGCTCACATATGTATAGGAAAGGTCAAACCGATCCGCGAGCGCTTCAAGCGTCAGCCCATTATCCCGGAAATTTTTTTGCACATAGTCTATCAAGGCATACTTGGCACTTTTTTGCGACTCATCACTGTCGCTCTTTGCCGCCTCCGCCAACCGGCGAAGGAGCTCTTCGGTCTGCAGTTTCAAAGCGTCCGTTGAATCCCAGCTGGAAAGCTGCGCGATTTCAATGTTCGAGAGTGGATGCCCCGTGAGTGAGGCAACTTTTATGATCATGTTGATCAGATCAAAGTGCAAACATTTCCGTATCAGCAGCGACGCGCTCATTCTGTCAATGCGCTCTGTAACATGCGCGATTGCGTCTATGGCAACCTCCGAGTTTCCATTGCGCACGCTCTGCTCGATGAGGGCGTATTCCACATATG
>DWXV01000016.1 GCA_019119025.1 Candidatus Allofournierella excrementigallinarum
CGACAGCTACTACGTCTATGTGGAGTTTGAAAAAATGTGCGGGTTCTACGAAGCCGTCACCGGCCACCGCAGGTTCGTGCTGGACGGCGAAGACCAGGAGCGCCATCTGCGGGATATGCCCTTCGGGGCTTTCGGCATCCTGCCGCCCGAGGCGGTGGAGGGCTTCCGGGCCCGCTACGGCCATCTGGGGCTGCAGTTCGTGCCCTACCATCCCGGCTATTACGACATCAACCGCGCCGGCGTCAACAAGGCGGTGGGGGTCAAAAAGCTGATGGAGCTCACCGGCTGGAAGGCCGAAGAGCTTTTGAGCATGGGCGATAACGAGAACGACATCCCTCTGATGCGGCTGGTGGGCCGGTCCTGGTGCATGGCCAACGGCACCGAGGCGGCCAAAGCCGCCGCCAGCGCCATCGCGCCGCCGGTCACCGAGGAGGGCGTGGCCGCCGCGCTGCAAAAGGAGTTTTTCCCACATGAGCTTTGAACCGGTGTTCGGCCCGGCCAGCCGGGCGCTCATCCTGGGCAGCTGGCCCAGCCCCGAAAGCTGGCGCCAGGGCTTTTACTACGGCCACCCCCGCAACCGGTTCTGGCCGCTGCTGGCGCGGCTGTGCGGCGCGCCGGCCCCGGCCACGGTGGAGGAAAAACGGGCGCTGATCCTGCAAAACGGCCTCGCCCTCTGGGACGTGCTGGAACGCTGCACCGTCACCGGCGCGCAGGACGCCTCCATCAAGGACCCGGTGCCGGTGGACCTGGCCGCCCTGCTGGAAAAAGCGCCCGTCGAAGCGGTTTTCTGCAACGGGGCCACGGCCTTCCGCCTTTATGAAAAACTGCTTCGCCCGTCGTGCGGCATCGCCGCCGTGCGCCTGCCCAGCACCAGCCCCGCAAACGCCGCCTTCGGCATGGAAAAGCTGGCCGCCGCCTGGGGCGCGGCGCTGGGGCCCTGGCTTTCATGCCCGCATTGATTTAACTGCTTTACTGTGGTAAAATGATCACAAACCGCGGGCGCACCCGCCCGCACAGGAGAAGCAAAGCATGAGCAAGATCATAGAGATAAAAAAGAAACCCGCCGCCCCCTGGTACATCGCCGGGGCGGTGTGGGTGGCGGGGGCGCTGGCGCTGCCCATCTATGAGCTGTGGGCGCTGGGCCTTACCGCCGCCGCCTCTGTGGCGGCGCTGGCCGCGGCCTTCAAGCTCTGCCCGCCGGTCATCGTGCAAAAAGAGGTGCCCTGGCTCACCGGCCGGGAGGACGCGGACCAGATGCTCGGCCGCATCGACGCGGACCGCAAGCGCCTGCTGGAGCTGGACGAGCGCATCCCCGACGACGCCCTCAGCGCGGCCATCCGCCGCATGTCCGCCGCCTGCGCCGGCATCCTCGCCCAGCTGGAAAAGGACCCGGACAAGGCCCCCCAGGTGCGGCGCTTTGCCAACCACTATCTGCCGGACGCGGTGAAGATCCTCACCCTCTACGCCGAGATGGAACAGACGGGCGTCTCGGGCGAGAACGCCGAGGAGGTGCGCAGGCAGGTGGAGGCGAACGCGGCGGTCATCGCCACCGCCTTTGAAAACCAGCTGGACAGCCTCTATTCCACCGCGGCGCTGGATCTGGACGCCGACCTGGAAGTACTCAAAGGCATGCTGAAAGGGCAGGGCCTTGTGGAATAATTTCAAAAGCGAAAGGAACGAACGACCATGGACGAAAACAATATGAGCCCCGAACTGACCCTGGACGCCGTGCCCACCCTCACCCTTGACCCCGCCGCCGACGAGGCCGCTGCCGCGGCTGCCGCCGAGGAGGAGAAAAAGGTCGAGCCGGTGATGATCGAAGAGACCCGCCTTTCCCCCGAAGAGCAGAAGATGGTGGACGATTTCGCCGAGAAGATCGACGTGACCAACAGCCAGATGGTGCTGCAGTACGGCGCGGCCACCCAGAAGAAGATCGGCGATTTCAGCGAGACCGCCCTGGACAAGGTGCGCACCAAGGACCTGGGCGAGACCGGCGAGATGATCGCCAGCCTGGTCACCGAACTGAAAGGCTTCGACGCCCAGGAGGAGAGCAAGGGCATCTTCGGCTTCTTCAAGCGGGCCGCCAGCGGCATCGAGGCCATGAAGGCCAAGTACGCCAAGACCGAGGCCAACGTGGAGAAGATCGAGGCCGTGCTGGAGGGCCATCAGGTGCAGCTGCTCAAGGACGTGGCCATGCTGGACAAGATGTACCAGATGAACATGCTCTACTTCAAGGAGCTCACCATGTACATCCTGGCGGGCAAGAAAAAGCTCAAACAGGTGCGGGAAGGCGAGCTGCAGGCCGCCATGGACAAGGCCAGGGCCAGCGGCCTGCCCGAGGACGCCCAGGCCGCCCGGGACCTGGCCGACATGTGCGACCGCTTTGAGAAAAAGCTCTACGACCTGGAGCTCACCCGCAACGTGTCCATCCAGATGGGCCCCCAGATCCGCCTCATCCAGAACAACGACACCATGATGGCGGAAAAGATCCAGACCAGCATCGTGAACACCATCCCCCTGTGGAAGAGCCAGATGGTGCTGGCCCTGGGCCTGGCCCACAGCCAGCAGGCCATCGAGGCCCAGCGGGCGGTGAGCGACATGACCAACGAGCTGCTGAAAAAGAACGCCGCGGCCTTAAAGCAGGGCACCATCGACGCGGCCAAGGAGTCCGAGCGGGGCGTTGTGGACATCGAGACCCTGCAGGCCACCAACAGGAGCCTCATCGAGACCCTGGACGAACTGAGCAGGATCCAGTCGGAGGGCCGCGCCAAGCGCGCCGCCGCCGAGGTGGAGCTGGGCCGCATCGAGGGCGAACTGAAACAGAAACTGATGGAGCTGCATAACTGATGAAAGGTCCGTGCAAACTGGAACAGCTGCTGCCCGCACCCCTGAAGAACAGGGCGGTGGCGGCGGCCGCCGCCTGCCTTCTGGCCGCCGGCTCGGTCTTCGGCATCGGCGGGGCAAAGCTGGCCGCCTGCGCAAACAGCACCGCCGCCGCCTTTTCCGACGGGATGTATTCCATCGCCGCCGACCTGGACGCCCGCCTCAACTCGGCGGCAAACCTCGCCACGGTGGCCGAAAAGGTCGGCGGGGTCAGCGCCGGGTCCGCCGAGGCGGTGCGCAGCGCCGTGGACGCGGTGAACGCCGCCGAAGGCCCCGCCGCCAAGGCCGCCGCCGACGCCGCGCTGGACAGCGCGGTGAACGCCCTCTACGACGAGGCCGCGGCCCTGGCGGACGCGAACCAGTATGACCTGCTGGCCGGGGAGCTTGCCGAGTTCAACAGCAGGGGAAATACCATCCGAAACAACGACTATAATTCCCGGGCGCAGGAGTTTAACGACACCCTGGCCGGCCAGCCCGCAAAGCTGATCGGGACGCTCTGGGGCATCGAGGAGGCGGAGTATTACCGATGAAACAGGCAAGACGCACCCTCGCCGGCCTGGCGCTGGCGGCGGTTCTGCTCACCGGCAGTGTTTTTGCGGCGGCGCCCGCCGCCCCCGAGGGCAGCTGTGTGCTGGACGAGGCGAACGTGCTCAGCGAGCGCACCGAACAGGCGGTGAACGATTTGACCATCGCCCTGAGCGAAGCCTGCGGGGCCGAGATCGCGGTGCTGACGGTGGATTTCACCGGCACCTCTTCCACCGCCGACTATGCCGCCGACGCGCTGAACAGCTGGGGCGTGGGCGACAGGGACAAAAACAACGGCGTTCTTCTTCTGCTGGTGATCGGCGCGGAGGACTACTACTGTACCGTGGGCACCGGCCTGGAAAAGGAACTGACCCCCCAGAAGATCGACGACCTGCTCTGGAACAACCTGGAAGACGGGTTTGCCAAGGGCGATTATGACGCGGGCGTCACCGCCTTCGCAAACGCCATGTACGACGAGCTGTGCGGCATCTACGGCGTGCAGCCCGGCCAGAGCGCCGGCGGCTCCGTGGCTCCCGCGCCGGAGCGGCCCTCCTTCCTGGCGCGCATCGGCGGCTTCCTCACGATGGTGATCGTGCTGTTGGTGCTTATCGCGTTGGTGGTGCTGGGCAGCATCCTGCACCCGGTGCGCTATGTGCGCACCCGCTGGTTCGGCTACAGCTACCCGCCCCTCCCGCCCCGGCGGCACTTCTACGGCGGCTGGCGCCGGCGGCCTCCTCCGCCCCGCCCGCCCCATTCCGGCGGCCCCGGCGGCTTCGGCGGGTTTGGCGGCGGGCCCTCCCGGCCGTCCTCGTCCTCCCGCCCCAAGAGTTTCGGCGGATTTGGCGGCGGCAGCGGCCGCGGTTCCGGCGCGGGCCGGCGCAGCGGCGGCGGCTCCCGCTCCGGCGGCTCCCGTTCCGGCGGCGGTGCGGGCCGGCGCAGGTAAAAACAGCGCTTTTCCGGCGCACCCCATCGGCCTGCCGACGGGGTGCGCCTTTTTTGTCGGTCAAAAGTCAGAAAGCGCATTCGACAAAAATGTGACGTGCTTTTTGTCGGTTCTGACATAAATACATTCATGTATGTATTTTATGTTGACAAGACCGCACCACCGCGGTATCATGGTGTCGTAAAAGAGGTGCAACATGGCCAGACAACATTCTTCCAAGGATACCCGCGAGCGGATCATCTCCGCCGCCGTCGAAAAATTTATGGAAAAAGGCTACTCCAAAACCACGCTGGAGGACATCGTGCAGCATGTGGGGCTTACCCGGGGGGCCTTTTACTGGAATTTTGAGAGCAAGAAGGATATCCTGGATGAGATCGTTGCCCGCTACCAGCAGTTCTACCGCAACATTTACAGCAGCTACCGGCATTTTGATTCCGCGCGGGACACCCTGCGGGATTTCCTGTTGGTGAACCTGCGCAGCAAGAACACCATGAACCCCTATGTGATGATTATCCGTTACAAGGTGGAGGCCAGCCAGGAGGTGTCCAACCTCACCGAGCGGCAGACCGAGATGGACAAGACCTTTTTGGAGACCATCCGCAAGGAGGTGGCCCGCGGCCAGCAGCAGCAGGAGTTCCGCACCGATAAGCCGGCGGAAATGATGTCGCTGGTGCTCTACACCTACCTGCTGGGCTTCGAATCCTACAACACGGCGCACCACATCAACGCCCAGGGAAAATTCATGCCTGACGAAAAGATCGTGGAATATGTGGATTTTCTGATGGAGATGCTGCAATCCTGACCGGGTTGGTGTTTTTTTATTAAAAAATACATACATGTATGTATTTTGTAAAAAGGAAGGAGACAAATTTATGGAAAAAGGCGCATTCAAGGGGAAACATTTTCTGGCGCTGGAGGATTTCACCCCGGAGGAGCTGCGGTACCTGCTGGATCTCGCGCTGAAGCTGAAGGCGGAAAAAAAGCAGCGGGTGGACCAGCGCAGGAACATCGGCCAGAACATGCTGATGCTGTTTGAGATGGAGTCCACCCGCACCCGGTGCTCCTTTGAGACGTCGGCCCAGGACCTGGGCATGGGCACCACCTACCTGTCCAACTCCCACTTCGGCACCAAGGAGACCATCAAGGACTCCATGCGGGTGTTCTCGGCCATGTACGACGTGATCGCCTACCGGGGCATGGATCACGCCCAGCTGCAGGAGATGGCCAGGGAGTCCACCATTCCCATCATCAACGGCTACACCATGCACGAGCATCCCACCCAGATGCTGGCGGACTTCATGACCCTGGACGAGGTGTACGGCCGGGAGGGCTACAAGGGCAAGACCTTTGTGTACATCGGCCGGGGCGGCGCCTGTTGCGCCTTCTCCTACGCGGTGGCCTGCGCCATGTTCGGCATGAACTTCAAGTTCATCACCTCCTATATGACGCTGGACGAGGCGGTGTCCCGCCTGTCGCCGGAGGAGCAGAAGCTGTTCTACCAGGAAGTGCCCAAGGGCACGCCGGTGGCGGGCTGGTCCGGCGCCATGCCCGACGACCAGAAGAAGTTCATCCGCGAGCTGTACGCAAAGTACAACCCCCAGTGCACCTTTACCGAGACCGAGGACGTGAACGAGGTGAAGGGGGCGGACGTGGTCTCCACCGAGAACTGGGGCTTCTTCACCAACAAGGCCATCACCTGGCTGCCCGGCATCGTGAAGTACAAGAAGTACCAGGTCAACCGGGAGCTGATGGCCAAGACCGAGAACCCCAACGCCATCTTCCTGCACATGCTGCCCGCCACCCACAACGCCGACCACAGCGCGGCCCGCAAGCTGGTGGACTCGGTAGACGACCCCGAGCTGAAAAAGTTCCTGGAGAAGGGCTTCGAGGTCACCGACGAGGTGTTCGAGGACAACGCGGCCTACATCTTCCGGGAGGCGGAAAACCGCCAGCACACCATCAAGGCTGTCACCTACGCCGTCCTGGGCGACGACGTGGAGGGCTGATACAGGCCCCCGGCCAACCGCGGCACCGGCCGGAGGCGCGAGCACAAACAAGAGAAAAAGGAGGAACCTATGTATTTCTTGAGCCTGATCCCCATCTTAGTGGCCTTCGTCATGATTATGAAGACCAAGCGGGCCTTTGAGTCCTGCATTATGGGCATCCTTTCCGCCATGGTGATCTACGCCTTTGAGAGCGGCGAGTGGAACCTGCCGGTGATGTTCTACAACTTCCTGGCCGACACCTGCAGCGAACCGGGGTATATGTGGGTCATCATCTTCACCCTGTTCGTCGGCGTTGTGACGCAGGTCCTGTACGATTCCGGCGCCACCCGCTCCTTCACCAACTGGGTCACCAGCAAATACGCCAGCGACAGCAAGCGCTCGCTCTTCTCCATCATCGTGCTGTCCATCATCGTGTACGCCGACGAGTTCCTCAAGGCCGCGGTGCTGAACTCTTACGGTCGCACCATCGGCAAAAAGAACCGCCTGCCGGTGGAGACGGTGGGCATCCTGATTATCTCGCTGTGCATCCCGCTGGTGAGCTGGATCCCCATGGCCACCTGGTCGGTGTACTTCGTGCAGCTGATGGAGGGGGCCGGCATCACCTCCAACGGCACGCTGGACTTCGTGACCAAGGTGCTGCCCTTCTTCATCTATCCCATCATTCTGTTCGTGTTGATCGTACTATTCTCCGCCGGCGTGCTGCCCGGCTTCGGCACCGTGAAAGAGGCGATGCAGAAGGTCAAGGACGGCACCTACGACTTCTCGGTGTACGGCATCCGGGACGAGGAGCTCACCGAGGATCTGAAGGCCAAGCCCATCGACTTTGTGGTGCCCCTGCTGATCCTGCTGGGGTTCGGCATCTACTACAACGGTGATCTGGCGGTGGCCTGCATCATCGTCACCTTCATCGAGCTGATCTGGTTCGTCGCCCGGCGCATCATGACCTTCTCCGAGTTCATGGACAGCTTCTGGAAGGGCATGATCTCCATGTTCAAGCCCACCGTCTACCTGATGGTCGGCTATGCCCTCACCACGGTGGTGGAGCTCATCGGCTTCCCCGAGATGGTGCAGTCGGTGGCGAGCATCCTGGTGCCCGGCGCTGTGCTTGCCTTCTTCTTCGTGGCGGCCACCGCCATCGGCACCCTCACCGGCATCTTCTGGCCAGTCACCTCCCTGTTCATCACCTCCTGCCTGCCCATCACCGACGCGCTGGGCATCAGCCCCTTCGTGCTGTGCGCGGTGATCTTCTCGGCGGCCACCTTCGGCACCACCATCAGCCCCCGCGGCGCGCTGGTCATGTACATCGGCGAGGAGCTCAACTCCAACCCGGTGGACCTGATGAAGAGCGAGCGCCCCTACGCGCTCATCGCCGGCGGCGTCACCCTGGCGGTGTATCTGGTCCTGGGCTTCATCCTCGTATAAGCCCCGGCCGTGGTGTATTACGATTTTTATTGCATGAGTCAACGAAAGGAGAATCATCATGTCTGAAGATAACTTCCGCATGGGCGCCGATTTTGAGCCCCAGGAAGCCGTTGTGGTGGGCTGGCCCCGCCTGATCGAGCCGGTCAAGGGCGTGTTCGCTGAGGGCACGGTGCACGAGATCGTGCGCAACCTCATCGGTCATGTGGACAAGATCATCATCAACTGCGGCTGGCCCGGTTCCGCGGCCCGCTGCCGGGAGATCCTGGAAGAGGGCGGCATCGACCTGAACAGCGTCATCATTACCGAGATCCCCGACAAGATGCACTGGGCCCGCGACTACGGCCCCGACATCATGGGCAACGATAAGGGCGAAAAGCGCTGCGTCCACTTCCGCTTCGACATGTACGGCATGGGCGAGGAGGACAGCGAGATGTCCATCATGTGCAAGAAGTACGGCCCGCACATGGCCATCGAGCTGGGCTGCTATGACCTGCTGGGCTCCACCATGATCTCCGAGGGCGGCGACAAGGAATTCAACGGCGCCGGCGTGATGATGGCGGTGGAGGACACCGAGGTGCGCAAGCGCAACCCGGACAAGACCAAGGAGCAGGTGGAGGAGGAATTCAAGCGCCTGTTCAACCTCAAGAAGATCATCTGGCTGCCCTACAGCACCTGGGAGGACGAGGATTCCACCATCGGCGTGCTGGACTATGTGGACGGCAAGCCCGTCTACCGCGCCGGTTCCGCCAACGGCCACTGCGACGAGATCGCCCGCTTTGTGGACAAGAACACCGTGCTGCTGCTGGAGATCAGCGAGGAGGAGGCCGCCGCGCTGGAATCCGCCCGCATCACCAAAGAGCGGTGCGACATGGCCTACGAGGTGCTGAAGAACTCCACCGACGCGGAGGGCAACCCCTTCCGGATCATCCGGATCCCGGCGCCCATCCCCGAGTATGTGGTCACCACCCCCGCCGACCGGCAGAACCGCACCTGGGGCAAGCGCTTTGCGGAGAACGAGGAGGCCCTGCTGGACGACGGCACCCCCATGCCCGAGGGCGAGATCATCATGCAGCCGGCCCAGAGCTATGTGAACTATCTGGTCTGCAACGACGTGGTCATCGCCCAGAGCTACTGGCAGGAGGGCAAGAGCGAGGCCATCCGCCAGCGCGACGCCGAGGCCATGGCCATCCTGCAGAAGGCCTATCCCGACCGGAAGGTCATCCCGGTGTATGCCATGTCGCTGAACCTGAGCGGCGGCGGCGGCATCCACTGCCTGACCAAGAACGTCCCCCAATACTGATCCCCGCCGGCGCGCGGCGCCGGCTTGCGGTGCGGTGATCGGACAATGGGTATCCGTGTTTGCGGCTGAAAGGAGGGATCCCCGTGAAAAGCGGAGTGAAAACGCATTTGAAAATGATCGTCCCGTCGCTGTTCGCGGTCATTCTTTTTCTGATACCTGTGGAGTACAACGGCAGTTCCGAGTTGATCGTGGGCATCCTGGGCGACTGGATCCAGACGGCCCTGGGCGACGCGCTCATCCCGCTTCTGGTGGTGATCATCGTGGCGGACGCGGCCCTTTCACTGGCGTGCCGGCTGCTGCCGCTGCCCTTTGTGAAGAAAAACCCCCAGCTGAAGGAGCTGTTCTCCCCCAGCCTGTTCTGGCTGGTGACGCGGGTGATCGGCGGCGTGCTGGCCGTGCTCACCTATTTCCAGCTGGGGCCGGAGGCCGTATGGTCGGCGGATACCGGCGGCAACATGCTCACCAGCATCCTGCCCTCCTGCATCATGTGGTACATCATCGGCGGTTTTTTTCTCTCTCTGCTGACCGACTACGGCCTGATGGACCTGCTGAGCTCGCTGTTCACAAAGGTGGCGCGGCGGCTGTTCTGCGTGCCGGGGCGGGCGATGATCGACTGTGTCACCTCCTGGATGGGTTCCAGCGTGTGCGGCACCTACCTGACCATCTCGCAGTATGAGAGCGGCCAGTACAACGCCAAAGAGGCCGCCATCATCATCTGCAACTTCTCGCTGCTCAGCGTGAGCTTCTGCTCGCTGATCGCGAACATGCTGGACTTCAACGACATCTTCCCCCAGTTTTATCTTACCATCACCATCGCCAGCCTGCTCTGCGCGGTGATCCTGCCGCGGCTGTGGCCGCTGCGCAGCATGTCCACCGCCTACGACGCCCGCAGCGGCAAGCAGGCCAACGAGGACACGCCGCAGGGCGTCAACGGCCTGCAGTGGGGTTACCGGCAGGCGCTGGCCCGGGCGGCCGGCGCGCCGGGCCCCGTGGGCTTTTTGCGCGCGGGGGCGTACAACGTGGTGAACCTCATCATCACAACGCTCCCCAACATGATGGCGTTCGGCACCATCGCGCTGGTGCTGGCAAACTACACCTCTCTGTTCGATTATCTGGGCATCCCTTTGGGGATGTATCTCCGACTGTTCCAGGTGCCGGAGGCCATGGAGGCCGGTTCCACCATCCTGGTGGGTTTTGCCGATCAGTTCATCCCCGTGATCGTGGGCTCCTCGATGACGTCCACCCTCACAAAGTTCGTGCTGGGCACCATCAGCATCATTCAGATCGTATACATCTCGGACATTGGCACCCTGATCCTCACCTCCCGCGTACCGCTCAATCTGTGGCATCTGTTCGTCATCTTTCTGGAGCGGGTACTCATCAGCATTCCGGTGGTGGTCCTCTGCGCCCACCTGTTCGGCATTGCCTGAAAAGATCAATGCCCGGCACGGTCGTGCCGGGCGTTTCTCACCCCCCAAAACGCCCGTTCCGGGCGAAAAGGAGAATAACATGTCTAAGATCGTCATCGCCCTGGGCGGCAACGCCCTGGGCAACACCGCCGCCGAGCAGCTGGCGCTGGTCACCGGCACCGCCAAGCCCATCGTGGACCTGATCGAGGCGGGCAACCAGGTCATCATCGCCCACGGCAACGGCCCCCAGGTGGGCATGATCAACCTGGGGCTTTCCACTGCCGCGGCGGCAGGGGCCATCAAGGCCGACATGCCCTTCCCCGAGTGCGGGGCCATGAGCCAGGGCTACATCGGCTATCACCTGCAGAACGCCATCAACAACGAGCTGACCGCCCGCGGCCTGGACAAGCCGGTGGGCACCCTGGTTACCCAGGTGCTGGTGGACGAGGCGGACCCCGCCTTCCAGAAGCCCTCCAAGCCCGTGGGCGCCTTCTACACCAAGGAGGAGGCGGACAAGATCGCCGCCGAAAAGGGCTTCACCATGGTGGAGGACGCGGGCCGCGGCTGGCGGCAGGTGGTGGCAAGCCCGAAGCCAGTGGACGTGGTGGAAAAGAAGATGGTCAGCACCCTGGTGGACGCAGGGTATGTGGTCATCACGGTGGGCGGCGGCGGCATCCCGGTGGTGCGCCGGGAGGGGCGTCTTGTGGGCGTGCCCGCCGTCATCGACAAGGACTTCGCCAGCGCCAAGCTGGCCGAACTGGTGGGCGCCGACAAGCTGATCATCCTCACCGCGGTGGACCGGGTGGCCATCAACTGGGGCAAGCCCGGCCAGAAGGACCTGGAGAGGATGACCATTCCCCAGGCCGAGCAGTACTGCGCCGAGGGCCAGTTCGCCCCGGGCAGCATGCTGCCCAAGGTGCAGGCGGCCATGAGCTTCGCGGCCACCGGCGGCGAAGCCATCATCGCCAGCCTGGAAAAGGCCGCGGCGGCCCTCAAGGGCGAAAGCGGCACCCGCGTGGTGCGCTGAGAGCCCGCCTCCAAACTTTATGTTATCCCCGCATTTTTCGATCCTCTCATTTTTCTTTTTGCTGGAAAACGGCGCCGGGAATTTTCCCGGCGCCGTTTTTCTTGGCGTTTTTCATTCCAGCAGGCCGTAGACCCGGCAGGTCTCCAGCATCTGGCCCAGGGTCAGCTTCTGACCCATCAGCTGGCGGTAGGTGGCGGTGCGGGTCTTGTCCTGCGCCTTCAGCTTCTCCATGCGGGCCGCCGTGTCGGCGTACTGGGCCTGCAGGTCCGCCAGCATCTTTTCAAACTGTTCCAGCCGGTCCATAGGGGGCGTCCTCCTTTGCAGCGCGCCGGGCGCTGAACTCGCAGCCGCAGTAGTCCTGGCGGTAAAGGCCGTATTGGGCCGAAAGCTCCAGGCTGCGCTTGTAGCCGTTTTTCTTCTTGAAGTCGTTGGGCAGATGGCGCACGCCATACTGCTTTTCCAGCGCCTGCCCGATGGCGTTGACGCGCGCCGCGTCCTTGTGAGGGCTGATGGACAGGGTGGTGCAGAACCAGTCGAAGCCGTGGGCGGCGGCGTAGCGGGCAGCCTGGTCCATCCGCAGCCGGTAGCACACGGTGCACCGCCCGCCCCGCTCCGGCTCGGCCTCCAGGCCCGCCACGGCCTCGTAGTAGCGGCCGGTGTCGTAATCGCCCTCCACCACCTCCACCGCAGGGGCAAAGGCGGCGGCGAAGCGCGCAAGCTCGTCGCCCCGGCGGCGGTATTCGGCGGCGGGCCAAATATTCGGATTGTAGTAGAGGATGGTCACCTCAAAGTGGGCCAGCAGCTGTTCCAGCACCGCGCTGGAGCAGGGCCCGCAGCAGGCGTGGAGCAAAAGCCGGGGCTTTTGGCCCCCCTGCGGGGCCAGCCGGGCCAGCACGGCCTCCATCTCCCGGGCATAGTTCGGCGGGTTCGCCATGGAGGATCCCCCCTTTTTCCTTTTTCAAAACCATTATACCACGGCGGGCAAGAGCGCCCGGTCACAGACTGCTTGTAACGATTTTGCAATTTGTTTATAAGCTTATCACGGTTTTTCCACAAAGTGGGGGTATTCTATAATCACAGCCCGGGGGGAACAAAAGGTTCCCCAAAGTGAAAACCGGCCACGGCAAAAAAGCCGTGTATACTGGCCGCCGCCCATGCGACGGGCGGGCCCGCAAGCCCCGCCTGTGGACGGCCCAGACAACCGACCCGCCTTCCCCTTCGTGAGAAGGTTTTTATATAGATGTCCGCTTTTCATGAGATTCCTCTTCAATTTGTGCAAAGGCAGCCTGCTCCTTCACTCCTCGGGGCAGGCTGCTTTTGCGTTTTGCCCCTGTTTCTGCTATAATAAGCGAAAAGCGCGCCGCGCCCGCGGCCGAAAGGGGAACGACCCATGGAACAGCAAAAACTCGACCGCATCAGCGAGCTTGCCCGCAAAAGCCGCACCGCCGGAGGCCTCACCGGCGCGGAACGCGCCGAACAGATGGCCCTGCGCCAGGAATACATTGAAAGCATGAAGCGCAGCCTGCGCGCCCAGCTGGACAACATCGACGTCATCGACGAGACCGGCGCCCATCCGCTGAAGCGCAAGCCCTGACGGGGCAAAAGGCCCCATCCCACAACATCCGAGGTGTTTTTTTTGACTGAAACGCTCGTGCGGCTGTTTGTGAAGAACAGCCGCGACACCGCCGACCCCTCTGTGCGCGCCGCCTACGGCAATCTGGCGAGCTGGGTGGGCATTTTCTGCAACCTGCTGCTCTGCGCCGGCAAATTTCTGGCCGGCACCCTCTCGGGCAGCATCTCCATCGCCGCCGACGCGGTGAACAACCTGTCCGACGCATCCTCCAGCGTGGTGAGCCTCATCGGCTTCAAGCTGGGCGCCCGCCCCGCCGACGACGAACACCCCTACGGCCACGCCCGCTTTGAGTATCTTGCCGGGCTAGCGGTGGCGGTGATGGTGCTGGTCATCGGCGTGGAACTGCTGAAAAGCAGCGTGGGCAAGATATTGCATCCCGCCGCCGTAACCTTCAGCTGGGTGGCCATGGCGGTGCTGGCGGCGTCCATCGCGGTCAAGCTGTGGATGTCGGTGTTCAACCGCACGCTGGGCAAGCGCATCAATTCCGGCTCCCTCATCGCCACCGCGGCGGACAGCCGCAACGATGTGCTCAGCACCAGCGCGGTGCTCATCGCCAGCCTCATCAGCCACTTTGCGAACGTGGAACTGGACGGCTGGATGGGCGCGGCGGTGGCCCTGTTCATCCTTTACAGCGGCGTGGGCCTCATCAAAGACACCATCGACCCCCTGCTGGGCCTTGCCCCCGACCCGGAGCTGGTGCAGCGCATCCACGACAAGATCATGAGCTACCCCGGCGTGCTGGGCACCCATGACCTGATGGTCCACGACTACGGCCCCGGGCGGCAGTTTGCCAGCGTCCATGTGGAGCTGGCCGCCGAGGGCGATGTGATGGCCAGCCACGAGCTCATCGACGACATCGAGCGGGACTTTTTGAAAAACGACCGGCTGCCGGTGGTCATCCACTTCGACCCCATCGTCACCTCCGACGCCCAGGTGGGGGACATGCGCCGCTGGCTGGCCGGGGCGGTCAAGACCATCGACCCCTCCCTGTCCATCCACGACCTGCGCATGGTGCCGGGCATGAACCACACCAACGTCATTTTTGACTGCGTCACCCCGCCGGGCTTTGCCATGGGCAGCGCCCGCCTCAAGGACGCCATCGCCCGGCTGGTGGCTCAAAAGGACCCGAGTTACCGCTGCGTCATCACCGTGGAAACAAGTTTTGCCGCCGTGCCCCGCACGGGCGAGACAGTGCAGTAAGGAGGAAAAAGCATGGAGTTCCGTTATTCCGACAAGGTGCTGGGCATGCGCCCCAGCATCATCCGCGAGCTGCTCAAACAGATGAGCGACCCCAGTCTTATCAGCTTTGCCGGCGGCAACCCCGCGGCGGACAGCTTCCCTGTGGCGGACATCCGCGCCTTCAGCGACCAGCTGCTGGAGACCGACCCGGTGGGCATGCTGCAGTACTCCGTCACCGAGGGCTGCGGCCCCCTGCGCGAGGCCTGCCGCGCCTTTGCCAACCGCAAATGGCCGGTGGTGAAAAAGAGCGATGAAGTCATCATCACCAGCGGCAGCCAGCAGGCCATCGAGTTCATGGCAAAGCTGCTGTGCAACGAGGGCGACGTGGTGGCGGTGGAGGAGCCGGCCTTCCTCGGGGCCTACAACTCCATACGCAGCTTCGGCGCGGTTTTGCGCGGCGTGCCCCTGCAGCCGGACGGCGTGGATCTCGACGCCCTGGAGGCGGCCTTTGCCGCCGGGCCGAGGCCAAAATTCTTCTACTGCATCCCCAACTTCCAGAACCCCACCGGCTTCACCACCAGCGAAGAAAAGCGAAAGGCCATCTATGAGCTGGCGGTGAAATACGGCGTGCCGGTGCTGGAAGACGACCCCTACGGCGCGCTGCGCATTTCCGGCGAGGACGTGCCCCCCGTCAAGTATTTCGACGAGTGCGGCGCGGTGGTCTACGCCGGGTCCTTCAGCAAGATCCTCTGCCCCGGCATGCGCCTTGCCTATTGCGCGGGCCAGGGCGACTTCATCGCCAGGATGGTCACCGCCAAGCAGGGCAGCGACGTGCACACCAACGTCTGGGCCCAGCGGGTGTGCGAGCGGATACTCCGCGAGACCGACATGAACGCCCACATCGCCCGGCTGCAGGCCCTCTACCGGGAGAAGGCGGGCTACATGATGGCGCAGCTGGACGAAAGGCTTTCCGGCGCGGTGGCCTATGTGCGGCCGGAGGGCGGCATGTTCATCTGGGCGAAGCTGCCCGGCGAAATGCCCGCGGGGGAATTTGCCCGGCGCTGTTTGGAAAAGAAGCTGGCGGTGGTGCCGGGCAGCGCCTTCTACACCGACAGCGCGGTGGACCGGCCCTTTGTGCGGCTGAACTTCTCCACCCCCACCAGGGAACAGATCGACCGGGGCGTGGCCGTGATGGCCGAAGTCCTGGCCGAAATGACGAAGTGAGCGCAAAAACGAGAGGAGAGAGGCACCCATGGAAAAAATCAAGATGACCACCCCCCTTGTGGAGATGGACGGCGACGAGATGACCCGCGTTTTGTGGCAGATGATCAAGGACGAGCTCATCCTGCCCTTTGTGGAGCTCAAGAGCGAATACTACGACCTGGGGCTGCCCAACCGGGACGCCACCGGCGACCAGGTCACCATGGACGCGGCGCTGGCCAACAAGAAGTACGGCGTGTCGGTGAAGTGCGCCACCATCACCCCCAACGCCCAGCGCATGACCGAGTATGACCTGCACGAGATGTGGAAAAGCCCCAACGGCACCATCCGCGCCGTGCTGGACGGCACGGTGTTCCGCGCGCCCATCCTCATCAACTGCATAAAACCCGTGGTGAAGAACTGGAAAAAGCCCATCACCATCGCCCGCCACGCCTACGGCGACGTTTACAAGGGCACCGAGTTCCGCATCCCCGGCCCCGGCCGGGCGGAGCTGGTGTTCACCGGCGAGGACGGCGCCGAGATGCGCCAGACAGTGTATGACTTCGAGGGCCCGGGCGTTTTGCAGGGCCAGTACAACAAGGACACCAGCATCGCAAGCTTTGCCCGCAGCTGCTTTGGCTACGCCCTTTCCACAAAGCAGGACCTGTGGTTTGCCACCAAGGACACCATCAGCAAAAAATACGACCACACCTTCAAGGACATCTTTGCCGAAATCTACGAGGCGGAGTATAAGGAGAAGTTCGAGGCCGCGGGCATCGAGTACTTCTACACCCTCATCGACGACGCGGTGGCCCGGGTCATCCGCAGCGAGGGCGGCTTCATCTGGGCCTGCAAGAACTACGACGGCGACGTGATGAGCGACATGGTGTCCACCGCCTTCGGCAGCCTGGCCATGATGACCAGCGTGCTGGTGAGCCCCGATGGCTGCTACGAATACGAGGCCGCCCACGGCACCGTCACCCGCCACTACTACCGCTACCTCAAGGGCGAGGTCACCAGCACCAACCCCATGGCCACCATCTTCGCCTGGACCGGCGCGCTGGCCAAGCGCGGCGAGCTGGACGGCATCCCGGATTTGGAAGACTTTGCCAAAAAGCTGGAGGCCGCCTGCATCGACACCCTGGAAAGCGGCGTGATGACCAGGGACCTGTGCGGCCTGGCGGAGGGCATCACCCCCACGCCGGTGTCCAGCGAAGAGTTCATCAAGGCCATCCGCAGGAACCTGGAAGAAAAGCTGGGCGCGTAAACGCGGCAAACGGCGAACGGCGAAGGCCCGGCCTGTGCACGGCGCGCGCCAAAACAAATGGTGGCTTCCTTTCGGCCACGCCATCTGCACGGAAAATACAGAAAAAAGCGGCCCCCGCGGGAATTCCCCGCGGGGGCCGTTTCGCGCCTTATTCCTGCATTTTCCGCCGCCGGGCCAGCCGCCGCCGCCGCAGCGCCAGGGGCAGCGCCCCCAGGCAGACAGCCGCGCCCAGGGCGACGTTGACCCAGGCGAAGGAGAAGCCCTGGGTCATGTTGGTGCCGCCCAAAAACAGGTTCACGCCGCCGATCACATAGCAGACGGTGAGCACCCGGTCCATGTGGCGGAGGATGGAGTCGGTGTCGCTGAACAGTTCAAAGGGGGTGCCGTCATTTTCACGCCGCAGATAGACCCAGCCCAGCAGCCTGCCCACCACCTGAATGCCCGTGCCCTCCAGAAAGGCGATATAGTCCGGGTCGTTCTTTTCCAGAAGTTCCAGCTGGTACTGCCAGCGGCCCGGTTCGCCCTGCTCGAATTCATAGCTGCACCAGCCCACCCGGCACAGCTGCCAGCCCTGGCGGCTCATCTCGTTCAGCCAGGCCACCTCTTTCTCCCAGTCCCATTCCCAAAATACCTTGTACACCACCTTGTTCACGCCTGTCCCTCCTTTGTCACGGCCCGGCCGTTTCTCACCAGTTCCTCCAGCCGGGCAAGTTCCGCTTCCACCGCCGCCTTGCCCGCGGCGGTGATGCGGTATTCCTTTTTGCGGCTGCCGGCCTGCACCGGCAGCGCCTCGATCCAGCCTTTTTCCAAAAGGGCGTTCAGCGCGCCGTACAGCGTGCCCGCCGCCAGCCGCACCCGCCCGCCGGAAAACTCCGCCGCCTTCTGCATGATGCCGTAGCCGTGCAGCGGCTGGTATAAAGAAAGAAGGATATAGTAAAACGCCTCGGTCAAAGCAACCCCCTCCGCCATGGGCCCACCTCCCGCTATGTAAGATCCCGTTATATCGTGCTTCGATATAATTATAGCAGCGCCCGATATAGTTGTCAAGGGGCAAAGGTGCAGATCGCTGGCTTTGCAATAATTTTAGCACTCAAATATATAGAGCGCTAAAATTAACAATTTGTTCATAAAAAAGACAAATAAAACGCAAAAAAAGGGGGTATAGTAAGAATCGTCAGGAAGGAAGAGGCCCGGGGCCAGGACCCCGGGGCCGAAACCTCCGGCAAAGCGGCGCAGCGCCCGCGCAAACACGGCGCCGCCAAGAAAAAATTTTTTCGTGCGCGGAGAATAGGAGTTTATTATGTTTGGCATGATCCCGTTCACCCGTGAGGAAAATAGCCTGTGGAATTATCTGGACAACATGGAAAAGAGCCTGTTCACCGGCTTTGGCGATATGAGCCAGTTCCGGTGCGACATTCAGGACAAAGGCGACCACTACCTGCTGGAGGCAGAACTGCCCGGCTTTGAGAAAGAGGACATCAGCCTTGACCTGAACGGCGACACCATGGTCATCACCGCCCGCCACAACAGCGAGAAGGAAGACAAGGGCGAGGGCAACTACCTGCGCCGCGAGCGCAAGTACGGCTCCTACAGCCGCAGCTTCAATGTCAGCGGCATCAACACCGAGGGCATCAAAGCTGCCTACAAGAGCGGCATTCTGGAGATCACGCTGCCCAAGCAGGCGGAAGTTGCTCCGGCGGCCCGCACCATCCAGATCGAGGGCTGATGTTCCGCAGAACACCCCACGGCAAGCAAAGGGGCGCCCGGCCAGGTTGGCCGGGCGCCCCTTTTTTCATTTACGAATCGTTGAGAAATGTATAGATTTGTCGATTTGTATATATTTTGACCCGCGGGACTTTGCTTTTCGCCCGGTAAATGAAGCGTCGGTTGACCGCTGGGCTGTCAAAGGGTAGGATAGGACCCAAGGAGGCGAAGGGTATGGACGCAAAAACATTGGGAGATTTCATTGCCGGGCGGCGCAGGGAGCTGGGGCTGACCCAGGCTCAGCTGGCCGCGCGGCTGCACCTCACCGACAAGGCGGTGAGCCGCTGGGAGCGGGGCGTGGGCCTGCCGGACCTGGCCACGCTGGAACCGCTGGCGGCGGCGCTAAAGGTGAGCCTTGCCGAGCTGATGACCGCCCGCCGCCAGCCGCAGCCCCTGCCCGAAGCGGAGGAGGCGGCGGCACAGACGCTGGCGCTGGCGCGCCAGAGCCGCAGCGCCGGGCAGAGGGCGCTGTGGTGGGCATGCGCCGCCTGTCTGGGGCTTTTTGGGGCGGTGGCGGTGTTCCTGGTGTGGCTGCTGGCGGTGAGCGGCCCGGTGGTGGCTGCCTCGGTGGCAAGCCTGCTGCTGGGGCTGGGGGCGTGGAGCGTGCCCCTGGTGCAGCTGGCCCGGCGGCGGTGCACCCCGGCGGGCTGCATTTTCAGCCTGGGGCTGGCCCTGGCCGCCCTGGCGGCGCAGCTTGCCGACATCTTCGCCCAGGTGCGGGAAAGAGACTGGTCCGCCCTGATGGACACCACCGGCCCGCTGCTGGCGGTGGCGGTGCTTTTCTGTGCCGTCACTCTGGCGCTGAACCTGTTGGCGGCGGTGCTGGGCCAAAAGAGGAAATAGAAAAGGGCCGTGCGGGGCCGCAAAAAGCCCCGCACGGCTCTTTTTGTTCACGTTTCTTCTTCCCGGCGGCGTTTCAGCTCCGCCTTGCGGGCCATCACCCGGGCCAGGTTCTCGGCGGCCCGCGCCTCGCTGCCCTGGCCGGTGGGCAGGTAGTAGCGGCGGCCGGCGAGGTTTTTTGGCAGGCATTCCAGGTCCGCCACCTTTTCTTCGGTGTCGTGGGCGTAAACGTAGCCCTTGCCATAGTCCAGCTCTTTCATCAGGCGGGTGGGCGCGTTGCGGATGGCCAGCGGCACCGGCTCGTCCAGCATCTTTTCCGCGTCTGCCTTCGCCATCTCGTAGGCCTTGTACACCGCGTTGGAGCGGGGGGCCAGCGAGAGGTAGATGACC
This sequence comes from Candidatus Allofournierella excrementigallinarum, assembly GCA_019119025.1. Classification (GTDB taxonomy): domain Bacteria; phylum Bacillota; class Clostridia; order Oscillospirales; family Ruminococcaceae; genus Allofournierella_A; species Allofournierella_A excrementigallinarum. The sequence continues at coordinate 19,789 of DWXV01000016.1, forward strand.
GCCTGGGCCAGATTCACGCTGCACTCCGGCATGCCGTTGAAGTGGCAGGCCTGGTAGGCGGCCACCGCAATTTCCAGGGCCCGGTTGTCCGCAAGGCCGATGTCCTCGCTGGCAAAGCGGATGAGCCGCCGCGCCACATACAGGGGGTCCTCGCCCGCCTCCAGCATCCGGGCCAGCCAGTAGACCGCCGCGTCCGGGTCGGAGTTGCGCATGGATTTGTGCAGCGCGCTGATGAGGTTATAGTGTTCTTCGCCCTTTTTGTCGTAAAGCAGGCTCTTTTTGCTGGTGCACTGCTCCAGCAGCGGCCGGTCCACCACCAATTTTCCATCGGTCTCCTCCGCGTTCAGCACCGCCATCTCCAGGGTGTTCAGGGCGGTGCGGGCGTCGCCGTTGGCAAAATTGGCGATGAGCTCCAGCGCCTCCGGCTCCAGTTCAATGGCCCTGCCGCCAAAGCCCCGGGGGTCGGCGAGGGCCCGGCGCAACAGGCCCGTCAGGTCCTCGGGGGTGAGGGCTTTTAAGACGAACACCTTGCACCGGCTCAAAAGCGCCGCGTTGATCTCGAAGCTGGGGTTCTCGGTGGTGGCCCCGATGAGCACGATGCTGCCCTTTTCCACAAAGGGGAGGAAAGCGTCCTGCTGGGCCTTGTTGAAGCGGTGGATCTCGTCCACAAACAGGATGGTGCGCTGGCCCAGCCGCAGGCGGGCCTCGGCGTCCTGCATCACGGCCTTGATCTCCTTCACGCCGCTGGTCACCGCGCTGAAGTTCACAAACTCCGCCTTGGTGCGCCGGGCGATGATCTGGGCCAGGGTGGTCTTGCCCACCCCCGGCGGGCCCCAGAAGATCATGCTGTTCACCCGGTCGCTTTCAATGAGCCGCCGCAGCACCTTGCCCTCGCCCAGCAGATGCTGCTGCCCGGCAAATTCCTCCAGGTCCCGCGGGCGCATCCGGCTGGCCAGCGGCCGGTCCTGCGGGCGGTCGAACAGGGTGGTCTGTTCCATTTCGTGCTCCTCCTTTCTGCCCGATGGAAAGCAGCCCGGCTTTAGGCCGGGCCGTTGTAGTCGATGGGCAGGGTGGCCAGGCCGTTCAGGTCAAGGCCCGCCACGCTGCCCGCTTTGAGTTCATAGTATCCCTGAGCGGCCACCATGGCCCCGTTGTCGCCGCAGAACTGCATTTCAGGCAGATAGAGTTTTGCCCCCATTCTTTGCGCGCCTTCGTTCACAAGGCAGCGCAGCAGGCCGTTGGCCGCCACGCCCCCCGCCAGGGCGATGGCGGGGGCGGCGGTGTCCCGCGCCGCCGCCAGCAGTTTCTCCGCCAGAATTTCGTCGATGCGGCGCTCGAAGCTGGCGGCCATGTCCGCCACGTTCACGGTTTCGCCCTTCATCTGGGCCTGGTTCACCGCGTTCAGCACCGCCGTTTTCAGGCCGGAAAAACTCACGTTGTAAGCGCCGTCCACATGGGGCACCGGCAGTTTGTAGGCCCTGGGGTCGCCGTTTCGGGCGGCCTTGCTGATGGCCGGGCCGCCGGGGTAGCCAAGGCCTAAGGTCCGGGCCACCTTGTCGAAGGCCTCGCCCGCCGCGTCGTCCACCGTGCGGCCCAGCACACGGTAGCGGGTGTAGCCCTCCACCTGCACGATGTGGCTGTGGCCGCCGCTGGCCACAAGGCAGAGAAAGGGCGGCTTCAAGCCCGGGTGGGTGAGGTAAAGGGCCGCGATGTGCCCCCGCAGGTGGTGCACCGGGATGAGGGGCTTTTTTGCCGCGTAGGAAAGGCCCTTGGCGAAGTTCACCCCCACCAGCACCGCGCCGATGAGCCCCGGCGCGAAGGAGACGGCGATGCCGGAAAGGCCGGCGGGGGCCAGGTGCGCTTCGTCCAGCGCGGCCTGCACCGTGGCGCTGATGTACTCGATGTGGCGGCGGCTGGCGATCTCCGGCACAACGCCGCCGTAAAGCGCCTGCTCCGCCACGCTGGTGGCCACCACGTTGCTGACGAGCCTTCGCCCGTCCTCCACCACCGCGGCGGCGGTCTCGTCGCAGGTGCTCTCGATCCCTAAAATATACATATTGTACAAAACTCCAATTGATATACAAAAATCGACTCAAAATTCCAGGGCCATCACCACCGCGTCGTCCGGCGGGTCGCGGTAAAAGCCCCGGCGCACCCCGGCGGCGGCAAAGCCCAGCCGCCGGTAGAGGGCGATGGCGGGGGCGTTGGCCGCCCGCACCTCCAGAAAACACCGGGCCGCGCCCTCGGCCCTGAGGGCGCCGAGCGCCCCCGCCAGCAGCGCGGCCCCCACGCCCTTGCGGCGGGCGGCGGGGTCCACATTGAGGGCGTAAAGGCTGGCTTCGTCCGCCGCCAGCTGGAACACGGCAAAGCCCAAGACGCCCCCCTCGCCCTCGGCCACGAACAGCCGGGCGGCGGGGCTTTCCAGTTCGCTCAAAAGCTGGCTTTCGGTCCAGGGCTCGGCGCCGGCGGCGGCAAGGGCGGCGCACAGAGACGCGTCGGCGGCGGCCATGAAGCGCACGGAAAGTTCCATATCAGTGGGCCTCCAGCCAGGTGCCGCCGCTGTTCACGTCGGCGGTGAGGGGCACCGAGAAGTTCACCGCGCCCTCCATCTCTTCCTTCAAAATGCGGCTGACCTGCCGCACCTCGGCGGCGGGCGCCTCCACGATGAGCTCGTCGTGCACCTGCAAGATCAGCCGGGCCGCAAGCCCCTCGTCCCGCAGGCGGCGCCACACCCGCACCATCGCCAGCTTGATGACGTCGGCGGCGGTGCCCTGGATGGGGGTGTTCATGGCCATCCGCTCGCCCAGCGAGCGCAGGTTGAAGTTCTTGCTGGCCAGTTCCGGCAGCGCCCGGCGGCGTCCGAAGAGGGTGGTCACATAGCCCTTCTCACGCCCGGCGGCGATGGTGGAATCCATATACTCCTTCACGCCGGGGAAGGTGGCCAGGTAGTTCTTGATAAAATCGTCCGCCTCCTTCACGGTCACGCCGATGTCCCGCGCCAGGCTGAAGGCCCCGATGCCGTAGACGATGCCGAAGTTCACCGCCTTGGCGGACGAGCGCAGGGCGGGGGTGACCATTTCCGGCGGCAGGCCGTAGATCTTGGCGGCGGTGCTGCGGTGGATGTCCTGCCCGGTGAGGAAGGCGTTTCTCATCGTCTCGTCGCCGGAGATGTGGGCCAGGATGCGCAGTTCGATCTGGCTGTAGTCCGCGTCCACCAGCTTGCAGCCCGCGCCGGCGATGAAGAACTGGCGCAGCCGGCTGCCCAGCTTTGTGCGGATGGGGATGTTCTGCAGATTCGGCTCGCTGGAAGAAAGCCGCCCGGTGCGGGCCTCGGTCTGGTTGAAGGTGGAGTGCATCCGCCCGTCCGGCCCGATGACCTTGAGCAGCCCCTCCACATAGGTGCTGTTCAGCTTCTGGTAGGTGCGGTACTGCAGGATGTCCTCCACCACCGGGCTGTAGCTGCGCAGGCTTTCCAGCGTCTCGGCGTCGGTGGAATAGCCGCTTTTGGTTTTCTTGCGGGGCGGCAGGCCCATCTTGTCGAACAGGGCCTCGGCCAGCTGCTTGGGGCTGTTCAGGTTGAAGGTGTAGCCCACCGCCTCGTAGATGGAGGCGAGGGTCTTGTCCAGCTCGGCTTTTAGCAGGGTGCCGAAGGCCTCGAGGCCCTCTTTGTCCACCGGCATGCCGGTGCGCTCCATGTCCGCAAGCACCCGGGCCAGGGGCAGCTCGATGTCCTGCAAAAGACCCGTCATGCCCTGCTGGTCCACCTGGGCGGCCAGGGCGTCAAACAGGCCCTCCAGCGCGCCGGCGGCGGGCTCGTCCGGGCAGTCGAAGCGGGGGGCGGGGGCGTATTCCGCCTCCAGCTGCTGGGGCTGATAGTCGCTGGCCGCCGGGTTCAAAAGATAGGCCGCCAGCTTTGCGTCAAAGCGGATGGCCCTGCCCTCGCCGCCCGCGTCCAGGGCGATGCGGTAAAGGGGCTTTGCGTCGAACACCCAAAGCTGGGCATCGCTTTCCAGCAGGGCGGGCAGGGCGGCGTTTTCCACCGTCCAGACGGTTTCGCCCTGCACGGCGAACCAGCCCTTTTCCCCCTTCGCCATGCACAGCCGCCCGGCAGGGGCGGCGGGCAGGGGGGCGGGCTTCACTTCCGGCAGGCAGGTCGCGGCGGGGGCGGCGGGCAGCTGGCCCAGGCCCAGCCGCCCGGCCATGGAGTGCATCTCCAATTCCGCCAAAAGGGCGGCGGCCGCCGCCGCATCGCCACCGGCGCGCCTGTAGGCCCCCGCCTGGGTGGGGATGGGGGCGGTGCAGCAGATCTCCGCCAGCTGGCGGCTCATCCGGGCGCTGGGCTCATTGGCGGCAAGCTTTGCCCGCACGCCGGGCTTGATGGCCTTGTCGTCGATGTGTTCATACACCCCGTCCAGGCTCTCAAAGCGGCGGATGAGCTCCAGGGCGGTCTTTTCGCCCACGCCGGGCACGCCGGGGATGTTGTCGGAGGCGTCGCCCATCAGGCTTTTCACCTCGATCAGCTGCCGGGGGGCCACGCCGTATTTTTCCTTCACGGCGGCCTCGTCCATCACCACCGTCTCGCTGCGGCCCATCCGGGTGGCGGCCAAAAGCACCGTCACATGCCCGTTCACCAGCTGCAAGCTGTCCCGGTCGCCGGTGGCGATGAGGCAGTCGTCCCCACGGGCCGCGGCGGCGGCGGAGAGGGTGCCCAGCAGATCGTCCGCTTCATAGCCTTCCAGGCTGACCATGGCAAAACCCAGGTCCGCCAGCAGCTCTTTGAGCACCGGCATCTGGTCCGCCAGCTCCTGGGGCATGCCGTGGCGGGTGGCCTTGTAGCCGCTGTACATCTTGTGGCGGAAGGTGGGGGCCTTCAGGTCAAAGGCCACCGCCACCTCGTCGGGTTCATGGTCCCGCAGAAGGTTCAGCAGAATGTTCATGAAGCCGTATATGGCGTTGGTGTAGCGCCCATCTTTTGTGGTGAGCAGCTTGATGCCGTAAAAGGCGCGGTTGGCAATGCTGTTGCCGTCCAGTACCAGCAGTTTCATGCAAGAAAGCCCTCCTGAAAATCGCTCGGTATGATTCCCCATAAGTATACCACAAACGCCCCGTTTGTGGTACAATAGTAGCCAAGTTTGCACAAGCGAGGTACTCTATGCAGTTTGGCACCCTTTCCATCGGCCCCGGGGCGGCCCTCGCCCCCATGGCCGGGTTCACCGATACCGCCTGCCGCGCCATGGCCGCCCGCCACGGCGCGGCGTATACCGTCAGCGAAATGGTCAGCGCCAAGGCCCTGACCTTTGGCGATAAAAAAAGCGCCCGGCTCATCGCGGGCGGCGGGGGCGAGGCCCCCTATGGGGTGCAGCTGTTCGGCGCGGAGCCCGAGACCATGGGCGAGGCCGCCGGGCTCATCCAGAAATACGAGTTCGACTTCATCGACATCAACATGGGCTGCCCCGCCCCCAAGATCACTTCCTCCGGCGCGGGCAGCCGCCTGCTGCTGGACCCGGGCCTCTGCGGGCGCATCACCGAGGCGGTGGTGAAAAACAGCGGCGGCCGCCCGGTGACGGTGAAGCTGCGCGCCGGCTGGGATGCCCAGCACGTCACCGCCGCCGAGGCGGCGCAGGCCTGCGAGGCGGCGGGGGCGGCGGCCATCGCCGTCCACGGCCGCACCCGGGAGCAGATGTACGCCCCCGGCACGGTGGACTGGAACGTCATCGCCGCGGTGAAGGCGGCGGTGAAGGTGCCTGTGCTGGGCAACGGCGACATCGCCAGCGCCGCCGGCGCCCTGGCCATGATAAAGGCCACCGGCTGCGACGGGGTGATGGTGGGCCGGGCGGCTTTGGGCGACCCCTGGCTCTTTGCCGAAATAAAGGCCGCCCTGGCGGGGGAGGAACTTCCCGCCCGCCCCGGCCTTTGCGAGCGCATGGCGGCCATGCGCCGGCAGATTTATGAGATGTGCGAGGAAAAGGGCGAGTGGGCGGCCATGCCCCAGGCCCGCAGCCAGGCCCTTTATTATATGAAGGGCCTCAAAGGGGCGGCGGCTCTGCGCCGGGCCTGCTGCGAATTGCAGCACTTTTCCGATGTGGACCGCCTCATCGACAGGGTCTATGCGGCGGGCAACCTGTGAGCCTCAATCCCCTTCGGCGCGGGTCAGCTCGTCCAGGTTCTGGGCGTAGCAGGGCAGCATGTGCTCGAGAAAATAGTCCGCCTCCGGGCAGTGCATGGCGGTGATGGCCGCTTTCTGCTGGGCCAGCGCCGAGGAAAATTCCCGGTTGCCCGCCTGCACTTCCTCGGTGCACTTGATAAGGGCGGAAAGGCGGTCCGCCGCTTTGAGGATGCGCTTTTCCCCGTCGGAAAGGCAGCGCCCGGTGAGGTAGCCGGCCATTTCGCCGCGCAGCGCCGGGGGCAAAAGCTGGGCCATCTGGCACGCGCTCTCCTCCTCCAGCGCCTTGTATGCCGCGCGCAGCCGCTCGTTTTTGTATTTCACCGGGGTGGGCATGTCGCCGGTCATGATCTCCGGCGCGTCGTGGTAGAGCGCCGCCACCGCCACCGTCTCCGGGCGCACCGGGGTGCCGGTGACCTCTTTGGCGATGAGGCAGAGGGTGTGGGCCAGGATGGCCGTCTCGGCGGTGTGCTCGCTGAGGGTCTCGGGCCGCGCGGCGTGCATCAGGCTCCACCGGCGGATGTACTTCATGCGGCTCACCAGCGCGTTGAACGGGTAGGTCTTCACGGAAAAACGCCTCCTTGCGGGCAGCTTCTGCCACAAACATTTCACAAACACAGTGTAGTATCATCATAGCACATTTTGCCCCTTCGCGGGGCGGGATTTTTCAAAACGGGAAGGGAAGGAACGGCATGCAGCCCCTCACAAGACCCCAGAACAAATACTGGCTCACCTTCGGCCTGTGCGCGTTGGCGGCGGCGCTGGTGTTTTTGCCTTTTTACATCGTGGACGGCGGCATCTTCCTCTACGCCGGCGACTTCAACAGCCAGCAAATTCCCTTCTACTACTACGCCAACGAGTTCCTAAAGTCCGGCGGCGGCACCTTCAGCTGGGCCACCGACCTGGGCAGCGATTTCTGGAACAGCTATTCCTTCTATCTGGCCGGCAGCCCCTTCTTCTGGCTCAGCCTGCTTTTCCCCGCCGCGTGGCAGCCCTTCCTGATGGCCCCCATGCTGGCGCTCAAGTTCGCGGTGGCGGGCGGCGGCGGATATCTCTGGGCCCGCCGCTGGGTCAAGGACCCCAACATGGCCGTGCTGGCGGGCTGCCTTTACGCCTTTTCCGGCTTTACGGTCTACAACGTGTTTTTCAACCACTTTGTGGACGTGGTGGCCCTGTTCCCTTATCTGCTCTGGACGCTGGACGAGGCGGTGCTGCAAGGGCGCCGGGGCCCCTTCGCGGCGCTGGTGGCGCTGAACCTCGTCAACAACTACTTCTTCTTCGCCGGGCAGGTGGTCTTTCTCGCCCTCTATTTTGTCTGCATGACCGCCTCGGGCGTCTACCGCTGGAGGGGCAAAACCTTCGGCGCGCTGGCGGCGGAGAGCCTTTTGGGTTGCGGCATGGGCTGCGTGCTGGCCTGGCCGGCCCTTTTGAGCCTGGCCGAAAACCCCCGCACGGTGGACCCCTTCAGCGGCTTTGGCTACATCTTCTACTCCAAGGCCCAGCAGTACGGGGCCATCCTCTACAGCCTCTTCTTCCCGCCGGACTGCCCCTATATGCCGGTGATCTTTGACGAAGGGGTCATCAAGTGGACCAGCATGTCCGCCTATCTGCCCCTGATGGGCCTGGCGGGGGTCATCGCCTACCTGCGCTGCACCCAGAAAACCGCCTTCCGGCGCATTCTGTTCTCGTGCCTTGTGATGGCGCTGGTGCCCGCCCTCAACTCCGCCTTTTACGCCATGAATTCCAGCTATTACGCCCGCTGGTGGTACATGCCCGTCCTGGTGATGTGCGCCGCCAGCGTGCAGGCGCTGGAAAACGAAGGCATCGACCCCGCAAAGGGCGTGCGGCCCACGGTGGCGGTGCTGCTGGCCTTCTGCGTGTTCGCCTTCCTGCCGGTGGAGGAGGACGGCGAGTGGAGCCTCGGCGTCATCGAATACCCCGAAAAGTTCTGGCTCAATCTGGGCCTGGCCCTTCTGGGCGTGGCGGTGTTCTGGCTCGTCTGGGTGCAGCACCGCCGCCGCCCGCTGCTGGCGCGGCGGCTCACCGCGGCGGTGCTGGCCTTCGGCTGCCTTTACAGCATCGCCCACATCTCCATCGGCAAGTTCGCTCAGTGGTCGAACGACGCCGGCTGGCGCACCCAGCAGTATGAGGACGCCCGCGCCCTGGCGGAAAAGCTGCCGGAGGGCGCGTACCGCATCGACGACTACGAGTGCTACGACAATGTGGGCCTTTGGATGGGCAAGAGCTGCCTGCAGTTTTTCAACTCCACCGTGGCCCCCTCCATCATGGAGTTCTACCCCCAGTTCGGCGTCAAGCGGGACGTGCGCAGCGAGCCGGGCCTCGAGGACTACGCCCTGCGGGGCCTGCTGGCGGTGAAGTACATCGTGACCCCGGTGGCCGACGCCGCCGAATTTGAAAAGGAGGCCGGGGACGACTGGGCCTACTGGGGCGCGGAGGGCAGCCTCGCGGTCTACGAGAACAAATACGCCCTGCCCATGGCCTACGGCTACGAATACTATGTCACCCAGGAGCAGTTCGAGGGTGTGCCGGAAAACCAGCGGGCAAACCTCTTGCTGCGGGCCATGGTGCTGAGCGAGGAACAGATCGAGGCGTGGGGCGGCCTGCTCCAGCCCCTGCCGGAGGACCTGCTCGGCGGCTTTTCCCAAGAGGCCTACCACCAGGACGTGGTGGACCGCCAGATCCAGGGCGCGGTGGAGGTCAGCCTGGACAGCCGCGGCCTTTCCGCCCGCTTTAACTTGCAGGAAGAGACGGTGGTGCTGCTGGCCGTGCCCTGGGACCCGGGCTTTTCCGTTACCGTGAACGGCGAAAAAACGCCGGTGGAGAAGGTGGACGGCGGCCTGTGCGCCGTGCGCGTCCCCGCCGGGGAGGCGGACCTGCGCCTGGACCACTTCACCTTCGGCCTGGGCCAGAGCCTGGCCGCCGCCGGTGTGAGCGTAGTGCTCTTCGCCGGGTATCTTTTCTGGCACCGCCGCCGCAGGGCAAAACGCACCTGGGCAAAGCCCGCGCCCGAAAAAACCATCTATCGCAAGGAGAACTGAAATGGACTACGCAAAACGACTGGCGGCGGAGCTCTCCGCCCCCGAAACCCGTGTGGCCGCCGCCATCGCGCTCATTGACGAGGGCAACACCATCCCCTTCATCGCCCGCTACCGCAAAGAGGCCACCGGCGCCATGGACGACCAGCTGCTGCGCACCCTGGCGGACCGGCTGGAATACCTGCGTGGGCTGGATAAGCGCAAGGAGGAGGTGCGCGCCGCCATCGAGGCCCAGGGCGCCCTCACCGGGGAACTGACCGCCAAGCTGGAAAGCGCCGCCACCCTGGCGGAGGTGGAGGACCTCTACCGCCCCTACAAACCCAAGCGCAAGACCCGCGCCAGCGTGGCCCGGGCCCGTGGCCTTGCGCCGCTGGCCGAGGCCCTGCTGGCCCAGGATGCGAAGCTGGATGTGAACGCCGCCGCCGAGGGCTACATCAATGAGGAAGTGCCCGACGCCGAGGCTGCCCTGGCCGGCGCGCGGGACATCATCGCCGAGCAGGCGAGCGACGACGCGGCGCTGCGGGCGGAACTGCGCCGCTTCTACGGGGCCTTCGGCGTGGTGAAAAGCGAGGCCGCCAAAGAAGAAGACAGCGTCTACGCCCAGTATTACGATTTCTTTCAGCCGGTGGGCAAGATCGCCGGCCACCGGGTGCTGGCCCTGGACCGGGGCGAGCGGGAAGAGTTTTTGAAGGTGAGCGTGGAGGTGGACGCCGAGCGGGCCGCCGCCCTCTGCTGCAAGATGTTCGTCAGGGGCCGCAGCCCCGCCGCCGCCCAGGTGGAGGAAGCCGTGCGGGACGCCTACGCCCGCCTCATCCACCCCAGCCTTGAGCGGGAGGTGCGCACCGCCCTCACCGAGCAGGCGGCGGAAGGGGCCATCAGGGTCTTTGGCGAAAACCTGCGCCAGCTGCTGCTGGCCCCGCCCATCAAGGGCAAGGTGGCCATGGGCCTCGACCCCGGCTACCGCATGGGTTGCAAGGTGGCGGTGGTGGACCCCACCGGCAAGGTGCTGGACACCGCCGTGGTCTACCCGGTGCCCCAGTTCAAGCGGGTGGAGCAGGCCAAGAGCACCATCAAGGCCCTCATCAAAAAGCACGGGGTGCAGATCATCGCCATCGGCAACGGCACCGCCGGCAAAGAGACGGAAATTTTCGCCGCCGGCGTCATCCGGGAGATCGGCGGCGGCGTGCAGTACATGGTGGTCAGCGAGGCGGGGGCCAGCGTCTACTCCGCCAGCGAACTGGCCGCGAAGGAGTTCCCCCAGTTCGATGTGAACCTGCGCAGCGCGGTGTCCATCGCCCGCCGCTTGCAGGACCCGCTGGCGGAACTGGTGAAAATAGACCCCAAGGCCGTGGGCGTGGGCCAGTATCAGCACGACATGCCCGCGAAGCGCCTGGCCGCCGCGCTGGACGGCGTGGTGGAAGGGTGCGTGAACACCGTGGGCGTGGACCTGAACACCGCCAGCGCCCCGCTGCTGGCGCGGGTGGCGGGCCTTTCCGCCGCCACCGCCAAAAACGTGGTGGCCTGGCGGGAGGAAAACGGCGCCTTTTCCAGCCGCACCCAGCTGAAAAAGGTGAAGGGCCTGGGGCCCAAGGCCTTTGAGCAGTGCGCGGGCTTTCTGCGCCTGCCCGGGGCCAGGGAGCCGCTGGACGCCACCGCCGTCCACCCCGAAAGCTACGCCGCGGCGCGGGCGCTTTTGAAGCTGTGCGACTTCACCGAGGCGGACATCGGCGCCGAGGCCATCGCGGCGCTGCCCCAGCGGGCCAAGGCCATCGGCTTTGAGCGCCTGTGCAAAGAGACCGGCGCGGGCAAGGAGACCCTGGAAGACATCATCGCCGAGCTTCTGCGCCCCGGGCGGGACATGCGCGACGAGCTGCCCCCGCCGCTTTTGCGCACCGACGTGATGGGCATGGAGGACTTAAAGCCCGGCATGGAGCTTTCCGGCACCGTGCGCAACGTCATCGACTTCGGCGCTTTTGTGGACATCGGCGTGCACCAGGACGGCCTTGTGCACATCAGCCAGCTCAGCGACAAGTTCATCCGCCACCCCGGCGAGGCGGTGAAGGTGGGCCAGGTGGTGAAGGTGAAGGTGCTGGACGTGGATCTGAAGAAAAAGCGCATCAGCCTGACCATGAAGGGCCTGAACAACTGAAAATGCGCAAAAAAGCCGCCCCGGCATTTTGCCGGGGCGGCTTTTGGCTCATATTCAGAACATGCGGTAGTCCAGTTCCCGGGGCAGGGGCAGGGTGCGGTCGATGTCCGCCTCGGTGAAGGGGCGGTTTTCGGCGGCGGCCTTCTTGCGGGCTTCGGCTTCGAACCACACATTGGCAAGGCCCAGCGCGCCCTCCCGGATCATGGCGTAGTCCACCTTGAAGCACTCGTCCACGAAGTCCAGCTTGCCCAGCTTCACCGCGGCTTCGGCGGCGGCGAGGCGGGCGCTCTGGGTGCGGCGGCTCTCCGGCAGCGCCTGCCACAGGGCCCAGCCTTCGGCAAAGCGGCCCGCGTGCACCAGCCCCTCCAGCGCCAGCTCGGCAAAGCTTTCGTCCAGCTTGTCGCCCTCCAGCCGGTGGGCGGCTGTGAACCAGTCTGCGGCGGCGGCCCAGTCCTCCCGGCGGGCGGCCAGCTTGCCCAGGGCGGCGGCGGCAAAGGCGCCGCCGCCTTCGGCCAGCGCTTCCAGCACCGGCTCGGCCTCGGCCTCCCGGCCGTTCTCCGCCAGCGCCACGGCCCACTGGAAGCGGGCGGCGGCGGTGGCGTCGGGGCGGGCGGCGGTGCGCTCCAGAATGCCCAGCCACTCGGGGGCGGTTATGTAGGCGGCGGGCAGCGCCGTGTCGGGCAGCATGCCGCCGCCCAGCACCTCGGCCCAGGGCCAGAGGGCGCTTTCCGGGCCGGGGGCGGGGAAGGCCAGATGGGGCGCGAAGTCCCCTTCGCCCCCGGCGGCGCGGCGCATCCGCTCCAGGCCGCCCCGCTCGTCGCCGGCAAAGAGCAGCGGGCCGCCGGGCAGGGTGGCCGCCGCGGCGCAGGCGGCGTCGATGGCCGCCACCTGGGCTCCGGGCAGCAGCTCTTCCACCCGCAGGGCCGCCCTGTCCCGGGCTTCGTGCCACTCGCCCGCCACCTCGGCGGCGGGGGCGGCGAAGGCGCCGAAGACCTGGGTGAAGGACACCACGGCCTTCGGGCCGATGGAGGCGGTGTGCAGCTGGGTGGGGGCAAGGCCCGCCTGCACCTCGATGTAGTCGCCCTGGCCGGGCTTCGAAAGGTAATCGCACCAGTGCCGCCCGCCCTGCAAATTGCCCCAGCAGAACATCTTGCGGGCGTAGAGGGGCTGGGTGCTGCGCTCAAAGAAGCCGCGCCCGTCCTCCTCGGCGGCCACCTCCCAGGGGGCCGGCTCGGTGCGTTCGTTCTGGAAGAAGTATTCGGTGGAGAAGGGGATGCGCCAGGGGTAGCTGGCGTCCGCCCCGTGCATGGTGGGCGGGCAGGGCATCTCGCACCGGCCGAAGCCGGGGTTCACGCCGTATTCGGTCATCTGCAGCTGGTGCAGCACCTGGCCCGAAGCGCTGAACACCCGGGTGTGCCCGGTCAGGGGCACGGCGGTGTTGGTCCACCAGTAAAGGGGGGAAGCGGCGTCCAGCGTGTTCTCGATGCGCACGTGCACCGCCAGCTGCTTTGCGCCGCCCGGCAGGTGAAAGTCCAGCTGGTAGACCTGCCGCTGGATGGCTTCGTACTGATACATCCGCAGAAATTCGCCGCCGTCCGGCTCCTTCACCTTGCAGCAGTAAAGGGGCGAGCAGGTGAACACGTGGTGGCCGGTGTGGCCCAGGTTCCACTCCACGCCGCCGGAAAACCAGGCGTTGCGGATGCCCAGGTTCGCGATGCGCAGGGCGGGGTTCCGGAACAGCAGTTCCCGGCCCTCGTCCTTGTCGAACAGCGACCACATCCGCCCGCCCAGGGTGGGCAGCACCGTGGCCTTCAGGTGCTCGTTTTCCAGCACCAGTGTGGGCAGGCTCACCGGTTCGTCGCTGCGGGCGTAGCGGCCCTGCATGCGGTAGGGCAGGGTGCGCGCGCCGCACCCCACGCCGTAACCTTCCAGGTCCTCCGGGCGGAAGGTGCTGCTGTGGGGCAGGTCCAGATCCTGGACCGGCGCGCGAAAGAAGGGCTGGGGATCCTGGGGGCCGGGCAGCGCGCCCGGCAGGGTCAGCTGGCTGGCAGAAAGACGCATGATGCCGATGCTCCTTTTGTTGAAGAATTCGCTCCGAAATTTGCACCCGGGGGTGCTTTGTGACCCCATTATACCCCCGTCCCGGCGGGGCGGACAAGGGGGAGGCATTCGGCTTTTCGTCCGCCTTTTTTGTCCTTTCGGCGACGGCGCGCCGCCATTTTTTCACCGGGTGGGTGTTGTGACCGAAGCGGATGTGTTATAATAGTGCAAAACCAACATGCGCGCCCGCTCACACGGGCGCGGGCAAGGGGGAAGACCCATGACTTCACAACTGCTTACCGTGGCCGCCGCCTCGCCCCGGGTGCACATCGCCGCCCCGGAAGCCAACGCCCGGGAGATGCTCGCCCTGGCGGTGGAAAACGCCGACGCGGGCGTCCTGCTGTTCCCGGAGCTGGCCGTCACCGGCTACACCTGCGCCGACCTCTTCGGCCAGACCCGCCTGCTGGAGGCTTCCCGCCGGTGGCTCGCCTGGCTGGCGAAGGAGGCCTGGGACAGGGGCGTCAGGGGCCTTCTGGCCGTGGGCGCGCCGGTGGCCGCCGAGGGCCAGCTTTTCAACTGCCTGGTGCTGCTGCACGGCGGCGCGCCGGTGGCCGTGGTGCCCAAGAGCTGCCTGCCCAACTACGGCGAATTTTACGAAAAGCGGTGGTTCGCCCCCGCCTCGGCCCGCCTGTCCGGCCATGTGCTCTGGCCGCTGGAAAACGGCGAGTGCATCCAGGTGCCCTTCGGCGAGGACCTGCTGGTGGCCGACCGCACCGGCGCGGTGGTGCTGGCCGCCGAGATCTGCGAGGACCTGTGGGCCCCGGTGCCCCCCAGCGGCTTTGCCTGCCTTGCCGGGGCGGACGTCATCCTGAATCCCTCCGCCAGCAACGAGACGGTCACCAAAAGCGACTACCGCCGCCAGCTGGTGACGGGCCAGTCCGCCCGGTGCGACTGCGTTTATGTCTACGCCGGCGCGGGCGACACCGAGAGCACCACCGACCTGGTGTTCAGCGGCCACGGCATGATCTGCGAGAACGGGCGGATGCTGGCTGAGCAGCTCTATCCCGCCCCCGGCAGCGTTATCCGGGCGGTGGTGGACATCGAGCGGGTGCGCGCCGACCGGCTGCGCCACGGCGCGTATACGGAGAACGCCCGCCCCGGGCCCCGGCGCACCGTGCGGCTGGCGGCGGACCTCATCGACCCGGCGGCTCAGCCGGAACTGCTGGCCCGGCGGCCGGTGGAGCGGCTGCCTTTCGTGCCGGACGAGCCGGAAAAGCTGGACGGCCGCTGCGCCGAGATCGCCCGCATCCAGGCCACCGGCCTTGCCCGGCGGCTGACCGCCAGCGGCGCAAAGCGTGCGGTCATCGGCCTGTCCGGCGGGCTGGACAGCACCCTCGCCTTTCTGGCGGCGCTGCAGGCCATGGAAAGCCTGGGCCGCCCCGCCGCCGACGTGCTGGCGGTGAGCATGCCCTGCGTGGGCACCACCCGGCGCACCTTCGGCAACGCCGCGGCGCTGGCCGGGCTCACCGGCGCGGAATACCGGGAGGTGCCCATCAAAAACGCCCTGGAGGGCCACCTTGCGGACATCGGCCACTCCGCCGGGCTTTACGACACCACCTTTGAGAACGCCCAGGCCCGGGAGCGCACCCAGATCCTGATGGACCTGGCCAACCAGGAAGGGGGCATCGTGGTGGGCACCGGCGACCTGTCCGAGCTGGCTTTGGGCTGGTGCACCTACAACGGCGACCATATGAGCATGTACGGCGTGAACGCCTCCATCCCCAAAACGCTGGTCAAGGCCATGGTGGCCTGGCACGCCCGCCGCGTCTGCGACGAGCAGCCCCGCGTCACCCGGGTGCTGCTGGACATCCTGGACACCCCCATCAGCCCGGAGCTGCTGCCGGTGGGGCAGGACGGCGCGCTGGTGCAGAAAACCGAGGAGACCCTGGGAAAATACGACCTGCACGATTTCGCCCTCTATCACATGCTGCGGGGCGGCTATGCGCCCCAGCGCATTCTGGAGATGGCCTGCATCGCCTACCCCGAGGTGAGCCGCCAGACGGTGCGCGCCACCCTCAAAACCTTCTACCGCCGCTTCTTCAGCCAGCAGTTCAAGCGCAGCTGCCTGCCGGACGGCCCCAAGGTGGGTTCGGTGAGCCTCTCGCCCCGGGGCGACTGGCGCATGCCCAGCGACGCCGAGGCCGCGGAATTCCTGGATTTTGAGTGATTTGCCCACTTTTTTACAAACACGGATAAAAAGTGCAATATTTTGTTGCGGATGGATCGTTTATAAATCAGCGTATCCTTTAATATTTTTTTGGGAGGAAAGAATCATGAACAAGAACATTGTGCTCTGCGTCATCCTCAGCATCATAACTTGCGGCATCTACGGGCTGTACTGGCTGTACACCCTCAACGAGGCCGCCCGCACTGTCAACCCCAACGAGTGGCAGATGGACGGCGTGCTGGTGGTGGTGCTGACGGTGGTCACCTGCGGCGTCTTCGGCTACTACTGGAACTACAAGATGGGCAAGGCCTTCACGGCCATCGGCGCGCCCGACAACAGCGTGCTGTATCTGGTGCTGTCCATCTTCGGGCTGAGCATCGTGAACTGGTGCATCATGCAGGATTCCATCAACCGCGCTTATCCCGCCCAGCAGTAAACTGTGCAAAAAAGGGCCGTCCCCGGCGGGGGACGGCCTTTTTTGCGCCTTTTCCTTGTATTCGGCGGAAAAAGCAAGTATAATGAACTGATGTAAAAAGACTGTGCGCCGGCCCTTCGCTCGGCGCAAAGAAAAGAGGAACCTAACATGGAGACCATGGGCAACCTGCGCCGCACCCGATACTGCGGCGAAGTGCGCCTGGCGGATGCCGGGCAGGAGATGGTGGTGGCCGGCTCGGTGGCCAGGTGCCGCGACAAGGGCGGCATCATCTTTGTGGACCTGCGGGACACCAGCGGCATTCTGCAGCTGGTGTTCGACGACGGCACCGACCGGGCCGTGTTTGAAAAGGCCGGCAGCCTGAAAAGCGAGTATGTGATCATCGCCAAAGGCACCCTGCGGGAGCGGGACGCCAAGACCGGCAAGATCGCCACCGGCGATGTGGAGCTGTATGTGAGCGAGCTGCGGGTGCTCAGCGCCGCCGAGACCACGCCCTTTGAAATTCGGGACGAGGTGAAGGTGAAGGACGAGCTGCGGCTGAAATACCGCTATCTTGACCTGCGCCGCCCGGCCGTGCACGAGCCGCTGGTGCTGCGCAGCAAGATCTGCCAGGTCACCCGCAACTACTTCTGCGGCCACCACTTCTGCGAGATCGAGACCCCGATGCTGATGAAGTCCACCCCCGAGGGCGCGCGGGACTACCTGGTGCCCAGCCGGGTGCAGCCGGGCCATTTCTACGCTTTGCCCCAGTCGCCCCAGATCTACAAGCAGATCCTGATGCTCTCCGGCTTTGACCGCTATTTCCAGATCGCCCGCTGCTTCCGCGACGAGGACCTGCGTGCCGACCGCCAGCCCGAGTTCACCCAGATCGACCTGGAGATGAGCTTCGTCTCCGAGGAAGACGTGATGGCCATCTGCGAGGGCCTTTTGAAGGAACTGTGGAAGGAAGTGCTGGGCATCGACCTGCCTGAGCGCTTCGAGCGCCTTAGCTGGGACGAGGCCATGGCCCGTTTCGGTTCCGACAAGCCGGACACCCGCTTCGGCCTGGAACTGATGGATGTGACCGACGCGGTGCGCTCCACCGAGTTCGCCCCCTTCAAGAACGCCATCGCCGCCGGCGGCAGCGTGCGCCTTGTCAACTGCAAGGGCCTGGCCGGCCAGCTGACCCGCAAGACCATCGACAAGCTGGTGGAGGTGGCCAGGACCTACGGGGTCAAGGGCCTGGCCTACACCCGCCTCACCGAGGAGGGCGAGACTTCCAGCTTTGAGAAGTTCCTCACCGAAGAGGAAAAGGCCGCCCTGCGCAAAGCCGCGGGCGCGGAAACCGGCGACGTGCTGCTGGTGGTGAGCGACGAAAACTCCACCCGCGCCTGCACGGCCCTGGGCCAGGTGCGCCTGGAGGTGGGCCGCCGGTGCGGGCTCATCGACCCCGCCAAGTTCAACTTCCTGTGGGTGGTGCGCTTCCCGCTGTTCGAGTACAGCGAGGAGGAGGGCCGCTTCATGGCCATGCACCATCCCTTCACCATGCCCACCGAGGACTCCATGGACAAGCTGGAGTCCGACCCCGGCGCCTGCTACGCCAACGCCTACGACATCGTGCTCAACGGCGTGGAGCTGGGCGGCGGTTCCATCCGCATCAACGACCCGGCCCTGCAGGCCCGCATGTTCAAGGTGCTGGGCTTCACCGAGGAGCGCGCCCGTGAAAACTTCGGCTTTTTGATGGACGCCTACCGCTACGGCGCGCCCCCCCACGGCGGCTGGGCCATCGGCCTGGACCGTCTGGTGATGCTGATGCTGGGCCGCGACTCCATCCGCGACGTCATCGCCTTCCCCAAGGTGCAGAACGCCAGCGAGCTGATGAGCGGCGCGCCCGACACCGTGGACGAAAAGCAGCTGCGCGAGCTGTGCATCGAGTGCACCGGCGCCGGAGAGTAAAGAACAAAACGCCCCCGCGGCCAGCCGGCCGCGGGGGCGTTTTTCTGCGGTTCACACGAACGCGGGCTTTTCCCTTACAGGCCGTTGGCCGCGTTGTAGGCAGCCGCCAGGGCGTTGGTGTTCTTGATGAGGATGTACATGGCCACCCAGGGACCGATGCCGCACAGCAGCATGCCCACCAGATACCACAGCAGCACGCTGGTGCCGTTTTCCTGGAAGGTCAGCCCGTAGCGCGGGGCGTTGGCCGCCAGACGGTTGCCCAGCTTGTACTCCCAGTACAGGCCGTAGAAGCCGCAGGTGACGAAGCTCAGCAGGATGAAAGCCAGCAGGCCGCCGGTCTTTTCGCCGTCCTCGCGGCACATGGTGTTCGCATCGCGGGCGATGGAGTAGATGAAGTAGTAGCTGTAGATGCCGCAGGTGATGATGCTCAGCAGGATGTAGGCGATCAGGCTGCGGTTGGTCTGGATGCGCACGGCGGGGTAGCCGGCCGCCTGGGCCTGGGCCTGATACTGAGCGGCCTGGGCCTGCTGCTGGGCCTGATGGGCGTCGTAGGCGCTCTTGGCGGAAGCGGCGGCCGCGCCGGCCTGCTGCTGCACATCGCCCGCGCCCTTTTTCAGGGCCTCGGCGATGACGGCCATCTTGGCGGCGGGGTCGTTGATGACGTCGGCAGGCTGGGGAGCTTCCTTCATCAGATAAAGGATGCCCCACACGCCGCCCACGCACAGCGCCAGCCAGAAGGCAAGGCCCAGCAGGCCGCCCAGATAGCTCAGCAGCATGGAGAAGTGGAAGAACTGGTAGAACACAACGTTCAGCAGAATGGACAGAACAATGCTCAGCAGCCGCACGATCAGCAGGCCCGCCGCGCTGGCCACCAGGCCGAAGACCAGGGCCTCGGTGTTCTCTTTGGTGCGGCGCAGGGCCAGCAGCGCCAGCATGGCAGCCGCCCCCAGATAGCACACCACGGTGGCCAGGTTCAGCACCGCATAGAACACAGAGGGAATGCTGGCGTAACGCACAAGGGAGAACAGGTTGCTGAAAACGCCGCCTATGGAGCCCAGGGCCCGCAGCAGGCAGATGACGCCGCAGACGGCGGCAAAGATCTTCAGCAGCAGGTCATAGCTCACGCCGCCGCTTGCGTTTGCCGCCCCGGCAGGCTGGGCCGGCGTGGGGGGAACGGGCGGCGGGCCGCCGGCGGGGCCGCCCGCGGGGCCGGGAACGGGGTCAGGCAGGGGCATGGGCGCAGGCCCATCCGCCTTGGAGGCGGGCTCAGCCACCGGCTCAGGCAGGGGCATGGGCGCGGGCTCATCCGCCTTGGAGGCGGGCTCAGCCATCGGCTCGGGCAGGGGCATGGGTTCCGGCTCCTGCGCCTTGGGGGCGGGGGCGGCCTCCGGCACCGGCAGGTCAAACACCAGTTCCGGGGCGGGCGGGGCTTCGGGCGCGGGGCCCGGCTCCACCACCAGCTCCGGCTCGGAAGCGGGCTCCTGCGCCTTGGGGGCAGGCCCATCCGCCTGGGGAACCGGTTCGATCACCGTCTCGCCCGCGGGCTGCGCAGCAGCCTGGGACGCGCCGCACCAGGTGCAGAAATTGCTGTTTTCGGGGATCTCTTTTCCGCATTGTTTGCAAAACATGGTCATTCCTCACTTTCTAAGCGGCAAAAGCCGCAGGATACGATGCAAAAGCCCCGTCTCGGGGGCAAACACCACCACGGTGTCTTCCGGGTCGGCCAGCCGCAGGGCATACACCGCCACAAAGGCGATGCCTGCCGCCCAGGCGAGAACGGTGACCAGGCGGCGGGGCAGGCGCTTGCGCAGAAAAAACACCAGCACGCCGAAGGGCACCATCCAGAACAGCGGGTGGTAGGAAAAGGCCGCGGCCCAGTCGCCGGAAAGGGCCGCCAGCCAGGCGCGGGTCATGCCGCATCCGGCGCAGGAAACGCCGGTGACGGCCTTGATGGGGCAGCCAAAGCCCGCAAAGTGCAGCGCCGCATACAGCGCCGCGATGACGGCCAGGGCGGCCAGGTCCTGTTTTTTCATGTCAGTTCTTCAGCGCCTGCATGGGGGCGGGGATGCGCCCGCCCCGGTCGATGAACACCTTGGGGCTGTATCTGCTGATGGGCAGGATGGGCGCGTAGCCCAGAAGGCCGCCGAAATCCAGCTCTTCGCCCGCGGCCCGCCCGATGGCGGGGATGACCCGCACAGCGGTGGTCTTGCTGTTCACCATGCCGATGGCCGCTTCGTCGGCGATGAGGGCGCTGATGACCTCGGCGGGGGTGTCGCCGGGGATGACCACCATGTCGATGCCCACGCTGCAAACGGCGGTCATGGCTTCCAGCTTCTCCATGCACAGGCTGCCCCGGCGCACGGCCTGGATCATGCCCTCGTCCTCGCTCACGGGGATGAAAGCGCCGGACAGGCCGCCCACGTGGTTGGAGGCCATCACGCCGCCCTTCTTCACCGCGTCGTTCAAAAGGGCGAGGGCGGCGGTGGTGCCGCACTGGCCGCAGCTTTCCAGGCCCATTTCCTCCAGGATGTTGGCCACGCTGTCGCCGATGGCGGGGGTGGGGGCAAGGCTCAGGTCCACGATGCCGAAGGGCACGCCCAGTTCCCTGGCGGCCAGGTTGCCCACCAGCTGGCCCATGCGGGTGATCTTGAAGGCGGTGCGCTTGATGAGCTCGGCCACCTGGTCCAGGGGCGCGTCCTTGGGCAGCTTTGCCAGCGCCGCGCGCACCGCGCCCGGGCCGGAAACGCCCACGTGCACCACGCAGTCCGGCTCGCCCACGCCGTGGAAGGCGCCCGCCATGAAGGGGTTATCCTCCGGCGCGTTGCAGAACACCACCAGCTTGGCCGCGCCCATGCACTGGTTTTGGGCGGTGGCCTCGGCGGCCTTTCGCACCACCTGGCCCATCATCTTCACCGCGTCCATGTTGAGGCCCGTTTTGGTGGAGCCGATGTTCACGCTGCTGCAAACGACGTCGGTCTCGGCCAGCGCCCGGGGAATGGCCTCGACGAGCCGTTCGTCCCCGGCGGAAAAGCCTTTATGCACCAGCGCGCCGAAGCCGCCGATGAAGTTCACCCCCACCGCCTTGGCCGCCTTGTCCAGGGCCTTGGCGTAGTCCACGGGGTCGGCGCCGGGGGCCGACGCCAGCAGCATGGCGATGGGGCTCACGCTGATGCGCTTGTTGATGATGGGGATGCCGTAGCCGCTGCTGATCTTCTCCACCACCGGCACCAGGCGGGCGGCGCGGGAGGTGACTTTTTCATAAATTTTTTCGCAGGCGCGTTTGGGGTCGGGGTCGGCGCAGTCCAAAAGGCTGATACCCATGGTCACGGTGCGCACGTCCAGGTTTTCGCCGGAGATCATGTTGATGGTCTCCATGATGTCGCGGGTGTTG
>DWXV01000017.1 GCA_019119025.1 Candidatus Allofournierella excrementigallinarum
ACGGGCTCGTAGGCGATGATGACGTTCTTCATGGCCTCAGCGTCGACGCCCTGCAGGGCGATCTTGGTCTGCATGCGCACCAGTTCCTCGGTGACGCCCTGCTCCCGCTGGGTCAGGTTCTCGCCCACGCAGACGATGACCTTCAGCCCGGCGGCGAGGCCCGCCAGGGTGCGCTTGTTCACGGTCTCGTCGGTCTCGGCGAAGTACTGGCGGCGCTCGGAGTGGCCGGTGATGACGTACTCCACGCCCAGGTCCACCAGCATGTCGGCGCTGATCTCGCCGGTGAAGGCGCCGCTCTTTTCAAAGTGGACGTTCTCGGCGCCCACATGGATGTTGGTGCCCCGGGTCTTTTCCACGGCGGTGCAAAGGCTGGTGAAGGGGGTGCAGATGACCACTTCGCAGCCGGCGTCCTTCACGGCGGGGATGAGCTCGTCGATGAGGGCGGCGGCCTCGGTGGCGGTCTTGTTCATTTTCCAGTTGCCGGCGATGACGGCTTTGCGGTTGGCTTTGTCCATGGTGTGTTACCTCACTTTTTCGTTTTTGGGCGGGCCGCAAAAGGCCCCAGCCGCCGCGGGCGACTGAGGCGCATGGGCTTGCAGATCAGGCGTTCTGGATGCAGGCGATGCCGGGCAGCTCCTTGCCCTCCAGATACTCCAGGGAAGCGCCGCCGCCGGTGGAGATGTGGGTCATCTTGTCGGCGTAGCCCAGCTGCATCACGGCAGCAGCGGAGTCGCCGCCGCCGATGACGGTGGTGGCGTCGGCCTCGGCCATGGCCTTGGCAACAGCCAGGGTGCCGGCGGCCAGGGTCGGGTTCTCGAACACGCCCATGGGGCCGTTCCACACGACGGTCTTGCTGGCCTTCACGGCCTCGGCGAACAGCTCGCGGGTCTTGGGACCGATGTCCAGGCCCATCATGCCGGCGGGGATGGAATCGGAAGGCACGACCTTCACGTCCACAGGCCCGTCGATGGGGTCGGGGAAGGCGGCGGTGATGACGGTGTCCACAGGCAGCAGCAGCTTGACGCCCTTGGCTTCGGCCTTGGCCATCATCTCCTTGCAGTACTCCACCTTCTCCTCGTCCACCAGGCTGGTGCCCACGCCGTAGCCCTTGGCGGCCAGGAAGGTGTAGGCCATGCCGCCGCCGATGATGAGGGTGTCCACCTTCTCCAGGAGGTTCGCGATGACGTTCAGCTTGTCGGCCACCTTGGCGCCGCCCAGGATGGCGGTGAAGGGGCGCACGGGGTCGTTCACGGCGTTGCCCAGGTAGCGGATCTCCTTCTCCATCAGGTAGCCCACGGCGGTGTCTTTGATATAGTCGGTGACGCCGGCGGTGGAGCAGTGGGCCCGGTGAGCGCTGCCGAAGGCGTCGTTCACGTAGCAGTCGGCGATGCTGGCCAGGTCCTGGCTGAACTCGGGCAGGTTCTTGGTCTCCTCCTTGCGGAAGCGGGTGTTCTGCAGCAGCACCACGTCGCCGTCCTTCATGGCGGCAACAGCGGCCCTGGCGTTCACGCCCACAACGGTGTCGTCGCCCGCGAACACGACTTCCTTGCCCAGCAGCTCGGAGAGGCGCACCGCCACGGGGGCCAGGCTGAACTTCTCCTCGGGGCCGTTCTTGGGCTTGCCCAGGTGGCTGCACAGGATGACCTTGCCGCCGTTCTCGATCAGCTTCTTGATCGTGGGCAGCGCGGCCACGATGCGGTTGTCGTTGGTGATCTTGCCGTCCTTCATCGGCACGTTGAAATCGCAGCGCACAAGCACCCGCTTGCCGCGCACGTCCATCTCTTCCACGGTCTTTTTACCCAAACCCATCGTCTGTTTCTCCTCTCGATTTTGAAGTTCTCGTGGGCATTTGCATACCTGCCCTTATTATAATCAATCGGAGCGCATTTCGCAAGGCGTTTGCCGTTATGTTTTTAACGACAGGCTCCCCCGGACGTGCCCGAAACTTGCACAAAAAGCGCGTGCAGGCACAGAAAAGGGCCGGGGAGCGTTTCGCTCCCCGGCCCTTTTTAGGTTTTATTGCAGGCTCTGCTTGTTCTGCCAGGCGCCCAGGGTGTAGAGCACCGGCAGCACCAGGCCAATGAGAGCGCCCACCACCGCGGCGCTTCCATTGTCGCCGCCGAAGGAGGAGAGCAAATTCAGAACGGCCAGCGCGGTGAGCACCACGCCCAGCACAAAGAGGGTGCCGGCCTTGTCGGGGCGGTTGCACCACTTGACCCCCAGGATGCCCGCCACCAGGCTGAAGACACTGCTCAGGATCATCATCAGGCCAAACACCATGGCGACGACGCCCAGGCCCAGGGCCAGGCTCTCGCCGCCGGCGACGCCCAGCGCTGCGCCGCCCACCACGGCCAACAGGCCGGTCAGGATGCTGAGGGCCGCAAAGATGATGTAGAGGATGCCCACCACTTTGAGCATCAGGCGGCCTTTGAGGTCTGTGTGATTCATGGGGGTTTCTCCTTCCTTTTTATTGCTTTTCCGCGGGAACGTCGGTGAGCATCTCCTTCACGGAGGTCACGAGGCCGGCAAGGTTCTGCATGTCGCTGGGGATGATGAGCTTGGTAGCTTTGCCGTCGGCCACCTTTTCCAGGGCCTCCAGCCCTTTCAGGGCCAGCACCCGGTCGCTGGGGGCGGCCTCGTTCAGCATCCTGAGAGAATCGGCCAGGGCCTTCTGCACCTCCAGGATGGCCTGGGCTTCGCCCTGGGCCTCGCGGATGCGCTGCTCGCGCACCGCGTCCGCCCGCAGGATGGCGCTTTCCTTTTCGCCCTCGGCCACCAGGATGGCGCTGCGCTTTTCGCCCTCGGCCCGCAGGATGGCCTCGCGGCGCTGGCGCTCGGCTTTCATCTGCTTTTCCATGGCGTCCTGGATCTCGGCGGGGGGGATGATGTTCTTCACCTCCACCCGGTTGACCTTGATGCCCCACTTGTCGGTGGCCTGGTCCAGGATGGCGGTGATCTTTGTATTGATGACGTCGCGGCTGGTGAGGGTGTGGTCCAGCTCCATCTCGCCGATGATATTGCGCAGGGTGGTGGCGGTGAGGTTCTCGATGGCGGCCATGGGCCGCTCTACGCCGTAGGTGAAGAGTTTCGCGTCGGTGACCTGGAAAAAAACCACCGTGTCGATCTGCATGGTGACGTTGTCGCGGGTGATGACGGGCTGGGGCTTGAAGTCCACCACCTGCTCCTTGAGGCTGACCTTCCTGGCCACCCGCATCAGGAAGGGCGCCTTGAAGTGCAGGCCGGCCTCCCAGGTGGCGTTGTAGACGCCCAGCCACTCCACCACATAGGCGGTGGCCTGGGGCACGAGGCTGATGCAGCTGATGAGCAGGATGACGGCCAGCAGCATCAGCGGGATGATGATGAACAGCATGAATGGCATAAACGATTCCTCCTTTTGTCAGATGTGCGGGGGACAGGGTTCAGACGCTGGCGGCGGCCGGCTGGTTTGCGGGCTCCACCCGCAGGGTGGTGCTCTCCACGGCGGTGACGACGCACTCGCCGCCCTCTTCCAGGGCCGTGTCGCAGACGGCGGCCCAGTCCACGCCGTCCAGCCGCACGCGGCCGGGCGTGCCGGGGCGCACGGGCTGCACCACCACCGCGCGGCGGCCGATGTTGCGCTCAAGGCCCAGGGCGGCGGCGGGTTTGCGCGCACGCATGCGGGCCACCAGCGGCTTTGTGGCGGCCAGCGCCGCGGCGCTGACCAGCGCGAAGGCCAGCAGCTGGTAGAGCAGGTTATTGGTGAGCAGGCTTGTGATGAGCCCGGCCAGCGCGCCCACGGCGAGCCAAATGCTCACCAGGCTGACGGTGGCGGCCTCCACGATGACGAACAGCGCCAGGGCGATGAGCCAGCCGGCGATGGCCGCCGCTTCGGGCACGAGGATGGGTTCGAACATAAAGACTCCTTTCCGGCGGCCAAAGGCCGCCACCCCCGAAAAAACGGGGCACCGGTGTTGTCTTTATCTTATCAAAAACAAATACGATTGGCAAAGGCGGAAATATCACAAAAACGGCGGATTTTACCCATTTTTTGCTCACGGCGTGCAAAGGGGGCCTCAGGGGGCAGCAGGGCGGGGCCGGGGCAGGCCGGGGAAGGGCGGGCGAAAAAACGGGGCGGGAAGGGCGGCGCTTTGCCCCGTTTTGCCCGGCTGCCCTTTTGATGTTGGCTGAATGGGCCGCGGCGCTGCCGCCGCGTAGTGCGCCTCGAAGCGAACACTTTGCCCGGCTTGAGGGCAAAGTGTCCGAAGCGCCGCGTGCGGCGGCGGGCAGGGACGCGGCCACTTCGCGCAAGGCTTCCCCGCCCCACAGCGCCGCCCGGACAAAGAGGCGGGGAGTTTTGCTTGCAATGCTTCGCCCGGCCCGGCCCCACCGCACGCGGCGTTGCCGTTTCTTTTGCGTCCGCCCGGGGACACGCACCCTCGCACGCGGCATCTCGGACACTTTTCACGACGAAGAAAAGTGTCCGTTCTGATGCGCACTAAGGGTGGTGTCCCCGTGCTGCCGGGCGGGGGCTTTTCCCCACGCAAAAGCGGGCGGCCCCGAAGGGCCGCCCGCCGTGCGCCTGGTTCAGTTTTTCGCCGCGCCCAAAGTGCGCATGGAGTTGAGCACCGCCAGCACCATCACGCCCACGTCGGCGAAGATGGCCGCCTGCATGCCCACAAGGCCAAAGGCGCCGAGGGCGAGGCAGCCGAACTTGACCGCCAGGGCGAACACGATGTTCTGGCGCACCACCGCAAGGCATTTGCGGGCCACCTTCATGGCAAGGCTGAGCTTGGCCGGGTCGTCGTCCATCAGCACGATGTCCGCCGCTTCGATGGCCGCGTCCGAGCCCATGGCCCCCATGGCGATGCCCACGTCCGCCCGGCTGAGCACCGGCGCATCGTTGATGCCGTCGCCCACAAAGGCAAGGGTGGTGCGCCGGGGCTTTTGGGCCAGAAGCTGCTCCACGCAGGCCACCTTGTCGCCGGGCAGCAGCTGGGCATGCACCTCGTCGATGCCAAGGCTTTGCGCCGTCTGGCGCGCGGCGGCCTCGCCGTCGCCGGTGAGCATCACCGTGCGCACGCCGCCGTCCCGCAGGGCTTTGACCGCCGCTTTGGCGGTGGGCTTTTCCCTGTCGCTGATGAGCACGCCGCCCAAAAATTCGCCCTTTTGGGCCACATACACCGCGCTGCCCGCGCCCTCCACCGGCCGGAAGGCCACCCCCAGCCGCTCCATCAGCCGGGCGCTGCCCACCGCCGTGGGCACGCCGTCCACCAGGGCGGTGACGCCGTGGCCGGCGGTCTCGGCGACCTCCTTCACCCGGTCGGGGGCGGCTTCGATGCCTGCCGCCCGCCGCAGGCTGAGGGCGATGGGATGGCTGGAGAACTGCTCGGCCAGGGCCGCGGCCTCCAGCACGCGGCTCTCCTCCGCGCCGGGGGCGGGCAGCACCCGGGCCACCTCAAAGACGCCCTGGGTGAGGGTGCCGGTCTTGTCGAACACCACGGTGCGGGTGCTGGCGAGGGCTTCCAGATAGTTGCCGCCCTTGACCAGGATGCCCGCCCGGCTGGCCCCGCCGATGCCGCCGAAGAAGGCCAGCGGCACGCTGATGACCAGCGCGCAGGGGCAGCTGATGACCAGGAAGGTGAGCGCACGGCGCAGCCACTCGCCCCAGCCGCCGAGGAAGAGGGGCGGCGCCACCGCCAGCGCCAGCGCGCCGATGCACACCGCCGGGGTGTACCACCGGGCGAAGCGGGTGATGAAGTTTTCGGCCTTCGCCTTTTTCATGCTGGAATTTTCCACCAGGTCCAAAATGCGGCTGACGGTGGACTGGCCGAAGGGCTTTGTCACCTCCACCCGCAAAAGGCCGGTGGTGTTGACGCAGCCGCTGACGACCTCGTCCCCCTCGGCCACGTCCCGGGGCAGGCTCTCGCCGGTGAGGGCGCTGGTGTTCAGGGCCGAAACGCCCTCCACCACCCGCCCGTCCAGCGGGACCTTTTCGCCCGGGCGCACCACGATGATCTGGCCCGGCTGCACCTCCTCGGGGCTCACGGTCACCACCGCGCCGTCTTTTTCAAGGTTTGCGCTGTCGGGCCGGATGTCCATCAGCGCGGCGATGCTGCGGCGGCTCTTGCCCACGGCGTAGCTCTGGAAGAGTTCCCCCAGCTGGTAGAACACCATGACCTCCACGCTCTCGCCGTATTCCCCCAGCGCCAGCGCGCCCACGGTGGCCACCGCCATCAGGAAATTCTCGTCGAACACCTCGCCGTGCACCACGCCCAGCACCGCCCGGCGCAGCACGTCGTAGCCGATGATGAGATAGGGCGCAAGATACAGCGCCAGCCGCACCCAGCCTTCGGCGGGCACGAAGTGCAGCGCCGCCAGCAGCGCCGCCGACACAAGGATGCGCGCCAGCATCCGTTTTTGTTTGCGGTTCATCTTAAAAACGCTCCCTCCCCCAAAAGCCGGGCTCACAGATAAATTTCGCAGTCCGGCTCGATCTTGCGGCAGGCCCTGACCACCTGCTTCATCAGCGCGTCGAAGCCTTCATCGGGCCCTTCCACCACCATCTTCTGGGTCATGAAGCTGACCGTGGCGCTCTCCACCCCCGGCAGCTTCTGCACCGCCTGCTCCATCTTGGCCGCGCAGTTGGCGCAGTCCACTTCGATGCGGAATGTCTTTTTCATGGCTCGTTCCTCCTTGTTATTCGGCGATATGCTCCAGCCCCAGGGCGATGATGTCCCGCACATGGTCGTCGTCCAGCCCGTAGAACACCGTCTTGCCCTCCCGCCGAAAGCGCACCAGCTTGTTGGCCTTCAGAATGCGCAGCTGGTGGCTCACCGCCGAGGGCGTCATGGAAAGGCACTGGGCGATGTCGTTGACGCACAGCTCGCTTTCGAACAGGGCGTAGAGGATCTTGACCCGGGTGGTGTCGCCAAAAATTTTGTAAAGCTCCGCCAGGTCATAGAGCACCTCGTCCGGCGGCAGCGCGCCGCGCACCTTTTCGCACCGCTCGCCGCCCTCCCCTTCGCCGCAGGCCTTTGCCCGGGAAATGACTTCGTCCATAGGGGTCCCTCCTTTTCGATGGGGCAAACATTTGAACGCTTGTTCAATTGTTATTATATTCAATCCATACCGCCTTGTCAACAGGAATTTTTAAAAAAGAAGGCCGCCGGGAAAATTCCCCGGCGGCCCTGGCCCGGGCGCTTTCCTGCGGCACCCGGGCCTTCGGCTTATTGCGTTTTTGCAAGGGGCGTGCCCTTCGCTTTGGGCCGGAAGGGGGCAAAGCCCGCCCCGGCGCACTGAGGCGGGGTGAGCAGGCGGGCGGCGGCGTCCAGCGCCTGTTCCAGGTCCAGCGCCAGCACGTCGATGTAGCACCGCGTTTCCCCCACCGCGCCGCCCAGCACCGCAAGGCTGCCCGCGCCTTCCCGGGCCAGCGCCTCCTCCAGCGCGGCCCGCCGGGCCACCGGGTCTTCGCCGGGGGCGGGGGTGTAGTAGAAATAGCCCAGCACCGCCCCGTCGGCGGCAGCGGCGGCGCAAAGGGAGGCGTCCTGTGCCGCGAAGGCCCGCTGGGGCCCTTCAAAGCAGGTGGTGCCGGCGATGAGGTCCCGCCGCAGGCCCTTTTTGCCGGCGGGGGCGCTCTGATACCCGGTCCAGGCCGGGGGCGTTTCGTCAAAATCGAACTCCCAGCGGCGGCTCAAGGAGGCGGGGGCCAGGGCTTTCCATGCCGGGGCCAGCCAGCGGCGGTGGGGGGCGTGTTCCCACAACAGGGTCAGCCGCAGCCTTTCCCCCGCCGGTTCCAGTTTGAACTCCGGCGAGGCAAAGCATAGCCCCAGCAGCTCTTCCAGCGCGGGGCGCGCCGCTTCGCAGCCCCCGGCAAAGGCGCGTTCCGCCAGGGCCTCCTCCCGTTCGGCAAAGGCCGCCCAGAAGCGGGCCGCCCGGCCGGGGAAGGGCTCGAGGCACACCGGCAGCTCCAGCGCCGAGCGGCACCAGCGCAGGTAGGTCTCGGCGTCGCCGTCGCCGGGGGCCATCCGGTCGCTGGCTTCAAAGCAGGCCAGGGCCTCGTCCAGCCTGCCCTGATAGTAGAGGGAAAAGCCCATGCGGAACTGCCACAGCGGGTCGGACGCGCCGGCGGCCTCCACCTGTTTCAGCACGGCGGCAGCCTCGGCGTAGCGGCCGAGATTGTTCAGCGAGCGGGCCAGCATGCCCGCCAGCCGGGGGCTGGCCCCCGCCTTTTCTTCGAGCAGGGCGGCGATGGCCTCGTCGTCCGCCCGGCGGTCCAGCTCTTCCAGCTGTTCCATCAGGGCGGCGGGCGGGGGCGATTCCACCTCGCCCGCGGCACAGGGCCGGTCCACCCGCACAAAAGGTTCGTCCAAAAGGCCCTTGTCCTCCATCAGGTCCAGCAGGCCGTCCGCGTCCTCGCCCAGTTTCAGGTCCATCTCGGAGGCATACAGGGGCAGCAGCTGGTAAAAATTCACCGCCTCGCCCCCCGGCAGCGGGCAGATGGCCGCCGGTTCGGGGGCATCCAGCGGGTCCACCAGCATGGCGCCGCAGAGCAGGGTGTTGCTGGCAAAGGGCCGGCCGTTGGGCACCGTGTGGCCCCAGCCCAGCCAGGTGCCCTGTTCGGCGGGCATCCGGGCCAGCAGGCGCAGCCAGCGCACCGGCCAGCGCCAGACCTCCCGCTCGTCCTCCACCTTCCAGTCCGCGGGCAGCAGCATCATCAGCTCCGCCCGTTCCAGCTGCTGGCCCGCAAGGTCCGGGGGCAGCTCCATGGGCCGCGCCCCCATGCCCCAGGTGAGCAGGGTGTAGTACTCCCGGCCCGGCTGCGGGCCGATGACGAGCACCGAGACGCCGTCCGCGCCGGGCAGCGTCCGGCCCACCGGGCCGAACCAGGTGAGGATGTGCTTTTGCAGCGCCGCCGCCTGGGCGGGAGCATAGCCCGGCGCGGGGGGCGGCGGGGGCGCGAGAGGCGCGGGGGGCGCGTCGAACCAGCTGGCGGGCCAGCGCTCCTCATACAGCCGGGTGGGGGCGGAAAGGTCGTGCTCGATCATCACATAAACATAGAGTGGCTCCTCGGGGCAATGCCCGGCGTGGTAGCCCAGCTGGGCGCGGCCCTGCCGGTCCACCAGCACCTCCGCCGGGGCAAGGCGCACCCCGGGCCGGCGCTTTTGGGCCAGCGGGCGGCCCTCTTTCTCCAGCCGAGGCAGGGCCTCCACCAGCGCCGCCAGCCAGGCCGGGTCCAGTTTGGAGGCGGCGGCCTCGCTCATGCGCAGGCGCATGTCCAGAAAGCCGCTGCCGAAGGGCACCCGGCAGAAGCACCAGGGGGCCTCGAAGGCCCAGTCCCGGGCGGCAAGGGCCGCCGACACCCGGCCAAGGCCCGCGCCGTCCACCAAAAAACCGGGGGCCAAAGCGCGCACCTGCCGCTCTTTTCCGGCAGGCGCGGCGCACACCGCCAGCTCTTCCAGCGGGGCGTCTGCCGCCACCGCCGCCCGCAGGCGGGCCAGTCGGGCGTTCTCGCCGGCGCGGGCAAAGGCCTCGTCCAGCACGGCCAGCGCGCCGGGAACATCCCCCTCAAAGGCCCGCAGGGCCGCGGCCAGCGCCGCCAGCCCCTCGCCCTGCCCGAAGCGGCGCAGGCCTGCCTCGGCCCAGCGGCGGGCGGCGCGCGCTTCGCCGGTGCACAGGCAGGCCCAGGCCATCGCCCGGTGCCAGGAGGCGGCGCGGGCGGCTTCGGCGGTTTTTTCCAGCCAGCGGCGGGTGTGCCAGAAGCACTCGTAGTCGCCGGCGGCGGCGTCCAGCCGGGCCACCAGGGCCGCCAGCTCCCCGTCGGCAAAGATGTCCTCCTGGGTCCAGCGGCCCTCGTCCAGGCCGTCCTCCAGATGATGCTGGATCTCGTCCAGCATGACGTAATACCGGCCCTCGGCCTCCAGCGGGGCCAGCCCGGCCAGAAAGGAGCGGGAGAGGATCATTGCGCCTGCCCCTCCAGGATTTTGCCGCGCACAAAGCGGCTGACCGCCGCCATCACCCGCCGCTCGCGGGTGAAGTCCCAGAACAGCAGGGCCAGGGCGATCACGCCGGGGGCGATGCTGGCGCCGGTGTTCGGGGCCAGCACCCGGGCCGCTACCATCCCGGCCACCGCCAGCGCCGCCGCGGCCCAGCAGGCAAGGCGCAGCGCCCAGGACTCGTGGAAGGCCAGATGCAGCCGGCCGTCCTCGCACTCGATGTCGAACCAGGGGGCGTAAAAGCCCTTTTTCAGCTCCAGGACGGTGGGGCGCTCCTTTTTGTAATAAGGCTCGCTCTCCACGGTGACCTGCCAGCCGCCGGGCAGCTTTTCCTGCCGGTGGGCCAGCAGCGCCTCGTGGAGTTCAAACTTGTTCTTTTTGGTCTTGAAACCCAGTCGCTGCATGGTGTGTCCTCCTTCGTTCATTCCCTCGCGGGCAAAAGCGCCAGATGCCGGCGCATCAGAACAAATGCCACCGCCGCGGCGAGCATCACCGCCGCGGGATAGGCGATCCAAACGCCCTCCAGGCCCAGCCAGAGGGGCAGGGCGAACAGGAAAAGCGGCTGCGCCGCCAGCGGCTCGCCGTAGGCCAGGATGCCGCCGGCCAGCGGCTCGCCCACCGCGCAGAAATAGCTGCAGGTGAAGCGCGCCGCCGCCACGAAGGGGCAGGCGAGGGTGAGGGTCCACATGGCCGCCGCCCCCTCGGCCGCCGCCCCGGCGCTGGCCCCGAACACCGCGGGCAGAACGTCCCGCAAGGCAAAGCAGGCAGCGCCGCTGGCCAGCGCCACCCCCACCGCCAGGGCAAGCCCTTTGCGGCGCAGGCGGTCAAGGCTTTGCCAGTCCCGCGCGCCGCGGGCGTAGCTGAACAGCGGCTGCAAACCGTCGCCCACGCCGCTGATGAGCGGGATGATGCTGCCCAGCACATAGCTGAGCACCGCGTACACCGCCACCCCCTCGGTGCCGCCGTAGCGCAGGGCCCGCAGGTTGGTGACCAGCAGGATGGCGCTGGTGGAGATGGAAAGCCCGAAAGGGGACACCGCGTAATGTAATATGCCCTTCACCATCCGCCGGCGCAGGGCGAACTGCCCCGGGCGCACAGGCCAGCCCCTGCGGGCCAGCAGCAGCGGCAGCGCCGCCAGCGCGCAGGCCCCCTGGGACAGGCCGGTGGCCAGCGCCGCGCCGGGCAGGCCCCACTGGAAGCGCTGGATGAACAGCCAGTCCAGAAAGATGTTGCCCAGAAGGCCGCCCACGGTGACCGCCATGGCCCCCAGCGTGCGGCCGGCGCTGCGCGCCAGGGGCAGAAGGCCGGTGGCGAACACCTGGCAGGCGGCGAGCAGGCAGACCACCCGGACGTAGGCGGCGGCCAGGGGATAAAGCTCCTCGTTCGCCCCGATGAGGGGCAGGATGTACGGATAGGCCAGCCCCAGCCCCGCGCCCAGCAGGGCGGCGCACACCGCCAACAGGGTCACGGCGCTGCCCCGGGCGGCGAGGGCCTCGGCCCTGTCGCCTTTGCCCAGGGCGGTGGCAAGGCGCACCGCGCCGCCGGTGCCCACCGCCAGGCTCACCGCCTGGATGAAGGCCACGACGGGCCAGGCCACGTTGATGGCCGCAAGGCCCGCGTTGCCCAGGTTCTGGCCGATGAACAGGCCGTCCACGATGATGAAGCAGCTGTTCAGCAGCTGGCTGAACATGCTGGGCAGCGCATAGCGCCAGAACTGGCCGCGGATGGCCGCGGCGGAAGGCTCGTTGTGCATGGATCCACCTCTTTCCTTGGAATTATAGCCTTTTTCCCGGCGCTTGGCAACGGCGCGGGGCTGCATCTGGATTTTTGCGCGCCGTTCGTATATAATGGTAACAGCATTTGAAAGGAAAAGGAGGGCGGGCGTTTTGTACAGCAAGATCCAGATGATCCGCAAGCTGCTGATCGGCGCGGCGGCGCTGGCTGTGGCCATCTGCATCACCATCTTCATCCGGGAAAACATGGACGTGAACGACCCCGAGCGGGCGCTGCCCTCCATCACCATCACCATGAACGGCGCCACCGCCATGGCGCCGGAGATGATCTTCCGGGCGGGGTACGAGTGGAACTTCCTCACCACCACCGCCAAATCCACCCCGCCCTACAGCAGCCAGGACCTGCAGGCCCACACCCCGCCGGTGGAGATGCTGGCCCGCACCTACATGGACATCGACTTCTCGCTGGAGCCGCGGAGCCTGACCATCAGCCGCTCGGACGAGGAGAACTTTGAGGCTTTTCTGGACCTGGTGGACGCGGAAGAAGGCCCCATCATCGCCCCCGCCACGCCCGGCGTTTACATGTACCGCATCCAGGCGGATTTCGGCTGGCGCGGGTCCATCGTCTACTTCTTCCGCATCCGGGTGCAGGCGGGCGGCTGAGCGGCACATCGGTTTTTGGCCGCGGCGCTGCGCCGCGGCCTTTTTTCAAAAGGAGGCACGGAGCATGGCAAAGGAGATCACGGCCCGGCAGGTGTTCGGCCTGCTG
>DWXV01000018.1 GCA_019119025.1 Candidatus Allofournierella excrementigallinarum
TTCCAGTTGTCCTCGATTTTCTGCGTTCTTTACCAGCATTTTTCTCACCCTGCTCCATTATACCGCATTTCTTCCCTTTATACGACAAAAAGGCCACCGAAAGGTGACCTTTTTCGACAAGCTGAGGCCCCGGAAGGAATTCCCTTCCGGGGCCTTTGTTCAGTCTGTTTCCAGATATTTTTCCACCGCGCAGTGCAGGCGTTCGTAGCAGGCGGGGGTGTAGCGGTCATAGCGTTGGGGGTCGCCCGCGTCCGCCAGCAGGGGCAGCTGGCCGGGCAGGTCCCGCACCATCGCCCAGGCCTGTTCGTCCACCGCGGGCCAGTTGGCCCAGAACAGGGCCTGCCGCTCCGCGTCCAGCCCCGCCAGCCATGCGCCCAGATGGGCGGTCATGGCGTCGATGGAGCTGTCCCGCGCATTCGCCTCGGCCCAGTTCAGCAGCCCGGCGGCGGCGATGGCCGTTTTCAGGCTCACCCCCGCCTCGCCCTCGCCAAAGGAGACGCAGTTTTCCAGCGCCGCCGTCAGGGCTTCGGGGTCCTGCACCGGCCGGGCCTCGGGCCGGCCCGCCGCCTCCTGCGCCTGGGACTCCTTTC
Organism: Candidatus Allofournierella excrementigallinarum; assembly: GCA_019119025.1. Taxonomy (GTDB): domain Bacteria; phylum Bacillota; class Clostridia; order Oscillospirales; family Ruminococcaceae; genus Allofournierella_A; species Allofournierella_A excrementigallinarum. The sequence goes on from DWXV01000018.1 coordinate 591, forward strand.
CGGAGGCCGCGGGCAGCTCACCGGCCCCCGACGAGGCGGCGGGGGAGGGCAGCGGCGCGGCGGAAGGCCCGGGCGTCGCCCCCGCCGAGGGGGCGGCCCCCGGCACCGTGCAGGCCGCCAGCATCAAAAAGGCGGCGCAGACCATCAGCCAAAGTTGTCTCATACCACTGCCTCCTCCCGCGCGGTTCTTCCGCAGTTTACTTTGTTGTTAGTATATGGCGGATGAGGCGGAAAATACACACCCCCACTGCGGCAAAGCCCACCGCCAGCCCAAAGGCCGCCCAACCGGAATGCTTTTTCTTGTCCATTGCAAAAACCTCCCTGTTCGTGGTCCCGCCCCCGCCGTTGACGGCACAGCGGGCGGGCCGTATAATGAAAGAAAAATCGGAGCGGCGCGGTGCCAAAAGACGAGAGCGCCGCCGCCCCCCGTCCAAAAACGAGGTGCTTACACTCTATGAACGATCCTGCCCTGCTGTTTGACTTCATCCGCCGCAGCCCCAGCCCCTGGCACGCGGTGAAAACCGCCGCCGGGGCGCTGGAAAAGGCCGGCTACACCCGCCTGGAAGAGCGGGAGAGCTGGCGGCTTGCCCCCGGCGGGAAATACTACGCCACCCGGGAGGGCTCCAGCCTCATCGCCTGGCGGCAGCCCGCCGCCCCCGCCGCCGGCTGGCGCATCGCCGCCGCCCACTCCGACAGCCCCGCCTGGCGGGTGAAGGGCGCGGCGGTGAAAAACGGCTGCACCATGCTGCTCACCGAGGGCTATGGCGGCATGATCCGCGCCTCCTGGATGGACCGGCCCTTAGGCCTTGCGGGCCGGGTGCTGGTGCGCACCGCCGCCGGGGTGGAAAGCCGCCTCATCGCCCCCGACCGGGATCTGGCGGTGATGCCTCACCCGGCCATCCATCTGGACCGGGGCCTCAACGACGGCCACAAATACGACCCCAAGGCGGACATGCAGGCCCTCTTCGCCCCCGGCGACAGGACGGCGGACTACCAGGCGCTGCTGGCCGCCGAGGCGGGCTGCGCCGCAAAGGACATCCTGGGCGCGGACATCCTGCTCTGCTGCCGCCAGGAGGGCGCTGCGGCGGGCGCGGGGGGCGAGCTCATCCTCTGCCCCCGGCTGGACGATCTGGCCTGCGCCTGGGCCACCCTGCAGGGCTTTCTGGAAGCGCCCGCCTCCGGCGAGGGCGCGGCGTGGTGCCTGTTCGACAGCGAGGAGGTGGGCAGCGGCACCCGGCAGGGGGCGCTGGGCACCTTTTTGCCCGACGTGCTGGCCGCCGCCAGCGAGGCGATGGGCGAGACAGAGGATGAGCGCCGGCAGGGCATCGCGAAGAGCCTTGCCCTCAGCGCCGACAACGGCCACGCCCTCCACCCCAACTTCGCCGGCCTCTCCGACGGGGATTTCCCGGTGCGGCTGGGGGGCGGCGTGGTGCTGAAGTTCAACGCCGATCAGAAATACACCACCACCGGCCTCACCGCCGCCCTGTTCAAGGCGGTGTGCGAAGGCGCGGGCGTGCCGGTGCAGACCTACTATAACCGCCCGGACATGCCCGGCGGCAGCACCCTGGGCAACCTCCTGGGCACCCGGGTGCCCCTGCCCATGGCGGACATCGGCCTGCCCCAGCTGGCCATGCACTCCTGCGTGGAGACTGCGGCGGCCTCCGACGTGGCCGCACTGCACAAAGCCTGCGCCGCATGGTACGCGGCAAAGCTGGCCCCGGCGAAACACGGCTGGGTCATCGGCTGATGGCGGGCGTGACCGGGCGCTTCGCCCCCAGCCCCTCCGGCCGGATGCACCTGGGCAATCTGCTTTGCAGCCTGCTGGCCTGGCTTTCGGCCAGGCACGAAGGCGGGCGGATGGTGCTGCGCATCGAGGACCTGGACGCCGGGCGCTGCCCCCGCAAATTCGCGGACCTTTTGGAGGCCGACCTGCGCTGGCTGGGCCTTTTTTGGGACGAAGGCGGCAGCGAGGGCGGGCCCAACGGCCCCTACTACCAGAGCGAGCGCTCGGAGATCTACGAAACATACTTTGAAACGCTCATGGGGATGGGCCTTGTCTATCCCTGTTTTTGCAGCCGCAGCCAGCTGCATGCCGCCAGCGCCCCCCACCGCTCCGACGGCACCCCCGTCTATTCCGGGGCCTGCCGCGGGCTTCCGGCGGAGGAGGTGCGCCGCCGCGCGGCCCTTCGCCCGCCGGCCTGGCGGCTGCGGGTGGGGGAGGAGACCGTCTCCTTCACCGACGGCCACCTGGGCCGGTACGGGGAATACCTGCCCGATGACTGCGGCGACTTCGTGGTGCGCCGGGGGGACGGGGTGTTCGCCTACCAGCTGGCGGTGGTGGTGGACGACGCGCGGATGGGGGTGACCCAGGTGGTGCGGGGGGCCGACCTTTTGCAGTCCACCCCGCGGCAGCTCTACCTTTATAAACTGCTGGGCCTGCCCGCCCCGGAATTCTACCACCTGCCTCTGCTGCTGGCCCCGGACGGGCGGCGTCTCTCCAAGCGGGACGGGGACGTGAGCCTGGAAACGTTGCAAAGCCGCTTTTCCCCCGAAGAGGTGGTGGGCCGGCTGGCCTTTGCGGCGCATCTTTTGGAAAAGCCGGAACCCGTGACGGCGGCGGCGCTGGTAAAAAATTTTTCCTGGGAAAAGGTGCCCAAAGAGGACATCCTGCTGCCCAAAGGCCTGTTTGACGGAAAGGGGAGACAGCCATGAAAAAGACCCTTGCGGCGTGCCTGGCCGCATTGCTTGCGGCGGCCGCCGTTTGCGGCTGCGGGCGCAAGACGCCCCCCACCGCCCCGGTGACCCTGGCGGTGGCCAGCGACCTGCACTATGTGGGCCGGGCCATCGAGGACGGGGGCGAACTGTTCACCTGTGTGGTGGAGGAGGGAGACGGCCGCCAGCTGGACTACATCCGCCCCATCACCGACGCCTTTCTGGCCGAAGTGGAGGAGGAGAGGCCCGACGCCCTCATCCTCACCGGCGACTTGACCTTCAACGGCGAGAAGGCCAGCCACCAGGAGCTGGCGGCGAAGCTGAACGAACTGGTGGAGGCAGGGGTGCCGGTGTATGTGCTGCCCGGCAACCACGATGTGAACAACTACGCCGCCGCCACCTACCTGGGCAGCGAAAAGGCGGCGGCGGACTTCGTCACGCCGGAGGAGTTTGAGGAACTCTATGAAAACTGCGGCTTTTCCGCCGCCGACAGCCGGGACAGGGCCAGCCTCAGCTACATGGTCAAGCTGAACGCCGGGGTCTGGCTTTTCATGCTGGACACCCAGCCGTACTATCTCCATGAGCCGGGCTTTCCCTATTGTGTCGGCGGGGTGGTGCAGGACGGCACCTGGACCTGGCTGGAAAAGCAGCTGGAAAAGTGCGCCGCCGCGGGGGCGGCGCCCCTGGTGGCGCTGCATCAGAACCTGGCGGTGCACAACGAGCGGTTCACCACCGGCTATCGCATCTACGACAACGACCGCCTGGGCGAACTTCTGGCAAAGTACGGCGGGCAGCTGGTGTTCAGCGGCCACCTGCATCCCCAGCACATCGCCCTGTGGCAGGGCGAAGAGGGGCAGCAGGTGTGGGACGTGGCTTCCGAGAGCCTGGCGGTGTGGCCCTACCTCTCCGGGCGGGTCACCGTCAGCCCCGACGGGGCGGGCCGGGCCTCCTACGACTATGAGGCAAAGCCCACCGACGTCACCGCCTGGGCCGCCGCCACCGGCCAGACCGACCCGGTGTTTGAAGATTTCTCCGCCTTCGGGCGGGCGCAGTTCGCCCAAAACTCCACCAGCCGCGGCGCAGACGAATTCGTGGAGGCGCTGGGCGAGGAGGACGCCGCCGCCTTCCGCCGGGCGATGGGGCAGGCGAACGTGCTGTATTTTTCCGGCGCTTTCACCCGCGAAGCCGCCGATGAACTGACGGCCTCGCCGGACTGGGCCGCCGTGGAACGGGCCGGGGAACAGGGCGTGGACACCGCCGGCTACCTCGCCGCACTGGTGGAGCAGGCGGGGGAGGACCACTGCCATCTGCACATCGGCCCCGCCGCCTGACGGGGAAAAACGGAAAAACCTTCCGGCAGGGCCGGCGGAACAGGGGAGGCTTCCCCGCCCGCCGGCCCCCTTTTTGGTATGAGAATATTTCATACTTTGCACGGGGCGCATTTGATGGTAGCCTAAGAATAGAAAATGACGCGCCGCGCCGCGCTATCTTTGCAAAAGGAGGAAGCAAAACCGCTATGTTCAGTTCGAAAAAGAAAACCGGCTTTTCCAAGTTCGTAGCGTCCATTCCCAATGGGGTCTGGATCGTCATTTCGCTGGCTGCCGCGCTGCTTTTGTGGGTCGTCATCTCCCACACCGAAAAGGGCGGCGTCGTGTTCGCAACTCCCCCTGAGGTGATCGAAAGCCTCATCAAGCAGGTCTCCAGCGGCCTTTTGTGGGAGCATGCCAGCCACAGCCTGTTCCGCGTGATCGCAGGCTTCAGCCTGGCCTTCGTGGCCGCCATCCCCGTCTCCTTCCTGATGGGCTGGTACGCCCCCTTCCGCCATGTGGTGGAGCCCTGGATCCAGTTCGTGCGCAACATCCCGCCTCTGGCCTACATCCCCCTGGTCATCGTGGGCGCCGGCGTGGGCGAGCCCTCCAAGGTCATCGTGATCTTCATCGCCTGCTTCCTGGTGCTGGTGGTCACCATCTACCAGGGCGTGTGCAACGTGGACATCACCCTCATCAAGGCCGCCCGCATCCTGGGCGCCACCGACCGTGACATCTTCTTCCGGGTGGTCATTCCCGCTTCCACCCCCTTCATCCTCACCGGCGCCCGCCTGGGCCTGTCCGCCGCGCTGACCACTCTGGTGGCCGCCGAGCTGACCGGCGCTTCCGAGGGCCTGGGCATGATGATCCAGAAGGCCAGCGGCTACTACGACATGGGCACCGTGCTCATGGGCATCATCGTCATCGGCATCATCGGCATCTCCATGGAGAAGCTGGTTCGGTTCTTAGAGAGGAGGCTCACAGGATGGCAGGAAACAGTGCAGCAGTAAAGGTCAAGATCGACAACGTCGTCAAGAAGTTCAATGGCCGCGGCGGCGAGATGATCGCCCTGAACGGCGTCAACCTGGACATTCACGAGAACGAATTCATCACGGTGGTGGGCCCCTCCGGCTGCGGCAAGTCCACCATCCTGAACATCATCGCCGGCCTGCTGGAGCCCACCAGTGGCAGCGTCTATGTGGACGGCAAAAAGGTGGAAGGCCCCGGCCCCGAGCGCGGCGTGGTGTTCCAGCAGTACGCCCTGTTCCCCTGGCTCACCGTGCGCAACAACGTCAAGTTCGCGCTGGACATGCGCGGCATCAAGGGCGCCGAGGCGGACGCCATCGTGGATAAATACTTAAAGATGGTGGATCTGGAGAAGTTTTCCAACCACTACCCCAAGGAGCTTTCCGGCGGCATGAAGCAGCGCGTGGCCATCGCCCGCGCCTACGCCGCCGAGCCCCAGGTGCTGCTGATGGACGAACCCTTCGGCGCGCTGGACGCCCAGACCCGCACCCAGCTGCAGACCGAGCTGCTGAAGACCTGGGAGACCGAGCAGAAGACCTGCTTTTTCATCACCCACGACGTGGACGAGGCCATCATCCTGGGCCAGAAGGTGGTCATTATGAGCGCCCGGCCCGGCCGCATCAAGGAGATCGTGGACATCGACATCCCCTATCCCCGCGACCAGGAGACCAAGATGAGCCCCCGCTTCCTGGAGCTCAAGAACTACATCTGGAGCCAGGTGTATCAGGAGTATCTGGAAGTGCGCAAGTGATCCCAGCCCCCGAAACCAAACATAACGCCCCCGGGCCGCCTTCGGCACGGGGGCGTTCTGCGCTTTGATGTGATTACAAATGGTAACGGCGGCGGCGCCGGAACAGGGCTTTTCTCCGGCAGAACTCACAAGGCAACGGCAGCGATCCTGTCAAAATGGCCAAAAATTACCCCGGCTTGGTATGAGAATATTTCATACTTTTCAATGCCCTTTCCGGCGCGTATACTTTGAGATGACGACAGCCGGCAAAGCGTCTTTCTTTTCCGGCACACCGGGGCGGGCCTTCGCCCGCCGCTTAAAACAATGGAGGAAGATACATATGAAAAAGCTTCTCAGCCTTGCGCTGGCAGGCGTTATGGCCCTGAGCCTGGCCGCCTGCGGCAGCACCCCCAGCAGCACCCCTGCTTCCACCCCGGCTTCCGAGCCCGCTTCCGCTTCCACCCCGGCTTCCGAGCCCGCCGAGGAGTTCGAGACCGTTGACCTGCGCGTTGCCTACATGCCCAACATGGGTTCCAACAGCCTGCTGGCCACCGCTCTGAACATGGGCTATTTTGAGGAGATGGGCCTGAACGTCACCCTGACCGAGTTCCAGGGCGGCCCCGCTGAGATCGCCGCCATGGCTTCCGGCGACATCGACATTTCCCAGATCGGCCACGGCGCCCACTCCCTGTGCATCAACGGCGAGGCCAAGATCTTCCATCTGGACTGCACCAGCCTGGCCGACGCCGTGATGGCCAACACTGAAAAGGGCATCAACTCCATCGCCGACCTGAAGGGCAAGACCATTGCCGCCACCGCCGGCACCTCCGCCGAGATCATCCTGAACCTGGCCCTCGAGTCCGCCGGCCTGACCCAGGACGACGTGACCCTGGTGGAGATGGACGCCAACGGCATGGTCACCGCCATGATCGGCGAGCAGATCGACGCCTGCGCCACCTGGAGCCCCAGCACCATGACCATCGCCCAGAACATGGGCGACAAGGCGATCACCCTGGCCACCAACAACGACTACGTCGACCAGGTCACCTTCCCCTCCAGCTTTATCACCACCGAGGCCTTCGCCAATGAGAACCACGACGTTCTGGTCCGCTTCAGCCGCGCTCTGCTGAAGGCCCAGGACTACCGCGCCGCCAACATCGAAGAGGTGGCCAAGTGGGTGGCCAAGCAGTGCAAGGCCGACGAGCAGACCATGCTGGACTGCGTGGGCGAGGGCAACTGGCTCACCGGCGAGTTCATCAATGAGGGCCTGAAGGACGGCACCGTCAAGACCTACTACGAGAACCAGCAGAAGGTGTTCATCGACGGCGGCCAGGTCACCGCGGAAGTTCCCGTGGAGGATTACGTCCTGTTTGACGTCATGGAAGAGGCTGCCGCCGCCAACTACGGCGCCTGAGCCGCTTAAAACCGCATAAGATCTGCAGGGAGGCATAAAGAATCCTTTATGCCTCCTTTTTTCGCGCCGCGGCGCAAAAATCCCCCGGCGGCGGCGATTTTGTGGTATAATGGCGGTAACATGAAACAGGGGAGGTGCGGCGATGCTGGTGCTGGTGCTGGTGCTGATGGCGGTGGCCGCCGTGATGGTCATCGCCAACCGGCGGGACGTACTCTCCGCCTATCTGGGCGGCCTTTCCGCCAGTTTTGTCGTGATGATGTGCGGCGTGGTCACCTATGTGGCCAAGATGGGCGGCTATAACACGCCCCAGCGCCTGTTCCTCTTTTTGCTGCCCGATCTGCAGCTGTGGCTCCAGGGCCTGCCCATCCCCCTTGGCACCCTGGGCTATCTGGTGGCGCTGGGCCGCAGTTTGTTCCCCTATTTCCTTTTGTGCCTCGGCATCTACCACTCCAACCTGCGCTGGGTGCGCCGCCACGAAAAGGCCATCCGCCGGGCGCACCTGCTGGGCACAGCGGCGCTGCTGGCCTACTATTGGCCGCCGGTGTTCCGCTGGGTGGTGGGCGGCCGCTTCTGGGTGCTGGTGCTCATGCGCCAGGTGTGCCTGGGCTGGATCGTGGCCAGCGTGGCCGCCGCGCTGGCGCTTCTTCTGCAGGAGTATTTTGCCATCACCAGCCCCTATTTCAAGCGCAGCACGCGCCTGGTGGTGCTGGCGCTGGTGAGCGTCACCGCGCTCTACGGCATGTACGCCATCCAGGACCCGGGCCAGATCTACAACTTCTACGTTTCGGAATACATCCGCCTGGGCTCCCTGAACTACCTGCGCACCGCGCTGTCCAGCGGGTGGAGCTGGCTGCCCCTGCTGGCCTGCACCGTCTTTTTCGTGGGGCTGGGCTCCTTCAACATGATCCACTACAGCCGCATCAGCCAGTCGGAGGCCCAGGAGGACACCACCCTCCAGCGCAAGTTCGACACCGCCTCCATGGGCGCGTCGGTGTTCGTGCACAGCATCAAAAACCAGTTGCTGGCCGCCCGCGTGGCCCACAAAAAGCTGCAGCAGGAGCTGGAAAACCCTGCGCCGGACCTGGAAAAGGTGCGGGCCTGGGCCGCCTGCCTGCGGGAGATGAACGCCTCCATGCTGGAGCGCATGGAAGAGCTCTACCGCTCCATCAAGGTCAGCTACATCGAGCTGGTGCCGGTGGAGTCGGGCAAGATCGTCGAGGCGGCGCTGGCCCGGCTGGCCCAGAAATACCCCGACGCGAAGGTGCAGGTGCACCAGGGCGTGCAGGCGCAGGTGCTGGCAGACCGGACCCACATGGCGGAGGCGCTGTACAACCTGCTCACCAACGCGTGGGAGGCGGCGGGCGCGGCGGGCGCCCCCAGGGTGGAACTGCTGGTGCAGCCGGAGCGGCTGTGGCTGGACTTCATCGTGCGGGACAACGGCCCCGGCATCTCCCGCGCCGAGCAGAAGAAGATCTTCGACCCCTTCTACACCAGCCGCAACACCAACAACAACTGGGGCATGGGCCTTTATTATGTGCGCCAGATCGTCAAAAGCCATCTGGGGCACCTGCAGATCAAAAGCGCCGAGGGCAGGGGCAGCAGCTTCATCGTGATGCTGCCCCGGTATGTGCCCGGGCGGCAGAAACAGCAACAAGGGGGGCAAAGCGAACGATGATCACCATTCTCATTGCCGACGACTTTGACCTGCTGCGGCAGGACCTCACCGAGATGCTCAACGCCCAGCCGGACATGCAGGTGGTGGGCCAGGCGTCCACCGGCGCGGGCATCGTGGAGCTGGCGAAAAGCGTCAAGAGCGACATGATCTTGATGGACATCGAGATGGAGAGCACCTCCGCCGGCATCCAGGCCGCCGAGGCCATCCACGCCGCCGACCCCGGCCGCCTCATCCTCTACCTCACCGCCCACGACACCGACCGCATGATCCTCACCGCCATGGCCACCGGCGCGGTGGACTACATCGTCAAGGGCGCCGAGGACGAGGAGGTGCTGGCCCACATCCGGGCCGCCGCGGCGGGCCACCCCATGCTCAACGCCCGGGTGCAGTCCACCGTCATCCGGGAGTATGACCGGCTGCGCCGCTCGGAGCAGAGCCTGCTCTTCTTCATCAACAACGTCTCCCAGCTCACCAGCGCCGAGCGGGAGCTGGTGCGCCTGCTGCTGCAGGACAAAAAGGTCAAGGAGATCGCCGCCATCCGCTGCGTGGAGGTGGTGACCGTCAAGACCCAGATCAAGGGCCTTTTGCACAAGTTCGGCTGCACCCGCACCAAAGAGATCGTCGAGATGATCCGCCAGCTGAACATTTCCCATCTGTTTTAACGCCGGGCGGTTTTCGCCGCCCCCTCGTGATATAAGAAAGGAGAACCGTCATGTACGAATACTTCCACATCAGCGCCCAGGACCTGGGCAGGGACGCCAAGGTCCCCGTTCTCAAGCTGGGCGACTCCGGCGAGGTCTTTTACGAGATCGCCATGGAGATGATCAACACCATCAATGCCAACAACGCCGCCGGCAGGCACACCGTCTTCATCTGCCCCGTGGGCCCCGTGGGCCAGTATCCCATCTTTGTGCGGCTGGTCAACCGTGACCGCATCAGCCTGAAGAACTGCTGGTTCATTAATATGGACGAATACCTCACCGACGAGGGCGAGTGGGTGGAAAAGAGCCACCCCCTGAGCTTCCGCGGCTTCATGGACCGCACCGTCTACACCAAGATCGACCCCGAGCTGCTGATGCCCGAAAGCCAGCGCATCTTCCCCGACCCCCACGACCCCGGGCACATCCAGCGGGTCATCGAGACCTTGGGCGGCGTGGACGTGGCCTTCGGCGGCATCGGCATCAACGGGCACCTTGCCTTCAACGAGCCCCAGGACGAGCTGACCGCCGATGAGTTCGCTCAGCTGCCCACCCGCGTGCTGACCATCAGCCGCGAGACCCGCACCACCAACGCCATCGGCGACTACAACGGCGCCATCGACGCCATGCCCCGCAAGTGCGTCACCATCGGCATGAAGCAGATCTTGAGCGCCAGGAAAATTCGCCTGGGCGTCTTCCGCGACTGGCACCGGGCCGTGGTGCGTCAGACCGCCTACGGCGAGGTGAGCGCCCACTTCCCGGCCACCCTCATCCAGCGCCATCCCGACGCCATGATCATCGCCAACGCCAACGCTTCGCAGCAGCCGTTCTAAAGAAACGGGCAGGGGAGGAAAAGCAAGATGGAACAGTTCGTCATCACGGGCGCCCTGGTCTACACCGGCGGCCGCTTTGTGCAGCGTGAAGTCTATGTGGAAGAGGGCCGGGTGGCCCAGCTGGCCGAACAGGTGAACGCCCCGGCGGGCTGCCCCCGGCTGGATCTTGGCGGCAAGCGCCTTGTGCCCGGCTTCATCGACATCCACACCCACGGCGCGGCCGGGGTGGACGTGAACGCCGCCACCGCCGAGCAGCTCAACGGCGCCATCGGCCGCTTCTTCGCCAGCCAGGGCACCACCGGCTGGCTGTGCAGCGTGCTCACCGACACGCCTGAGCAGACCCTCTGGTGCCTGGGCCAGGCCAAAGCCGCCATGAAGGAAGCGGGCGGCTGGGCGCAGCTTCTGGGCGTGCATCTGGAAGGCCCCTTCCTGGCCAGCCAGTACAAGGGCGCGATGCCCGAGCACCTGCTGCAGAAGGGCTCGGCCGAGCTCTTCGCCAAGTACGAGGCCGCCGGCGAGGGGGCCGTGAAGTACATGACCGTCAGCCCCGAGGTGGAGGGCGTGCCCGCCATGGTGCGGGACATCGCCGCCCGGGTGAAGGTGGCCATCGGCCACTCCGGCGCGGACTACGACACCGCCATGGAGTGCATCGAAAACGGCGCGGTCAGCGCCACCCACACCTTCAACGCCATGCGCCTGTTCCACCAGCATCAGCCGGCCATCATGGGCGCGGTGCTGGAGAGCGACGTGTACTGCGAGGCCATCTGCGACGGGCGGCACCTGCACCCCGCCAGCGTGCGGCTGCTGCTCAAGTGCAAGGGCTGGGACCGGGTGGTGGCTGTGACCGACAGCATCATGGCCGCCGGCCTGCCGGACGGCAACTACAAGCTGGGCGTGAACGACGTGGTGGTGGAGGGCGGCGACGCCAAGCTTGCTTCCGACGGCACCCGCGCCGGCAGCACCCTCACCACCGGCCAGGCGCTGAAGAACCTGGTGAAGTTCACCGGCGAGGGCCCCGAAACGGTGCTGCCCCTGCTCACCGAGAACCCGGCGGACCTGCTGGGCCTGCCCCATAAGGGCCGCATCGCCCCGGGCTGCGACGCCGACTTCGTGGTGCTGGGCGACGACCTTTCCGTGCTGCGCACCATCGTGGGCGGGCGCACCGTCTACACCGCCGGATGAGCGCCCCGCTGACCCTGGCGCTGACCGCCCTCATCTCGCTGGCGGGCAGCTTTGTGCAGGCCGCCACCGGCTTCGGCTACGCCGTCACCGTGATGGCCCTCTGGCCGCTGTTTCTGCCCTACAAGACTGCCCTGGTGGTGGAGCTTCTGGCCGCGATGGCCCTGTCGCTGGCCATCGCCCTGCGCTACCGCCGCTTCATCAACTGGCGGCAGCTTATCGCCCCCTGCGCCGCCTCCTTTTTCACCAACTGGCTGGGGCTGCAAATTATGGCCGGCAGCCCGGAAACGGTGCTGCGCCGCCTGCTGGGCGCGGCTTTGATGGCCCTGGCGGCCTACTTCATCTTCTTTTCCGAGAAGTTCCGGGTGAGGCCCACCCTGGCCGCGGGCCTCATCGCCGGCGGGGTGGCGGGGCTTACCGCCGGGATGTTCAGCATCGGCGGGCCGCCCATCGTGGTCTACTATCTGGCCGCTTTCGAGGATAAGAAGGAGTACACCGCCACCACCCAGATGTATTTCATCCTCACCAGCCTGTGGCTGGTGGCCCAGCATCTGTGGATGGGCAACGTGGACGCGCTGGCGGTGCAGTGCACCGGCGCGGCGCTGGCGGGCCTTGCGGCGGGCGCCGCCGCGGGCCTTGCGGTGTTCCGCGCCCTGCCGCTGGAAAAGATCAAAAGGCTGGTCTATGCTTTCATGCTGGCGATGGGCGCCTACATCCTCATTGCCGGCTGACCCCGTTTTTTTGGGGAAAAACCGTCCCTCCGCGCCGCGGAGGGATTTTTTTTACAGTATGAGGCTTTTTCATACTCGCAATTGAAGCCGCCGTGCCGTATAATGGAAACTGGAAGAGATTGTGCCCGCGGCGCCGCGGGCAGAAAATAAGGGAGGGACGTGCAATGAATCTGAACCTGGATTCCGACCTAGCCCGCCGCATGACCGAGCCGGGGGACGTGGAGGCGGCGCTGGAAGCCGCCAAAGCGGAATACCGGCGGCTGGCCACCCTGGCGGACGGTGACAGGGACTGGCCCGTCACCGGCTGGTTCCACTGCGCCGAGGCTGCCCAGCAGCTGGAGCTCATCAAGGCCAAGGCCGCCGAGATCCGCCAAAACGCCGACGTGTTCGTGCTGGTGGGCGTGGGCGGCTCCAACCAGGCGGCCCGCGCCGTCATCGAGTCGGTGAAAAAGCCCGGCGGGCCCGCCATTCTTTACGCGGGCAACACCCTTTCCGCCCACGGGGTGGCCCAGACGCTGGAGGCCATCGAGGGAAAGAGCGTTTACATCGACGTGATCGCCAAGAACTTTGAAACGCTGGAGCCGGGCAGCCACTACCGGGTGCTGCGCGCCGCCATGGCAAAGCGCTATTCCAAAGAGGAGATGGCGAGGCGGGTCGTCCTCACCGGCACCGTGGGTTCCCGCCTGGAGGAGATCGCCAAAGAGAATGGCTGCACCTTCCTGCCCTTCCCCCGCCGGGTGGGCGGGCGCTACTCCGCCTTCACCCCGGTGGCCCTTCTGCCCCTGGCGGTGGCGGGCCTGGACGTGGACGCCTACCTTGCCGGCGGCCTGGATATGGAACGCCAGCTGGCGGCGGCGGAGGGCGGCCTTGCCGCCGAGTACGCGGCGGTGCGCTACGCGCTTTACCGCCGGGGCTTCCAGGTGGAGATGCTCACCGCCTTCGAGCCGCGCCTTTACTGGGCCGAGCAGTGGTGGAAGCAGCTGTTCGGCGAGAGCGAAGGCAAGGAGAAAAAGGGCATGCTGCCCGCTTCCATGATAAACTCCGAGGACCTGCACAGCATGGGCCAGTACATGCAGGACGGCCTGCGTTTCATGGCCGAGACCTTCCTTTCGGTGGACGACCCCGGCGCTTCGGTGGTCATCCAGCCGGACCCGGCCTTCGGCGACGGCTTCGACTATCTGGACGGCATGGATTTTGCCAACATCAACCGCGCGGCGGAGAAGGCCACCATCCAGGCCCACGCCGCCGGCGGGGTGCCCTGCACGGTGCTGCGGCTGCCCCGCATCGACGAGCATACATTCGGCCTTTTCTACTACTTCTTCATGGTCGGCTGCGCCCTCAGCGGCCGGCTGCTGGGGGTGGACCCCTTCGACCAGGAGGGCGTGGAGGAATATAAGCGCAGCATGTTCGCGGCGCTGGGCAAGCCCGGCGCCATGGGCAGATGAGCGGCCTTTCGGCCCGGCCCTTCCGCCTCGCGCCCAACCGGGTGAACTACCTTCTGCCCGGCGGCGAGATGATCGACGAGTTTCTGGGCCTTCGCCGGGGCGCGGCGCCCGGCGCCAGCCAGATGTGGGTGGCCAGCACGGTGCAGTCCACCCTGCCCGGCGCGGCGGACAGCCGCTCTTACATCCTGCCCGAAGACGGCGGCGGCTGCCTTGCCGAAGAACTGCAAAAAGACCCGGCTGCCTTTCTGGGCAAAGCCCACGCGGCGGCCTTCGGGGCGGATATGGGCTTTCTGCTAAAGCTGCTCCACTCGAGTCAGCGCCTGCTGGTGCAGGCCCATCCGGACCGGGCCAAAGCGGAAAAATACTTCCACTGGCCCCACGGCAAAACCGAGGCCTGGTATGTGCTGGCCACGGAGGGCGAAGCCTGCATCTGGGCGGGCTTTCGCCCCGGCGTGACGCGGGAAGGCTTCGCGGCCCTCATCGAACGGCAGGACACGGCGGCCATCCTGGGCTGCCTGCACCAGTTCGCCATCGCCCCCGGCGACGTGGTTTTCATCCCGGCGGGCCTGCCCCACGCCATGGGCGCAAACAGCCTGGTGGCGGAGATCCAGGAGCCCACCGACATCACCCTGCGGGCGGAGTACATCCGCCCCGACGGCAGCCGCCTGCCTCCCGAGAGCCTGCACAGCGGCGCGGGGATGGAGGCCCTTTTGGATTGCTTCGACTTTTCCGGCGCCGCCCCGAAAAAGGCGGTGCGGGAAAAGTATTTCCTTACTCCGGCCCGGCGAAACATCCCCGGCGGGGAAGAGGCTGCCCTCATCGGCCCCGCCGCCACCTCCTGCTTCGGCCTTGTGCGGGTGCGGGCCCTCGGCCCCTGCCCCCGGAAAAACCCCTCCTTCCGGGTGCTGCTGGTGGAAAAAGGCGAGGGGGAACTTTCCGGCGGCGGCGTGACGCTGCCCCTCAAACAGGGCACCGAGGTGTTCGTGCCCGCCGGGGTAGGGGAGTATGCCCTTGCCCCCAAAGGGGGCGAGCTGGCGGTGCTGGAATGCATCCCGCCCGCGCCCTGACTCGAACAACGCAAAGCCGCGCCGCCCTTTGCCGCGGCGCTCACAAAAACACCGCGGGCCCGCCGCCCGCCCGATGAAAGAAATGAGGTAAAAACTATGCTGGTACCCCTTCGCGCGATTTTGGAAGCCACCGAACAATATCACTACGCCCAGGGCGCTTTCAACGTGAACGCCGTGGCCCAGGCCAAGGCCGCCATCGAGGTGCACGAGATGTTCCGCTCCGCCGCCATTCTGCAGGGCGCGGACCTGGCCAACGGCTTCATGGGCGGCCGCACCGACTTCATGAACGCCACCCTGGAAGACAAGATCAAGGGCGCGGCCAACATCGGCGCGGCGGTGAAGAAGTACGGCGAGGGCAGCCCCATCCCCGTGGCCCTGCACCTGGACCACGGCCGCAACTTCGAAAGCTGCAAGGCGGCCATCGCCGGCGGCTACACCTCCGTCATGATCGACGGCTCGTCCCTGCCCTTTGAGGAGAACATCGAGCTCACCCGCGAGGTGGTCAAATACGCCCACGAGCGGGGCGTTTCCGTCGAGGCCGAGCTGGGCGTGCTGGCGGGCGTGGAGGACCATGTGTTCAGCGCCGGCTCCACCTACACCAACCCCCTGGACGCGGTGGAGTTCATCAAAAAGACCAAGGTGGACGCCCTGGCCATCAGCTACGGCACCATGCACGGCGCCAACAAGGGCAAGGGCGCGAAGCTGCGCAAGGAAATTGCCATCGCCACCAAGGAGTGCCTGCTGCACGAGGGCATCTTCTGCGCCCTGGTGAGCCACGGCTCCTCCACCGTGCCCCAGTACATCGTCAAGGAGATCAACGACCTGGGCGGCGACATCCAGAACGCCTACGGCATCGAGCTGGCCCAGCTGAAAGAGGCCGCCCGCTGCGGCATCGCCAAGATCAACGTGGACACCGACATCCGCCTGGCCGTCACCCGCAACATGAAGGAGCTGTTCGCGAACCGCCCCGAGCTGCGGGAAAGCCCCTCCATCGGCGGCATCTACAAGCTGCTGGAGGAGAAGAAGTCGGCCTTCGACCCCCGCGCCTTCCTGCCCCCCATCATGGACACCGTCATGTACGGCTGCGTGCCCGACGCGGACGTGGGGGCCATCGTGGACTGCATCGAGAAGGGCGTGCGCGAGGTCATCGGCACCCTCATCGTGGAGTTCGGCAGCGTGGGCAAGGCCCCGCTGGTGGAACAGGTCACCCTGGACGAGATGGCCGAGCGCTACCGCAAGGAAGGCATCTGAGCCACGGGATTTGAAAAGGAGCGACGCTGACCTATGAAATACATCTTTCTGAACCTCAAGCGCTTCGACGTGCCGGTGGAGCTGGGCGGCGTGAACCGCCTGGCCCCCGTTGCCGAGTGGGCGAAAACCATCGTGGAGGGCACCCAGGAGGGCCTGAAAAAGTACGACCCCGCAAAGGTGGAGTTCGTGCAGTTCTTCCCCGAGGCCCATATCCTGAACGCCGTGGCGGCCCTGTGTGAAGCGAGCCCCGTCCAGGTGGGCTGCCAGAGCCTCTACCGGGCGGACACCGCCGTGGGCGGCAACTTCGGCGCCTTCACCTCCAATCGGCCCGCCTCCATCGCCAAGGCCATGGGCTGCGGCTGGGCGCTCATCGGCCACTGCGAGGAGCGCGGCGACAAGGCCGGCGTGCTGGCCGAGGCCGGCGTCACCGACACCGCCGCGGTGAACCGCCTGCTGAACCAGGAGATCAAAGCCGCCACCGCCCGTGGCCTGAAAGTGCTCTACTGCATCGGCGAAAAGAGCGAGGAGCAGGCGGCTTGGCAGGAAGTTCTGGGCGAGCAGCTGGACATCGGCCTTGCGGGCGTGGACAAGAGCCGGGTGGTCATCGCCTACGAGCCCATCTGGTCCATCGGCCCGGGCAAGACCCCGGCGGACAAGCCCTACATTGAGAAGATCGCCCGCTTCGTGAAAGAGCGCACCGGCGGCGTCCCCGTGGTCTACGGCGGCGGCCTCAAGAGCGACAACGCCGAGATGCTGGCCTCCATCCCCGAGATCGACGGCGGCCTCATCGCCCTGACCCGTTTTGCCGGCGAGATCGGCTTCTACCCCGGCGAGTATCTGGAGATCATCCAAAAGTACCTGGGCGAATAAGGCCCGGCGAGAGAGCAAGGAGGAAACGCGAATGAAACTGGACTTTGAATACGGCCACGGCCTGATGAGCGCCGAGCTGCCCGACTCCACCGACGTGTTCATCCCGGGAACCACCGTGGCGGACCCGCCCTTCATCCCCGAGGAAAAGCTGGAGGAGGCCTATCTTGAGAGCCTGCGCCATCCCATCGGCATGAAGCCCCTGAGCGAGCTGGCCTTCCCCGGCGCGAAGGTGGTCTTCATCGTGCCCGACCGGGTCAAGGGCGGCGAGCAGGCCACCAGCCACCGCAAGGTGAGCATCAGGCTCATCCTGAAGGAGCTGTATGCCGCGGGCGTGAAGAAGGAGGACATCAAGTTCATCATCTCCAACGGCCTGCACCCCCGCGCAAAGCCCGAGGACTACAAG
>DWXV01000019.1 GCA_019119025.1 Candidatus Allofournierella excrementigallinarum
TGAAGGCCAGGGCCTCCTGGGTGAAGTAGCACAGGCCGTAGCCGGTGGCCTCGGTGCGCACCAGGCTGCCGCCCCACTTGAGGCCCTTGCCGGTGAGCACGCCGGTGAACTCGTTGCGCAGGCGCTTGTACTGGCCGAACATATAGCCGATCTCACGGGCGCCCACGCCGATGTCGCCGGCGGGCACGTCGGTGAACTGGCCGATGTGCCTGGACAGCTCGGTCATAAAACTCTGGCAGAAGCGCATGATCTCGCCGTCGCTCTTGCCCTTGGGGTCAAAGTCGCTGCCGCCCTTGCCGCCGCCCATGGGCAGGCCGGTGAGGCTGTTTTTGAAGATCTGCTCGAAGCCCAGGAACTTGATGACCGAAGCGTTCACGCTGGGGTGCAGCCGCAGGCCGCCCTTGTAGGGGCCGATGGCGCTGTTGAACTGGACGCGGTAGCCCCGGTTCACCTGCACCCTGCCGGCGTCGTCCACCCAGGCCACACGGAACTGGATGAAGCGCTCGGGCTCCACGATGCGCTCCAGCACGCCGTTCTTTTCATATTCGGGGTGTTTTTCGCAGATGACCTGCAGGCTCTCCAGAACCTCGCGCACTGCCTGCAAGAACTCCTTCTCGCCGGGATCGCGCTGCTCCACCTGAGCGTACACACGGGCCAGATACTCGTTTTTCAACATGGATAAAACCCCTTTCTATACTTTCCCTCTGCCGCTTTAGCGGCCCATAGTGTCATTATAAAGCCGCTTTTGCCGCATTGCAAGAAAAAATTGGGCTGCAAACGCCCGCGTAGCGCAAAAAACTTGCGGCGCGCGGGCGTTTGTGTTACAATACCATGCAGGAAAACGAGTGGAACATACGGCAGCGGGGCGGCATCACGTCCGCTCTGAGGAAAGTCCGGGCTTCACAGGGGAATGGTAACTGCTAACGGCAGCCGGGGGCGACCCCAGGGATAGTGCAACAGAAAGAAACCGCCGCGTTTTTCGCGGCAAGGATGGAAAGGCGAGGTAAGAGCTCACCAGCGCACTGGCGACTTTGCGGCTATGTAAACCCTACCAGAAGCAACACCCGTATGGGGCATATGCGCTCCCCGCGCGCCCCGGAGGTGGCGTGAGCCTTGCGGCGACGCAAGGCCAAGATAGATTGCCGTTTAATACAGAACCCGGCTTACGGTCCGGTCGTTTTCCGCCAAAAAGGGCGTTCCCGTTTTCGGGGAACGCCCTTTTTGCCGTTATGCCTGAAACATCAGCCGCATGGCCAGCAGGCAGATGACCCCCGGCGCCCCCAGCACCACCGCCGCGAAGGAGGTGAACCAGTTGAGGGCAAGGCCCACGCCGGTGAAGGGGGCCAGCATGTTCACCGCCCCCAGGGCGGCAACGCCCGCCACCGCGCTGGAAAGCGCCGCGCCCGCAGGCCGCCGGTGCCGCGCCGCGGCAAGCCCCACCGCCAGCAGGACCGCCGCCGCGGCGGCCCACACCGGCCAGGCCGACCCGCTCACAGGATGGCCCGGAGCCCCGCGGCCCGGGCCTGCCGCTGCAGATAGCGGTAGCGGCTTTGGATCGCCTGATACTCATAGATGCGCTGGTCGATGAGCTCCGGCTCGGTCTCCATGTCAAACAGCAATTGGTTCTGGCGCATGTCCGCCATGCAGTCCCGCAGGTCCTGCTCCAGCTGCCGGGGGCCGCGGCAGGGCGGCTTCAATGCGGCCAGTTCAGATGAGACCGGGGCGGATTTTGCAAACAAAAGCGCAAGGCCCATGGTGTGCACTCCCCTTTCCTTCAAAAAAAGGTTTATGCCACCAGTTTAGGCAAATATTCCCTTCGTTATTCCGCCAGTTCGAGATCCACGCGGCCCAGGGCCACATCGGCCCCCACGGCCTTCACCAGCACCTGGTCGCCCAGCTGCCAGCGGCGGCCGCCCGCCCGCAGGCTGAAGCCCTCCACCAGTTCCGGCTCGCCGCCCAGGGTCTCGGCTTTCACAAAGCCCTCGGCGGTGTTGTCCAGCTCCACAAAGAAGCCGTGGCGGCTCACGCCGGACACCCGGCCGGGGAAGGTCTCGTTCAGATGGGCGGCCATATACTCGGCTTTATAGCAGCTGTCGGCGCTGCGCTCCAGCTGCATGGCCGTCACCTCCGCGGCGCTGGATGCCTCGCTGGCCTGGGCCGCGAAGTCGGCGTAGCGGCTTTCCAGCTCGCGCCCGCTGACCCCGGCGCAGAAGTCGCTGAGGATGCGGTGGATGGCAAGGTCCGGATAGCGCCGGATGGGGCTGGTGAAGTGGGCATAGTCCTCCAGGGCCAGGCCGAAGTGCCCCTTGGGCGCGGGCTGGTAGCAGGCCTTGGCCATGCTGCGCAACACGCCCATGTGCACCGCCCGCTCCAGGGGCTGGCCGCGGGTGGCGTCCAGGATGGCGGCGAGCTCCGCCACGGTGGGGGCTTCGCCCTTGAAACCCGCGTTCAGGCCCACGATGTGCAAAAGGTCCTTCAGCCGCCCGGTCTTTTCGGCGTCGGGGCTCTCGTGCACCCGGTAGACAAAGGGCAGCTGATGGGCGCGGGCAAGCTTTGCCGCGCACTGGTTGGCCAGCAGCATGAACTCCTCGATCATCCGCTCGGAGAGGCCCCGCCGGCGCTTTTCCAGCCCGATGCAGCGGCCGTCCTCGTCCAGCAGCAGCTTTGCCTCGCCGGTCGCGATGTCGATGGCGCCCCGGGCTTTGCGTGCGGCGTCCAGCCGCTGGTAGAGCTGGGCCATCACCGGCAGCTGGCCGGCCACCGGGGCGTATTTTTCCACCAGCGCCTCGCCGGCGGTTCCGGCAAGCAGGGCGTTGATCTCGGAGTAGACGCCCTTCACCCGGCTGCGGATGACGGTTTTTTCAAAGCGGAAGTTCTGCACCGCGCCGGACTTGTCCAGCTGCATGATGCAGGAGAAGGCCAGCCGGTCGGCCCCTTCGTTGAGGCTGCACACACCGTTGGACAGCTGCCGGGGCAGCATGGGGATGACGCTGTCGGCAAAATAGACCGAAGTGCCCCGCTGCATGGCTTCCCTGTCCATGGCGCTGCCGGCGCGCACATAGTGGCTCACGTCGGCGATGTGCACCCCCAGCTGCCAGCCGTCGGCGCAGGCGGTGACGCTGATCGCGTCGTCGATGTCCTTGGTCTCGGCGGAGTCGATGGTGAAGATGGGCTCGGCCCGCAGGTCCAGCCGCTTTTTGAAGTCCGCGGGGCCGGGCTCGGCCACGGCGCGGGCTTCCGCCTTCACCTTGTCGGGGAACCGGCGGGTGCGGCCCGCGGCGTAGAGCAGCGCCCGCACGCACTGGCGGGCCTTTTCAGCGCTGCCAAAGCGCACGGCGACGCCGGCCCGGTGGCCGGCGTAGTCGCTTCCCCTCTCCAGCAGCTCCACCGCCGCCTTGTCGCCGGCCCGCACCCCGCCGGCGGCGTTTTTTTTGATCTGCAAACGCAGGAAGGGGCACTCGTCCGGCAAAAGGAACAGCTTGCCGCCCTCGGCCGCCACCACGCCCACGAAGGTGGCGCGGGGTTTGGTGACCGCCAGGACCTCGCCCTCCAGGCTGCCGGGGACCTTGGGCTTGTCGAACAGCTTCACCAGCACCTCGTCGCCGGGCATGGCGCCGGCGAGGCCCCGCCCGGGGATGAAGATATCCGGCCCGTCGGCCTGGGCGGCAAAGGCGAAGTTTTCGCCCAGCTTGACCAGCCTGCAGGGAATGGCCGCGTCGGCCAGGCCGCCCCTGGCGGCGAACCAGGCGCCGTTTTTGCACAGGATGCGCCCGCTGGACGCCAGCTCCTCCACCGCCCGCTGGACCTTCTTGTCGTTGCCCAGCATGCTTTTCAGTTCTCCCAGCCGGCGGGGGCGTTTTTCCAGCTCCCGCAGCACTTTTGATCGAATGGACATATGCTCTCCCCCATGCCCCGCCCAGGGACGATTCGGAAAAAGGGGGTCCGCCGTCTGCGGACCCCCCTAAAACAACAGATTTACTCCATGACGCTGATGACGCTCACCAGCAGGATGACCACCAGGAACACAACGCCCAGGATGCGGGTGGCCTTGGCCAGCTTGACGTCCTTGCGGCGGGTGCGGCCGGCTTCCATCATGCCGCCTTCGCCCATGATCGCGCCGGACAGGCCCTTGCCCTTGGACTCCTGCGCCAGGGTGAGATAGATGATGGCCGCAGCCACGAACATCAGCACGACGCCGCAAATGATCTCGATAACACTCATACTATAAACGCTCCTTAGCTTTTGATACACGCTCTTATGCAATGAACATCATAGCACAAGGCCCGGCAAAATGCAAGAAAATTCTTGGGCCGCGGCCGCTTTTAGAAGCTGAGCTGCAGCTGCTCGGCCAAGTCTTCCTCCCGCAGCAGCGCGCCGGCGGCGGGCAGGGTGCGCACCCGGTAGCGGTGGGGGTTGGCCAGCTCCAGGCAAGAGGCGGGTTTGACGCTCTCGATGGTCTGGTTCTTTTTCAGGGTGATGACCGACACGCCCGCCGAATCGCGGGTAGCCTTTTCGCTGATCTGGGTGGAATGCACCAGCAAAAGCCGCCCGGCGCTGGTGCGCACCGCCAGCTCCTCGCTCTCCGGCAGTTGCAGCATGGCCGCCAGGGGCGCTTTGTCGCTGTAGGCGTTGAGGAGCTTTTTGCGGTTCTGCTTTGTGGCGTAGCTGGAAAGGGGCACCCGGGCGCACTTGCCGTTCTGGAAGAAGAACAGCATGTGGCCCTTGTAGTCGTCGGTGACCGCCAGGAACACCGGGCTCTCCCCTTCCTCCATGCCCAGCTTCACGGCGACGAAATCGCCCAGGACGCTGGCCTTGGTGTCGGCAAAGTCGCCGGCGCGGCATTTGTAGACCTGGTGCCGGTTGGTGAAGAAGAGCAGCCAGGCAGTGTTGTGGGTCTCGCACTGCCAGCTGACTTCGTCCCCTTCCTTCAGCTTCTGCTCGCCGCTCATGCGCAGCGACTGGGGGGTGATTTTTTTGAAGTAGCCCTCCCGGGTGAAGAACACGGTGACGGGATAGTCCGGCATGGCGTCTTCCTCCACGGCCTCCTCGGCTTCGGGCGCGTCGTAGAGGATGGGGCAGCGGCGGGGCTGGCCGTACTTTTTGGCCACGGCGGCCAGCTCCTCCATGATGATGCGGCGGATCTTGGCCGGGCTTTTCAGAATGCCGCCCAGGCGCTCGATCTCCGCCGCCAGCTCTTCAATTTCTTTGGTGCGCTTGAGGATGTATTCCCGGTTGAGGTGGCGCAGCCTGATCTCCGCCACATATTCCGCCTGCGCCTGGTCGATGCCGAAGCCGATCATCAGGTTGGGGACCACTTCCTCTTCCTCCTCCGTCTCGCGGACGATGGAGATGGCCTTGTCGATGTCCAGCAGGATGGCCTCCAGGCCCTTCAGCAGATGCATCCGCTTTTCCTTGCCCTTGAGGTCAAAGTAGGTGCGCCGCCGCACGCACTCGGCGCGGAAGGCCACCCACTCGGTGAGGATCTCCCGCACGCCCATCACCCGGGGCTGGCCGCCCACCAGCACGTTGAAGTTGCAGGCGAAGCTGTCCTCCAGGGGGGTGAGGCGGAAGAGCTTCTGCATCAGCTTGTCCGGGTCCTGGCCGCGCTTTAAGTCGATGGTCAGCTTGAGGCCGTTCAGGTCGGTCTCGTCGCGCATGTCGCTGATCTCCTTGACCTTGCCGCCCTTCACCAGCTCGGCAATTTTGTCCATCACCGCCTCCACGGTGGTGGTGGGCGGGATGCGGGTGATCTCGATCATGTTGCCGTCTTTTTCGTAGTTCCAGATGGCGCGCACCCGCACGCTGCCCCGGCCGGTCTCGTAAATTTTGCGCAGTTCGTCCTCGTTGTAGAGGATCTCGCCGCCGCCCACGAAGTCCGGCGCGGGCAGGGTGGCGAGCAGGTCGTGGCCTTCGTCCTTCATCAGGGCGATGGTGGACTCGCACAGCTCGGCCAGGTTGAAGGAGCAGATGTTGGAGGCCATGCCCACGGCGATGCCCAGGGTGTTGTTGGCCAGGATGGTGGGGAAGGTCACCGGCAGCAGGGTGGGCTCGGTGGTGGTGCCGTCGTAGTTGGGCACAAATTCCACCGTGTCCTTGTCGATGTCGCGGAAAAGCTCCTCGCACACCGGCTCCAGCTTTGCTTCGGTGTAGCGGCTGGCGGCGCAGGCCATATCCCGGCTGTAGGCCTTGCCGAAGTTGCCCTTGGAATCCACAAAGGGCACCAGCAGGCTCTCGTTGCCCCGGCCCATGCGCACCATGGTGTCGTAGATGGCGGCGTCGCCGTGGGGGTTCAGGTGCATGGTGCTGCCCACGATGTTGGCGCTTTTGGTGCGCGCGCCCTTGAGCAGGCCCATCTCGTACATGGTGTAGAGCAGCTTGCGGTGGGCGGGCTTGAAGCCGTCGATCTCCGGCAGCGCGCGGCTGACGATGACGCTCATGGCGTAGGGCATGTAGTTCTGTTCCAGCGTTTCGGTGATGGGCGAGCGCACCACCACGCCGGCGCCGGGGATCTCCACGTTGTCGCCCAGCTGGGGCCGGGCGGGCGCTGATTTTTTCGTCTGTTTTTTTGCCATTCTTGTCTTACCTCACAAATCTGCCGTCAGGACAAATCCAGCTCGTCCAGATACTCGGCCCCGTGCTCGGCGATGTGCTCCTTGCGGCCGGCGAGGTTGTCGCCCAGCAGCAGGTCGAACACGGCGGCGGTGCGCTCGGCGTCCTCCGGTTCCACCTTGATGAGGCGGCGGCTGGCGGGGTTCATGGTGGTGAGCCACATCATCTCGGGGTCGTTTTCGCCGAGGCCCTTGGAGCGCTGGATGGTGTACTTCTCCTTTTCGCCGATGCGGGAAAGGATGCTGGCCTTTTCCGGCTCGGTGTAGGCGAAGTAGGTGCGGGCTTTGGTGTTGATCTCATACAGGGGGCTTTCGGCGATGTAGACATAGCCCTCCTTGATGAGGGTGGGCACCAGCCGGTAGATCATGGTGAGGATGAGGGTGCGGATCTGGTAGCCGTCCACGTCGGCGTCGGTGCAGATGACCACTTTATTGAAGCGCAGATTGTCCAGATTGAAGGTGGCCAGGTCCTTTTTGCTCTTGCCGCCCAGCTCCACGCCGCAGCCCAGCACCTTGATGAGGTCGGTGATGACCTCGCTTTTGAAGATGCGGTCATAGTCCGCCTTGAGGCAGTTCAAAATCTTGCCGCGCACCGGCATGATGGCCTGGTACTCGGAATCGCGGCTGGTCTTGACCGCGCCCATGGCGGAATCGCCCTCCACGATGTAGAGTTCGCGGCGGGAGGGGTCTTTGGTGCGGCAGTCCACGAACTTCTGCACCCGGTTGGCGATGTCCATCTGGCTGACCATGGTCTTTTTGATGGACTGGCGGGTCTTTTCGGCATGCTCGCGGCTCTGCTTGTTGATGAGCACCTGCTGGCAGAGTTTCTGGGCCTCGTCGGGCTTTTCCAGGAAATAGACCTCCAGGTTGTGTTTCAAAAACTCGGTCATCACCTGGGCCACGCCCTTGTTGGTGATGGCTTTCTTGGTCTGGTTCTCGTAGCTGGTGCGGGTGGAGAAGCTGCTGGAAACGTAGATGAGGCAGTCCTGCACGTCGGCAAAGGTGATCTTGCTCTCACCTTTTTTGTACAGGCTCTTCGCCTTCAGAAAAGCGTCGATCTGGTTCACAAAGGCGGTGCGCACCGCCCGGTCCGGGCTGCCGCCGTGCTCCAGCCAGCTGGAGTTGTGGTAATATTCCAGCAGCTGGGTCTTGTTGGAAAAGCAGAAGGCCGCGCTCATCTTGACCTTGTATTCCGGCTGGTCCTCCCGGTCACGAGCCATGGCGGTGGACTCGCAGTAGACCACCGGGGTCAGGCCGTCCAGCCCGGCGATCTCGTTCACATAGTCCTCGATGCCCTTCTGGTAGCAGAAGGTGGTGGTGGTCTTTTCCGGGCCGGTCTCGTCCACCAGCACCAGTTCCAGGCCCGCGTTCACCACCGCCTGCCGCTTCATGGTGTCGGCAAAGTAGGCGGCGGGCACGTTCACGTCGGTGAACACCTCGGCGTCCGGCTTCCAGCGGATGGTGGTGCCGGTTTTGCGGCGGGCGGCGGGCTCCTTTTTCAAACCGCCCACCGGCTCGCCCTTTTGGAAGTCGATGTGGTAATGGAAGCCGTCGCGCCAGACGTCGGCGGTCATCCATTCGCTGGCGTACTGGGTGGCGCAAAGGCCCAGGCCGTTCAGGCCCAGGGAGTATTCGTAGTTATCCCCGCCCGCGGTGTATTTGCCGCCGGCGTACATCTCGCAGAAGACCAGCTCCCAGTTGTAGCGGTCCTCCTTGGGGTTATAGTCCACCGGGATGCCGCGGCCCCCGTCCTCCACCTGGATGCTGCCATCCTTGAAGCGGGTGAGGGTGATGCGGGTGCCGTAGCCCTCGCGGGCCTCGTCGATGGAGTTGGAGAGGATCTCGAAGATGGCGTGGGCGCAGCCCTCCACCCCGTCGGAACCGAAGATGACCGCCGGGCGTTTGCGCACCCGGTCGGCGCCTTTGAGGCTGACGATGCTCTCGTTTGAATATTCCTGTTTTTTTGCCAAGCCGTTCTCTCCTCTTTGCCCCGGCGCACGGCGGGGGTCGTTCTTCTATATTTTGCGCACACAGATTTATTTAACCACGCCCGAACGCAAAATGTCAAGGGATGGAAAAGCCGCGGCCCCTTGCGCTTTGCGAAGGGACCGCGGCTTTATTTTCGGTTTGTG
Organism: Candidatus Allofournierella excrementigallinarum; assembly: GCA_019119025.1. Classification (GTDB taxonomy): domain Bacteria; phylum Bacillota; class Clostridia; order Oscillospirales; family Ruminococcaceae; genus Allofournierella_A; species Allofournierella_A excrementigallinarum. The sequence continues at coordinate 8,741 of DWXV01000019.1, forward strand.
TCACAGGGTGAGCAGGAAGCCCACAGCGGCGATGATGGCGCACAGCACAGCGGTGATGGGCGGCGCCCAGCGGATGATGCGCCCGGCGATGACGTCGCGGGGGTCTTCCTCCGGCTCGTCGTACTGCTCGCTGTACTGCTCTTCATACTGGCTCCGCGCATGGTACTGGCTGCGGGCGGGCTGCGCCTGGGCGGCAGGGCGGGCGCCTGCCCGGCGGGGCGGCGCGACGATCACGTCGTCGTCCTCGTCCAGGGGCGCGGCGGCCACCGGGCGCCCCGAGATGGGCGGCACGGTGCGGGTGGGCTCTTCCTGGCGGACGGGCGGCACCATGCGGGTGGGCTCGTCGTCGGCGGCAGGCGCGGAGGCGCCGGTCTGAAGCAGGCTGGACAGGGTGTTCTGCAGCAGGATGCGGTCACAGCCGCACTCGCTGCACCACACGCCGTCCTCCTCGCGGGGGTGGAAGGCGCCGCAGGCGCAGTACCAGCCCTCGTCCAGCACCTGGGGCACCACGGTGAGGCCCTCCTTGTGGGTGCGCTCGCACAGCTTTGCGGCCAGTTCGGCGGGCAGCTTTTTGGGCGGGGCAAGGCGCACGCGGGGATAGGCGGTGAGGTCCACGGCGCTGCCGTCGGCAAAGCGGGCCGTGCCCAGCTCCACCTCCACGCTGCCGATGGGCGAAGAACTGATATACACCGCATCGTCCGCGCCGAAAACCTCGCCGTGGGCGGCGTTCAGGTCTTCATAGACGAACCGGTCCTGGCAGACCACCGCGCCGCTGCGGTCCTTGCACTTGAAGGTGATCTGCAGCCGGTTGAGGCGGGCGGCGGAGATGTTCTTGAAGGACAGGCAGACGGCGATGTCGCCGGTCACGTCGCCCTTGAGCAGCTCCACCTTGACGAACTGCACCGGGCTGCCCTTGGTGAAGTAGTTGGCGCGGGACTGGGCCAACAGGTCAAAATTTTCTTCCATGAGGCTTCGCTCCTTTCCATACCGTTGCGCGAAGGCCGCCTCAGGCCCGGGGCTCGTCGTCCGGGGTTTGGGCAGGCCCGGCGCTCTGTGCGGGCTCGGCGGCCTCGGCGGGCCCGGCGTTCTGCGCGGGCTCGGCGGGCTGCGGCGCTTCAGGGGCCTGGGGCTGCGCGGGCGCCTCAGCTGCCTCGGGGGCAGCGGGTTTCTCCGCTTCCTCGGGCAGCCGGCCGCCCTCCATCAGGGTCTTGAACTCCTCGCCGCTGAGCTTTTCGCGGCGCATCAGGGCCTGGGCCACCACTTCCAGCTGGTCGCGGTGCTCGGTGAGCATGCGGCGGGCGGTCTCGAAGGCCTCGTCCACGATGTCGCGGATCTCGCTGTCGATCTCGGCGGCGATGGTCTCGGAATAGCCGCGGCCCTGGGTGAAGTCGCGGCCCAGGAAAGTCTCGCCCGGGTCGGAGCCGTAGACCACGGGGCCCATCCGCTCGGAGAAGCCGTAGCGGGTGACCATGGAGCGGGCGGTCTTGGTGGCGCGCTCCAGATCGTTGGAAGCGCCGGTGGAGATGTCGTCCAGCACCAGCAGCTCGGCCACGCGGCCGCCCAGCAGGGTGACGATCTGCTCCTGCATCTGGGTCTTGGTGACGTAGCTCTGGTCCTTTTCGGGCAGGCTCATGGTGTAGCCGCCGGCCATGCCGCGGGGGATGATGGAGATCTCATGCACCGGGTCGGCGGTCTTGCAGTAGTAATGGGTGATGGCATGGCCCGCCTCGTGGTAGGCGGTGAGGCGTTTTTCCTTCTCGGTGACCACGCGGCTCTTCTTCTCGGGGCCGGCCACCACCTTGATGCTGGCCTCCTCGATCTCCTGCTCGGTGATGGCCTTCTTGCCCCGGCGGGCGGCCAGCAGGGCCGCCTCGTTCACCAGGTTCTCCAGGTCGGCGCCGGAGAAGCCCACGGTGGTGCGGGCGATGGTTTTTAGGTTCACGTCGGGAGCGAGGGGCTTGTGGCGGGTGTGCACCTTCAGAATTTCCTCGCGGCCCTTGATGTCCGGCAGGCCCACATACACCTGACGGTCAAAACGGCCTGGACGCAGCAGGGCGTGGTCCAGGATGTCGGCGCGGTTGGTGGCGGCGATGACGATGACGCCCTCGTTGGCGCCGAAGCCGTCCATCTCCACCAGCATCTGGTTCACGGTCTGCTCCCGCTCGTCGTGGCCGCCGCCGAGGC
>DWXV01000020.1 GCA_019119025.1 Candidatus Allofournierella excrementigallinarum
GATGGCGGAAAACGGACGAAATTGCAAGAAGAATCGCCGTGCATTTCGCTGCTTTTTCCATTTTCTTTTTTGTTTCTATGCAAAAAAACTGCTGTGGCTTGATTGCCACAACAGGTTTTTCGACAGTCTGATCCACCGGCGAAAGCCGGTGGATGGGACGCTTCGCCCCCTCAGGCGCGGCGCTGCTTTTTGTCCAGGCGCATCTTGTCGGCGATCATGGCGATGAACTCCGAGTTGGTGGGCTTGCCCCGCAGGTTGTGGATGGTGTAGCCGAAATAGCTGTTCAGCACCTCCACGTCGCCCCGGTCCCAGGCCACCTCGATGGCGTGGCGGATGGCCCGCTCCACCCGGCTGGCGGTGGTGCCGTTCTGCTTGGCGATCTGGGGGTAAAGGCGCTTGGTCACCGCGTTGATATAGTCCGGGTCGGCGGCGGTGAGCAGGATGGCGTCCCGCAAAAACTGGTAGCCCTTGATGTGGGCGGGCACCCCGATCTGGTGCAGGATCTCGGTGACGGCGACCTCGTCGCTGGACGCGCCGCGGATCTGGGCCGGTGCGCCAAAAGCCCGGGTGACCCGGCTGACCAGGCTGGTCTCGTCGAAGGGTTTGAGAAAGTAGAAGGCAAAGCCGCTGTCCAGCAGTTCCTGCTCCAGCTGCTCGTTCTGGAACGCCCCCGTGACGTAAAATTGGGCGCGGCCGCCCTCCTGCTCGTAACGCAGCTTCACCGAGATGGCGTCCAGCTCGGGCATGAAGGCGTCCAGCAGCACCGCCTGGGGCCGCTGGGCACGCAGGGCGTCCAGCGCCGCCGCGCCGTTCTTCTCGCACACGTGCACCTCCACGCCCTTGGCCTCCAGGGCCGCCTTGCAGGCAGCGGTGCAGCCCGCGCCGGTATCCGTCATCAGGAATTTGATCGGTTCCATTTTTCTTCTCCTCCAAATTGTGTATTTCCCTTAACGGAACCAATTTTACCATATATTACCAATTTATGCAAGACTTTTTTCGGCTCTGCGCCACCATACGCGCCGCTTTGCATGCTTCAACCCCCGCAAAGCGTCTTTTTATGCGGCTTTGCGCGTGGCGGCCGCGTCGGCGCTGGCCAGCATGTTCTCTGCAAAAATGCCAAAACCCCGGGTGGAGTCGTTCACCAGCACGTGGGTCACGGCGCCCACCAGCCGGTCGTTCTGCACGATGGGGCTGCCGCTCATGCCCTGCACGATGCCGCCGGTGGCGGCCAGCAGTTCGGGGTCGGTGATGCGGATGACCATGTTGCGGTTGGGGTCCTCCTCGGTGAGGGAGATCCGCTCGATCACCGCGTCGTACCAGGCGGGCTCGTCCCCGCCGATGGTGGTGAGGATGCGGGCGGGGCCTTCGCAGACCTCCTGAACCTGAGCCACCACCATGTCCTGGCCGTCCATCACCCGGCGGATGGAACCATAGACGCCGGAAGCCCCGTTGATGAGGATGTCTCCCATGGCCGCCTCGCCGGTGAAACGGCCCTTCAGCTCGCCCGGGGCCCCAGCCGCCCCCGCCACATAGCCGGTGATGGTGACCGGGGCCACCTCGCCGCTGAGCAGAGCGATGGACTGGCCGGTATCCGCGTCGCTGATGGAATGGCCGAGGCCGCCGTAGATGCCGGTGGAATTGTCCACAAAGGTAAGGGTGCCGATGCCGGCGGAGGAATCCCGCACCCACATGCCCGCCCGCCAGCGCTCAGAGCCGGCGTCCCGCACGGGCTGGAGGGAGGTGGTGTGCTCGGCGCCGTCCCGGGTGTAGACCAGCTGCACCGGGCGGCCTTCCGCAGCCTGGATGGCGGCGCTGACGTCGTCGTTGTCCACGGTCTTGCGCCCGTCGATGCTGACGATCACGTCCCCCATCTTCAGCCCCGCCGCCTTGGCGGGGTTGGCGGAGCCGGAGGCGGTGCGGATGTCGGTGAAGGCCACCACCATCGCGCCGTCGGAGAACATCTTGATGCCGAAGGGCGTGCCGCAGACGGTGACGGCGCGGCGGTCCACCACCACGGCGCGCACCGTTTTGACCGGGATGCCGCCCAGCACCGAAAGGGTCACGTTGTAGCTGCCGCCGGTGGGCACCGCCTGAACGGCGGCGGCCCCGCCCTTCGGCTCCAGCGGCACCAGCCAGGGCATCTGGGCCAGGGTGAGCGCCTGCCCCTGAGGCACCATGAAGGTGTCTGGCAATTGGGTGTAAAGATAGGTAAGGCAGCCCAGGGCCAGCGCGGCGGCGCCCGCCGCCAGCGTCAGGCAGCGCCTGAGGAACGTGAGCATAGAAAATCGACCTCCCCGCCGGGGCAAAGCGCGCCCCGGGTGCTCGGCCCGGCGGCATCAGCCGCCGGGCCCTGGTGATTAGTATGCTCCGTTTCGGCAGGATTATAGCGGGGGCGGCTCTCCCTTCCCGATTGACAAACCCCGCCGCGGCTGGTACACTGAGTTCGTATGCGGGTATGGCGGAATTGGCAGACGCGCCAGACTTAGGATCTGGTACTTCGGTGTGCAGGTTCGACCCCTGTTACCCGCACCAGGCTCCCGAACGCTTCGGCGTTCGGGAGTTTTTTGTGCAAAGCAAAGGGAGGGGCTCCGGCCGGCACCTGCCGGAGCTCCTCCTCATTTTTGACTCGGATGTTCAGGCCCTTTTTGCAGAACACGCTCCCGCCCGGCCCCGGTATTTTTCCAGAAAGCGCAGGGATCCCTCGCCGGTCATGCCGTCAAAAAAGGCGATCTCGCCGGGGATGCAGCCCCGTTCCCGCCGGATATGCGCCCGATCGCGCCAGCAGCCCATGCCGTCGATGCGGCAGCCGCCCGCCTCCCTTTGACCGGTTTGCTTTGGCTCACAGCATAGAGGATCAACTTGGATTTCCAAGGGGCGCACGGTTTTTCGCCGTGCAGGCGCCGCCCAAAAAGGCCCCCGCTGAGCGGGGGCCTCAGCTTGTCGAAAAAGGTCACCTTTCGGTGGCCTTTTTGTCGTATAAAGGGAAGAAATGCGGTATAATGGAGCAGGGTGAGAAAAATGCTGGTAAAGAACGCAGAAAATCGAGGACAACTGGAA
>DWXV01000021.1 GCA_019119025.1 Candidatus Allofournierella excrementigallinarum
CATTGAAAAGGCTCCCCCGCGCCCCGCCGCTTCGTGCGTTTTGGCAAAGGGTCAGTCGCTGAACAGTTTTTGCTTGTTGTGCATGTAGACGCTCATCACAAGCCCCACGCAGAGGTACATCATCAGCGCGCTGGTGCCGCCCGCCGAAAAGAAAGGCAGCGTGACGCCGATCACCGGCAGCAGCGAGAGGTTCATGCCCAGGTTGATGATGATCTGCCAGGCGATGGCCGCAAACACGCCGGCGCAGATGTAGGTGCCGATGTGGTCCTCGCTGCGCAGGCCGGTGGTGAGGGTGCGCAAGGCGATGAAGAACAGCGCCCCCAGCACGATCACGCAGCCCACAAAACCGATGCACTCGGCCAGATAGCTGAACATGAAGTCGTCCTGGGCGTTGATGACCGAATAGTGGTCGTCGGTGAAAAAGCCCCGCCCGAAGATCTGCCCCGAGCCGATGGCCGTCATGCCGCCCTGCTGCTGGCGGGCGATGTCCGGGTATTGGTCGGGGTAAAGCAGGGCCATGATGCGGTCCACCTGATAGCCCTTGAGCACGTCGGGGAAAAAGCCGATGATGAGGGAAAGGCCCGTGACCCCCAGGGCGATGGCAGAGAGGATGTATTTCCAGGAGAGCCCCGCCGCAAAGAGCATCATGCAGCCGATGGTGCCGAAGACGATAGCGGTGCCGTCGTCGCCCTGGATGTGCACCACCGCCACGGTGGCCAGGATGTGGGCCAGCAGCTTTGCCAGCGTTTTCGGCTCGTTGACGTGCTCGCGCACGTTGTCCAGATGCATGGCGAAGGTGAGGATGAAGCTGATCTTTGCAAGCTCGGTGGGCTGCAGGCTCAGGGGGCCCAGGCGGATCCAGCTGTAGTTATCGGTGCCCTCGGGGTGCCAGCCCAGGGTCAGCGGGCCGATGCTCAGATGGGTGAGGGTGAGCAGCACCAGCGTCCAGGTGCCCACCACGTGCACCGGCCAGATGCGGGCCAGGCTGCGGTAGTCGATGCAGGAGAGCACGATGGCGCACACGAGGCCCAGCAGGCTGGCCACTCCCTGCACAAAGGCGTTGCGATAGCTGCCCAGGCCGGTGATGGAGCCATCGAAGGCGTCCCGGGCGAAGCCCCCCGCCGCCTGCCCCAGGCTGATCAGGGTGATGACGCTGAGCACCGAGCAGAACACACAGGTGGCGATGTAGGCCCGGTCGGTGGCCTTGAAATACTGCCGGATGACCTTGAACACCATCCGCACCCCCTTTCAGAAGTTGGTCATTGCTTTATTATATCCCACCGGGCGGGCGGTTGCAATCATTTTCCCCGCTCCGCTTTTTGCAGCAGGCGGGCAAATATGTTATAATGGCACCAGCGCGCGCAGGGCGGCCTTTTTCCCGCCCGGCCAAAGCGAAAAATGCGGGAGGATGGGCCGCCGATGCTGTTTTCGAGCCTTGTTTTTTTGTGGATCTTTCTGCCGGTGGTGCTGGTGGCCTACCGCTTTGTGCCCGGCTGGGGCAAAAACGCCCTGCTGCTGGCGGTCAGCCTTTTCTTTTACGCCTGGGGCGAGCCGGTGTACATCCTTTTGATGCTGGCCTCCATCACCCTGAACTATCTGGGCGGGCTGGCCCTCGCCCCCTTCTCCGGCCGGGGCCGTTCGCTGGTGCTGGCGGCGGTGGTGGCGGCGAACCTCGCGCTGCTGGGCTACTATAAATATTACGGCTTTGCCGCCGACACCCTGGCGGGGCTTTTTGGCCGGCAGCTGCTGCCCATGCGGGACATTGCCCTGCCTCTGGGCATCAGCTTTTACACCTTTCAGGCCATGAGCTATGTCATCGACCTCTACCGCCGGCGCATCGAGCCCCAGAAGAACTGGTTTCTGCTGGCGCTCTACATCAGCTTTTTCCCCCAGCTGGTGGCGGGGCCCATCGTGCGCTACACCGATGTCCAGGCCCAGCTGCGCAGCCGCACCGTGACGGCCCAGGGCTTTGCCTTCGGCACGAAGCGCTTTTTATACGGCCTTGCCAAAAAGGTCATTCTGGCCAACTGCTTTGCCGCCAGGGCGGACGAGGTGTTCGCCCTGGACCCCGCCGGGGTGGGCACCGCCCTGGCCTGGCTGGGGGCGCTCTATTACGGGCTGCAGATCTACTATGACTTTTCCGGTTATTCCGACATGGCCATCGGCCTCGGGGCCATGTTCGGCTTCACCTTCCCCGAAAACTTCGATTATCCCTATCTTTCGGCCAGCATCGGCGAATTCTGGCGGCGCTGGCACATGACCCTCTCCGGCTGGTTCAAGGAATACCTCTACATCCCCCTGGGCGGCAACCGCAAGGGGCAGCTGCGCACTTTGTTCAACGTCTGCGTGGTATTCCTGGCCACCGGCCTGTGGCACGGGGCCAGCTGGCAGTTCGTGGCCTGGGGCGCCTGGTACGCCTTTTTGCAGGTGCTGGAGCGCACGGCGCTGAAAAAGCCCCTGTCCAAAGCCCCGAAGCCGCTGGCGCGGGCCTACACCCTTTTGTGCGTGCTCTTCGGCTGGGTCATCTTCCGCGCGCCGGGCCTCAAGGCGGGGCTCTTGTGGCTGAAGGCCATGGTGGCGCCGTCGGCGGGTTTTGCCGCCTGGCCGGTGAGCCGCTACATCGACGGGCGCACCCTGGTGCTGCTGGCGGCGGGGCTTATGCTCTGCGGCCCTGCCCAGGCGCTGTGGCCCCGCTTCAAGGCCGCTCTCTACGGCCGGCAAAGCCCCGGCTGGGCCCAGGCCGCGGTCCTGCTGGCGCTGGGCTTCGCCTGCCTGGTGCTGCTGGTGAGCGGCACCTACAATCCCTTCATCTATTTCCGTTTTTAAAAAGGAGGCGAGGAAGATGCCGGATGCTGTGAGAGAACGCAAAGGGGCCCGGCGGCTGCTGGCGGGCGGGTTCGCCGCCCTGCTGGCGGGGCCCTGCCTCCTGTGGCCGCTGGCCCGGACGGTGTGCGACACCACCAACCACGAGAACCGCACCCTGGCCCCGTTCCCCTCTTTGGCGGACGGGGTGGACGGCTGGCCCGCCGCCTTCGAAGAGTGGCTGGGGGACCACGCCCCCTTCCGCAACCAGTTTTTGACCATCAAGTCCGGCGCGGACCGGCTGGTGGGCACGCTGGACTCCGCCAACGTGCTGCTGGGCAAGGAGGGGTGGCTGTTTTTGAAGGACGTGTCCGACTCCAAGAGCCTCTCCGATTACCAGGGTCTCACCGCCTACACCGCCGGGGAGACGCAGGCCATGGCCGGCTCCCTGGCGGCGCTGAGCGACGCCCTCGCCGCCAAGGGCAGCCGCCTTGTGCTGCTGTTCGCCCCCGCGAAGGAGGGGGTCTACAGCCGCTATATGCCCGGCAGCGTGCCGGTGGTGAGCCGGCCCACCCGGGTGGAGGCGCTGGCGGAGGCTCTTGCCGAAACGGGCGTGCCGGTGCTCTTCCCGCTGGAGGAACTGGCGGACGCGGCGCAAAAGCGGCAGGTCTATTATAAATATGACACCCACTGGAACGAGGCGGGGGCCTGGCTGGCGGCGCAGCTGACGCTGGAGGCGCTGGGCAGGCCCTATGACGCCGCCTGGCCGGAGATGGCCCCCGACCCGGACAAGGCCCCCCTCACCGACCTCGCCAACATGTGCGGCAGCTGGGCCTTTTGCACCGACGACGTGTACTGGGCGCTGGACGCCGTGCCCGCCGAGTGCACCCTGTGGGAGGCGGGGGGCGAGATCGCCCGCTACGCCGGCGAAGGGGAGGGCAGCCTGCTCCTTGCGCGGGACAGCTTCGGCGAGGCGCTGGCCCCCTGGCTGGCCCAGGGCTTCGCGGAGGCCACAGTGCTCCATGGCAACCAGATGCAGCCCGAAACGCTGCTGGAATGGCAGCCCGAGGCGCCGGACGTGGTGGTGCTGGAGGTGGCCGAACGCTTTGCCGATAACCTCCCCGGGCGGCTGGAGGCCCTTCGGCAGTGGGCCGAGGCCGCGGGCTGAACCGCGGCGGTTGCACTTTTGCCCCCGCGGGGGTATAATAAGCCGCGGAATTTGACGAAACGACCCGAAAGGAGGAGGCGGCATGGCCGAATTCATCACCCACAGCCGCGCCGAGACGGTGGAGCTGGGCAGAAAGCTGGCCCGGCATCTGGCGCCGGGCGCCCTGGTGTGCTTCACCGGCGGCCTGGGGGCGGGCAAGACCGCCTTCACCGAGGGGCTGGCGGCGGGCCTTGGCTGCACCGACCCGGTGAGCAGCCCCACCTTTGCCATCGTGAACTACTACCGGGGGCCCCGGCCCCTGGCCCACTTTGACCTCTACCGCATCAGCAGCCGGGAGGACCTGGAGACCGCCGGCCTCTACGACTATCTGGACGAGGGCGCGGTGGTGGCCGCCGAATGGAGCGAGAACTTTGCCGGCCTGCTGGCCCTGGAGCATCCCGTGCGGGTGGACATCCGCCACAAAGGCGGCGACGAGCGGGCCATCACCATCGAGGGGGTGCAGCTGTGATCACCTTTGGGCTGGACAGCGCCGGCCGCACCGCCGCCGTGGGCGTGATGCGGGACGATGCGCTTTTGTACGAGGCTTTTCTCAGTGCGGGCCACACCCACAGCGAAGTGCTGATGGAGCTGGTGGACGGGGCTTTCAAAGCCACCGGCCTTTCCCCCGCCGGCGTGGACCTTTGGGGCGTGTGCGCCGGGCCGGGCAGCTTCACCGGCCTGCGCATCGGCCTTGCCACGGTGAAGGGGCTGGCGCTGGTGCACGGCGCGCCCTGCGCCGCCGTTTCCACCCTTGAGGCCCTGGCCTTCAGCTGCCCCGCGGGCAAAGGCGCCGTCCTGGCGGCGCTGGACGCACGCCGGGGCGAAGTGTACTGGGCGGCCTTCGACCTGGAAAGCCGCGCTCGCCTTGCGCCAGACGCCGCCTCGCCGGTGAAGGAGCTGGCGCAATTTGTGGAAAATTGCAAAAAGCCGCTCTTTTTTGTTGGTGACGGGGCCGCTCTGTGCTATAATGAATACGGCCGGGCGCCGGGGGTCCTCCCCTGCCCGCCTGCCCTGGGGCTTTGCCGGGGCGCGGGGGTGTGCCTTGCCGCCCGGGCGGTGGACGCCCGGGGCGGGGCCGTGCCCGCCGCCGCCCTCGCGCCCAGCTATCTGCGGCTGAGCCAGGCCGAGCGGGAGCGCGCCGCGCGGGGCCAGGCCCTGCGCCCGTAAATCAAAACGACCACCGACGGAGGATGTTTTCAGATGCCTAAACCCATCGCCCTCGCCGCCGACCACGGCGGCTTTGAATTGAAGGAAGCTGTGCGCGCCCATCTGGACGAGACCGGCGTGGCCTACAAAGACTTCGGCAGCTTCGACGGCGCTTCCTGCGACTACCCCGACATGGCCGAACCGGCCTGCCGGGCCGTCGTGGCCGGAGAGTGCGGCAAGGCGCTGCTGTTCTGCGGCACCGGCGTGGGCATCTCCATCAGCGCCAACAAGATCCACGGCATCCGGGCCTGCTGCTGCTCCGACGCCTTCAGCGCCGAGTACACACGCCGCCACAACGACGCCAACGCCCTGTGCATGGGCGGCCGCGTGGTGGGCGCGGGCCTTGCCATCTATCTTGCCGACCTTTTCCTGAACACCCCCTTTGAAGGCGGCCGCCATCAGCGCCGGGTGGACAAGATTGCCGCCCTGGAAGAGCGGGGCTGACAGCATTTCGCAGGCAGAACGCGGGGGCAGCCCCGCGTTTTGACGATAGACAAACACCAATCACATAAAGTAAGGAGCGGTCAGTATGAGCAAAGCACCCATGATTTTGGATCACCCCCTGGTCCAGCACAAGATCAGCCTTCTGCGGGACAAGAACACCGGAACGAAAGAATTCAAGGAGCTGGTAGGCGAGATCGCCACCCTGCTTTGCTACGAAGCCACCCGCGACCTGCCCACCAAGGAAGTGGAGGTGGAGACCCCCATGGGCGTGGCCAGGTGCAACGTGCTGGCGGGCCGCAAGCTGGCCCTGGTCCCCATCCTGCGCGCGGGCCTGGGCATGGTGGACGGCATGCTGACCCTGCTGCCCGCCGCCAAGGTGGGCCACATCGGCATGTACCGCAACGAGGAGACCCTGGAGCCCGTGGAATACTACTGCAAGCTGCCCAGCGACATCGCCGAGCGGGACGTGTTCGTGCTGGACCCCATGCTGGCCACCGGCGGCAGCGCCTGCGACGCCATCACCCAGATCAAAAAGCGGGGCGCCCGCAGCATCAAGTTCCTGGGCATCGTGGCAGTGCCCGAAGGCATCAACAAGCTGCGTGAGATGCACCCCGATGTGGACATCTATGTGGGCGCCCTGGACGAGGGCCTGAACGACATCGGCTACATCGTGCCCGGCCTGGGCGACGCGGGCGACCGCATCTTCGGCACCAAGTGATCTTCGCTCCCATCCATCCCGAAAGGAGGTGCTGACCCTTGCGGCACCTGTTCAAAAGCCTGTTCATGACTCTGGTGGTGACCGCCGGCGCCGTTCTGGCGATGCTGATCCTGCTGAACCACTCCTTTTTCGACGCCCGGGTCAACACCATCACCTTCTGGTGCATCGTGGCGCTGCTGGCCAGCATCTGGGGCGCTTTCGCCGGCGAGGTGCGGGAAACGGCGAAGGCCCGAAAGCCCGAAAAACCCTCTGGGGACGCAGTGGAAAAACTGGTGGACGCCGCCGCGCTGAACGAGGCCGGCGGCGAGGCCCAGGCCCCCTTCGCGGAGGCCGCGCCCACCGAACCCGCGCCTGAGGAGGCGGCCCCCGCCGCCCCGGCAGGCGTGGCTGAAACGGCGGGACAGGCGCCTTCCCCCGCCCCGGCCCCCGAGGCTC
>DWXV01000022.1 GCA_019119025.1 Candidatus Allofournierella excrementigallinarum
CCGGCGGATTTTCCGCCGGGGCCCCTCCCTTGTTTCGTCAAAAAATGCAGCACAGCCAGCAGTATCATTGCTTCGCCGGGAATGAAAAAACTATTTTTCCCAGTCGATAAGGAACAGTTCATTGGGGGTGCAGTCCAACAGTTGGCAAAGGGTTTCGATGCGCTCCAGCTTGATGGAGGAGGTCTCATTATTGACCATGCGGCTGAAGTTCTGGTAACTCATGCCCAGTTGCTTGTAGAGCCAGTATTTTGTTTTGCCCTTCTTTTCCAGCAGGGGAAGGATGTTCAATGTCACCATGGCGCTTTGCCTCACACAAACAGCGCCTCATAGGGCACGCCCAGAGTATCCCGCAGGGCCCGGAGTTCGTCCGGGTAGATGTGCCGCTGGCCCACCTCTATTTTTGCCAGGGCGCTGCGGGTCACGTCGCACCCACGCACCTGCAGCTGTGCGGCCAGCTGCTCCTGGGAAAGGCCTTTTTTCATACGCAGGGCCCGGATGTTCTGCCCCAGCGCTCGCTCGTATTCTGCGTTCACCGATAACACCTCCCGCACTTGTATTGGTGCAGTATGTGTTGATTTTAGGAGGACTAAAGAATAAAATTGCACTTATATAGGTGCAACTGCGGAAGGAGCGAGCGAAATGGAGAAAAACATGAAAGAAAAAACCTGCTGTTTCACCGGCCACCGGGCCATCCCGGCCCGGGCGCTGCCGGCGCTGGCGGAAGAATTGGAACAAACGCTGCGGCGGCTCATCGGCGAAGGGATGCGCTATTTCGGTGCGGGCGGGGCGCTGGGGTTCGACACCCTGGCCGCCGAGACGGTGCTGCGGCTGAAAGGGGAATACCCCGGCGTGCGGCTCATCCTGGTGCTGCCCTGCCGGGACCAGACCCGTGGCTGGAAAGAAGCGGACGTGCGCCGCTATCGGGAAATTCTGAGCCGGGCAGACAAGGTGGTCTACACCGCCGAACACTATTCCCCCGGCTGCATGCACCGGCGCAACCGCCATCTGGTGGAAAACAGCTCCGTCTGCGTGGCCTACTGCACCCGCCAGACAGGGGGCAGCGCCTACACGGCACAGTATGCCCGGCAGCGGGGGCTGCGGCTGGTGATGCTGGGAGAGGAGAGGCAGGCCCCCCCTTGCGCCGCGGGGCCTTCTTCCTTATAATGAGGGGGAGGAAGGCCCCGCCCGGCGGGGCGCTGCAAAAAGGAGACTGCCATGAAACTCATCAGCTGGAACGTGAACGGCCTGCGGGCTGTGCTGAAAAAAGACTTTGCCGCTTCCTTCGCGGCGCTGGACGCCGACGTGTTCTGCGTGCAGGAGACCAAATGCCAGCCCGGCGAGGCGGACTTTGCCCCCGAGGGCTACGCCTCGTATTTCTACAGCGCCGAGAAAAAGGGCTATTCCGGCACCGCCTGCTGGAGCCGGGTGGCGCCCCTTTCGGTGAACTGCGGCATCGGCGTGGAGGAGCACAGCCACGAGGGCCGGGCCATCACCCTGGAATTTGAGAATTTCTATCTGGTGAACGTCTATGCGCCCAACGCCCAGGAGGGCCTGGCCCGCATCGACTACCGGCTGCGCTGGGAGGACGACCTGCGGGCATATCTGCTGGCGCTGGACGCCCAAAAGCCGGTGGTGCTGTGCGGCGATCTGAATGTGGCCCACAACGAGATCGACCTGAAAAACCCCGGCCCCAACCGGGGCAGCGCCGGCTTCTCCGACCCCGAGCGGGCCAAGATGACCGAGCTGCTGGCGGCGGGCTTCGCCGACACCTTCCGGGAGAAGTATCCCGATCTGACAGGGGCCTACAGCTGGTGGAGCTACCGCTTCAACGCCCGCAAGAACAACGCGGGGTGGCGCATCGACTATTTTCTGGTCAGCCGCCGGGTGATGGATAAGGTCAAAACCGCCGCCATTCACCCCGAGGTCTTCGGCTCCGACCACTGCCCCGTGGAACTGGACATCGACCTGTAAAAATCCCGAAAAGCCTTGCGCGGCGAAGCGTTATGATGTATAGTGTTACCGTGCCCCTTCCGGGGCGCGGAATGCAAGAAGAAAAAGGAGAAAACGCATGAAAGCGATCATGGATGTATTGCGGGGCGTGGCCATCGGCGTGGCCAACATCATCCCCGGCGTGTCCGGCGGCACCATGGCGGTGTCCATGGGCGTGTACGACAAGATCATCGGCGCGGTGAGCGGCCTGTTCAAGCACTTCAAGCAGAGCATCCTCATCCTGCTGCCCCTGGGGCTCGGCATGGGCATCGGCATCGTGGCCTTCGGCTATGCCCTGCGCTATCTGCTGGCCGAGCATACCCTGGCCACCTGCCTCACCTTCGTGGGCCTTATCCTGGGCGGCCTGCCCATCCTGTGGGTGCGCCTCAAAGAAAGCCTGGCCAAAAAGGCCCGCAAGGGCGCGCCGGTGGGCGAGGCGGTCTGCTTTGCCGCCCTGCTGGCCTTCGGCGTGGGCATGGCCCTGCTGCAGGGGGGCGACGAGACGGTGAAGGCCCTCGCCCTTACCCCCGGCACCGCCCTGCTGCTGGCGGCCCTGGGCCTTATCGCCAGCGCCACCATGGTCATCCCCGGCGTGTCCGGCAGCATGGTGCTGATGGTGCTGGGCTACTACAACACCATCCTGGGCCTGGTCACCGGCTGCGTGGACGGGCTTTTCGCGGGCGACTTCGGCCTCATCCTGCACAACGTCAGCCTGCTGCTGCCCTTCGGCGTGGGCGTGGCGCTGGGCATCTTCGGCATCGCCAAGGTCATCGAGTACCTCTTTGCCCACTTCCCCAGCCAGACCTTCGCGGGCATCATCGGGCTCATCCTGTCCAGCCCCTTCGCGGTGCTCTACTCTTCCGGCGCGCTGGCCCGTTTCACCGTGCCCGGCCTCATCGTGGGCCTCATGATTGGCGCCGCGGGCGCCTGGGTCACCCTGCTGATGGGCAAGGCCGACCCGGAATAAGCCTGTTCACTCCAAAGCCGCCCCGCCGGGGGCGGCTTTTTTCACATCGCAACGCGCGTTCTGACTTTTTTGCCGGGCGTTGAAGAAACCGGCCCCGCCGGCTCGTTACATAGACACAGTGAGGGGAAAGGGCGGTGAGACACCGGCGTGACAAATGCGCAGTTTGCGACTCTGGTCGAACAGTACCAGCGGCTGGTGTACACCGTGTGCTACCAGCTGGTGCAGGACCATCAGCTGGCCGAGGACCTGACCCAGGACACCTTCGTGTCCGCCTTCACGCACATGGATTCCTGCCCGCCCGAGCACTACAAGCCCTGGCTGGCCCGCATTGCCGCCAACAAGGCGCGGGACCATCTGAAAAGCGCCTGGGCAAGGCGGGTGAGCGCCCCCGGCGACGAGGGGTTCCCCCAATCGCCGCCCCCCGGCACGGCGGCCCCGCCCGGGCCGGAGGACCTGGCCGTCACCGAGGACGAGGCGGCCGCCATCCGGGCGATGGTGCGCTCGCTGCGGGAACCCTACTTACAGGTGTCGGTGATGTACTTTTTGGAGGAACGCAGCGTGGAGGAGATCTCCCGGGCGCTGCGCCGCCCGCCCAAAACGGTGCACACCCAGCTGTTCCGGGCAAAAAAGATGCTGCAGCAGCAAATCAGGGAAAGGAGCGAGAGGCAATGACCGAACTGTTCAGGCCCGACGGCCACCTCACCGGCGAGGGGCTGCGGGCCCTTGTGGGCGGCGGGCTGGACGAACTGGGCAGGCTGGAAGCCGCCGAGCACTTGAGCTTCTGCGACGCCTGCCTCGTGCGCTACACCGCCCTGCTGGAAGGGGACGCGCTCGAAGAGCCGCCCGCCGACCAGACCCTGCCGGTGATGCGCCGGCTGCGCCGCCGCGCGGCCCAGGCGCTGGCCAGCCGCTACACCGCGGCGGCGGCCGCGGTGCTCATCACCGGCACGCTGTGGTACACCGGCGTCTTTGCCGGCATCGCCGGGGCATTCACGGTGCAGGGGGAAGAAATGACCCCCCAGCCCCCTGCGGCCTCCGAGCCGGCCAGGGAGGAAGATGCGGGCAGCGCCATCCTGCGGGCGGTGAGCAGCTGGTCCGAGAAGGTGCAGAGCGCCCTGCGCCCCGCCTACCAGGCCCCGCAGCGCAAAGCTAATACTGACCGGAGCGCCAACGCCGCCGCCCCGGCTGCCGGCCAGGCGGACGCCGCCGGCACGGCCTCAACACAAACCAAAGGAGTGAACTGACACATGCAAAAAAACGGATTTCTGACCCTCTGCTTCTCCTTCATCCCCGGCGCAGGCCAGATGTATCAGGGCTATATGAAGCGGGGCCTGACCCAGGTGCTTCTGTTCGTGATCCCGCTGATGATCGGCGGCGCGTTCCTGCCCGTGCTGATGGTGCTCAGCGCGGTGGTGTATATGTACAGCTTTTTCGACAGCCTGAACCTCCATGCCCAGCTGCGGCAGGGCGCCGCCCCGGCGGACGCCTTCCTCTTCAGCTGGGACGGCGGTGAGGACCTTGCCCGCCTGGTGGACCGCCGCCATCACCTCATCGGCTGGACCCTGGTGGTGCTGGGCGTGGCCGGGCTTTACCAGGGCTTCGTCAGCCCCTGGCTCTACCGCCTGGTGAATCTCATCGGCTGGGACACGGCGCTGGGCCAGCTGGTGAACCAGATCGTGCGGGGCATCCCGGGCCTCGCGGTGGGCCTTGTGTTCATCGGCCTGGGCCTGTGGCTCATCAAGGGCGGCAGGAAAAAGCGGCCCGCCGAGCCGGACTACACCGAGTTCAAGGGCGAAGGGGAGGTGTGACGGATGACCGAGCAGGAACGCATGGGCCTTCCCGCGGGCGGCCAGCCTGACGCCGCCCCCGAGCAGGCCGGCGCGCCGGAAGCGGCCGCCCCCGCGCCCGCGGCGCAGCCCAAAGCCGCCCCCGCGCCCACCCGCCGCCCGCCGGTGCGCCGGGTGGGCACCGTCACCCTGGGCCTTTCCCTCATCGCCGCCGGCCTTGCCATCACCGCCTGGTTCTTCATGCCGGGCTTCGACATCATCTTCTTCGCAAAGCTGGCCCCGCTGGTGCTGGTGTTTTTGGGGGCGGAGGTGCTGTGGGCCAGCGCCCGCCGCAAGGGCGAAGAGCGGCTGCGGTTTGACTTTCTGGCCGCTTTCGTGAGCTTTCTGCTCATCTGCGCCAGCCTCTGCGCCGCCACCCTGCCGGCGGTGTGGCGCTGGTACGGGCCGGAGCGCTCCGCCACCGAGCAGCGCCTTTCCGCCGAGCTGGAAGAGCAGCTGCTCGCCGCCTTCCAGGGCCAGGACGTGCTGGGCTGCACCGGCTGGGTGAACCTGGGCGGCTATGAGTTCGACCGCCAGATGACCCTGGCCGACCTGCGGGCCGAGGACCAGGCGGACGTGAACGTCACCCTGGGCGGCACGGTGGAAAACGGCGGCGAGTTCGCCGCCCGGGCGGCGGCGCTGCTGCCCGCGCTGCGGGACGCGGGCGTGGACCGGGCCTATTTTTACTGGAGCGGCGACGATGAATCCTGGGACCTTGACCTGCGCGGCGTGTTCGACATGAACGCCGACGCGGCCCGCCTTTCTCAGATGGCCCGCCATCAGGTGCAGGTGGTGGACGAATCCGGCGACACCCTGTGGATGGAAGAGCGCGAGGCCGAGGAGTTCCTGGCCCGCCAGGCCGCCCCCGCCCCCGAGGGCGGCAGCGATCCCGCCGCCTCCTCCGTTCCCACGGATTTCGACCTGCCCGCAGCGGGCGGGGAGACCGCCTGAAACGCCTCCTGTTAAATCCCCGCAAAAACCCCCGTAAAATTTTTACGGGGGCTTTTGTTGTGTTTTGCCGCCGCAGATGTTACACTGAAAAGTAATAAATGTGTGAGGTGAGACCATGAAATTTTTGCGGGGATTCACAAAAAAAGAGGCCAGCTGGATGATGTACGACTGGGCCAACAGCGCCCATTCTGTGGTCGTGGTCACCATCCTGCCCATCTTCTTCAACACAGTGGCCGGCTACATGCAGGACGCAGCCTCCGGCATGACCGTCTGGGGCTACGCCACCAGCGCCGCCATGGCCATCGTGGCGCTGGCCGCGCCGGTGCTGGGCGTGTTCGGCGACTTCGAGGGCTTTCGCAAAAAGCTGTTCACCGTGTTCATGCTGGTGGGCGTGCTCAGCTGCGCGGGGCTGGCCGTCACCCCCCAGCTGGACTTCGTCACCCCCGGCCAGGCGGAAAAGGTGGGCCTTGCGATCCTGGCGCTGTACATCCTTTCCACCATCGGTTTTGCCGGCGCGAACCTCTATTACGACAGCTTCTTGAACGACGTCACCACCGAGGAGCGGATGGACAGGGTCTCCACCATGGGCTACGGCCTGGGGTACATCGGCGGCTCCACCATCCCGCTGCTCATCTTTCTTTTGATGAACCTCATCCTGGGCAGCGACGCCATGCTGTTCTGTTTGTCCTTCGCCTTCGGCCTCACCGCCGTGTGGTGGTTCGTGTTCAGCTTCCCGCTGCTCAAAAACGTGGAGCAGGAAAGCTTTGTGCCCCGCAAAAAGGGCGCGGTGGCCCAGGCCCTCAAGGGCATTGGCGCCACGGTGAAGGAGATTTTCCGCTACAAGCAGATGTTCGTCTTCCTCATCGCCTACTTTTTCTACATCGACGGCGTGAACACCATCATCCACATGTCCACCAGCTATGGCGACACCCTGGGCCTTGACTCCACCAGCATGCTGCTGGCGCTTTTGCTGGTGCAGGTGCTGGGCCTGCCCTTCGCGCTGCTCTACATCAAGGCCAGCGAAAAGTTCGGCGCACGGTTCATGGTGGGCGTGGGCATCTGCGTCTACATGGGCGTGACCATTTTCGGCTTCTTTTTGCGGGAGGCCTGGCAGTTCTGGGTCATGGCCATCATGGTGGCCACCAGCCAGGGCGGCATCCAGGCGCTGAGCCGCAGCATGTTCGGCAAGCTCATCCCGGATAAGAACCGCTCCGGCGAGTTCTTCGGCTTCTACGACATCTTCGGCAAGTTCTCCGCCATCATGGGCCCGGCGCTGGTGGGCCTGTCCAGCGCGCTGGCCGCCGACGTGATGCTGGCCGGGCAGGGCCTGGACCGCGCCACCGCCACCGCCGGGCAGCTGGCCGCGGTGGACACCGCCGCCGCCCCCTGGGGCATTTTGAGCGTGCTGATCATCTTCTTCGTGGGCGGCGGGCTGTACTTCGTCGTGCTGCCCCGGTACCTGGAAAAGAAGTGAGCGTTGTAACTTTTCCCCGTTCGTTGTAAAATAAAGGGGCGGCCCCCGGCGCGTCTGCCGGGCGGCGGCCCCTTTTTCATTGAGACTGACCGCAAGGGAGGGACCCTTTATGCCGGAAGGCTACACCCACGTCCGCACCGCCCGCCGCGCCGCCGCCCTGGCGCAGCTGGAGATCGGGCACCCCGCCGCCTTTGCCTGCGGGGCCAACGGGCCGGACATCTTTTTCTGCTACCGCGCCTGGAAAAGCGGCGAAAAGCGGGGCGAAGACCTGCCCGCCCTGGGCGAGCGGCTCCACGACGAGAACACCGGCGCCTTTCTGCGCGCTTTGGTGAAATACGCTTCCACCCCCGCCCAGCGCAGCTACGCCCTGGGCTTTTTGAGCCACTACGCCGCCGACTGCACGGTGCACCCCTATGTGGTGTGCGTCACCAAAGAGGGCGGGCCCTATGCCCGCCCCGGCGGCCACGGCTATTTTGAGATCGCGCTGGACAGCTTCCTCCACGAGCAGGACACCGGCAGGCCCGCCGTGCCGGTGGACGACACCACCCCCCGCCTTGCGGGGGCGGCGCTGGCCGAGGTGGGGGCCCTTTTGCAAAAAAGCCTGCGGGAAGCCTTTGGCGTCACCGTCAGCCGGGAGGCCCTGGCGGACACCTTCTGGCACACCCGGGCGCTGCGGCGGATGTTCGTCAGCCGCTTCAGGGTCAAATACGCCCTGTTCTGGCTGGTGGAACCGGCCTTCGGCGGGCGGGGCGCGGTGACCGGCCACATCACCCCCGCCCGGCTCGCCGGCACCGGCAAGCGGCCCAGGGGCAGCCTGCCCTGCCCCTGGACCCACCCCTTCACCGGCGAGGAGCAGGCCGACGATCTGAACGCCCTGCTGGAACAGGCGGAAAAGCGCTCGGCGGCCTATCTGCTGGCTGCCAGGGGCTATTGGGACGGCCGCCTCTCCATGGAAAAACTCTCCACCTTGCTGGGCAGCGCCAGCTACCTTTCGGGCCTTGCGGACGAGCGCAGCTGCCCCGGCCCTGCCCCGGCGAAAAAGCCCGCCCGCACCCGGCGCAAAGCGGCGCAGGCGGGGGAGAAGCCCGCGGCGGAAAAGCCCGCCCGGCGGCGCAGGGCTGCCCCGCCCAAGGAGGCCGCCCCCGCAGGGCAGGCCCCGGCGGAATAACACAATAAAAAACGGCCCCGGAGTGGCTCTCCGGGGCCGTCCTGCTTTATTTCAGCCGCACATAGGCCTGGCGGGCGTTGTCTTTGCCCCGTTCGGTGCGCACCTCGAAGACGCCGAGGGACAGCACAAAGGGGGTCAGCTTGGAAAAGCCGAAGTTGCGCACATCAAAGTCCGGGTAGCGCTTCACCAGCAGGTTGCCGATCATGCTCACCGCCAGCCAGCCGTCCTCGTCCGACTGCTCGGCCACGATGGCCTTGATGGCCCCGCGCATGGCGGCAAGCTCCGGGTCCTCCTGCGGGGCCGCGGGCTCGGGCTGGGCGGCCTTCTTGCGGGCAGTTTTGGCCTTGGCGGGCTTTGCCTTCTCCTTTTCCCTGCCCTTTTCCGGCGCGGCCTTTTCCCCGGCGGCGGGGGCGGGCCCGGCCTCCGGCTCCGGCTGGGGCTCCGGCTGAGGCTCCGGCTGGGCGGCCAGCACGTCCAGATAGCGGAACATGTTGCAGGCGGCGATGAAGGGCTTCGGGGTCTTTTTTTCGCCCATGCCGATCACCGTCATGCCGCCTTCCCGCAGGCGGGAGGCCAGGCGGGTGAAGTCGCTGTCCGACGAGACCAGGCAGAACCCCTCCACCTTGCCGGAATAGAGGATGTCCATGGCGTCGATGATCATGGCCGAGTCGGTGGCGTTTTTGCCGGTGGTGTAGCTGTATTGCTGGATGGGGGTGACGGAATAGTCCAGCAGCACGTTCTTCCAGCTGGCCATGGCGGGGCTGGTCCAGTTGCCGTAGATGCGCTTGTAGTTGGCCACCCCCTGGGTGGACACCTCGTCCAGGATGATCTTGATGTATTTGTCCGACACGTTGTCCGCGTCGATGAGCACCGCGAAGCGGCAGTCTGCGGGCATGAAGCCGCCCCCTTTCTGAAAGGTGCGGCGAAGCGCGCTCCGCCGCCCGAAAAAGCGTTCGTACCATCTTATCATACCACAAAGGGATAAAAGTGTAAAATTTGCGCCATACTCCCCCTCGGCGGGCCCCACCCCGCCTTGACAATCCCCGCGCCGCGCCCCATAATAATAGGGGCTGTTTGCGTGAAAGGCGCGCCGCCCTGCAAAGAAAGAGAGGGAGCCATACCCATTATGCTGCAACTGGAACATCTCGCCTGGACCATCCCGGGCGGCAACGAGATCATCAAGGACATCACCCTCCGGCTGGACGCCGGGCGGCTGGTGGTGGTCACCGGCCCCAACGGCGGCGGCAAGACCACCCTGGCCAAGCTCATCGCCGGCATCCAGGCGCCCAGCGCCGGGCGCATCCTGTTCGACGGGCAGGACATCACCGGCCTGGACGTGACCGCCCGCGCAAAGGCGGGCATCGCCTACGCCTTCCAGCAGCCGGTGCGCTTCAAGGGCCTGGCGGTGCGGGACCTGCTGGAGCTGGCCGCCGGCCGGCCTTTGAGCGAGCTGGAGCTGTGCGATCTGCTGGGCAAGGTGGGCCTGTGCGCCCAGGAGTATGTGGACCGGGAGCTGGACGCCAGCCTCTCCGGCGGCGAGATCAAGCGCATCGAGATCGCCAGCGTGCTGGCCCGGGGCGCGAAACTCTCCATCTTCGACGAGCCGGAAGCGGGCATCGACCTGTGGAGCTTCGCCCGCCTGGTGGAGACCTTTGAAGAACTGCGCAGCAAGGGCGCCGGCACCCTGCTGGTCATCAGCCACCAGGAGCGCATCCTCTCCATCGCCGACGAGATCGTGGTGGTGGCGGACGGCCGGGTGCGTCAGGCGGGCCCGGCGGCCCAGGTGCTGCCCACCCTTTTGGCAAACGAAAAAGCGGTGCGCTGCCCGCTGGAAAAGGAGGACGCACGGGTATGAACCAGATCACAGACGAGCTGCTGCGCCTCATCAGCGGCATCAAGAGCGGCGAGATGAAGGGCGCTTACAACATCCGGGAGGACGGCCAGTGCGCCGCCCGCCAGTCCAGCGAGAACATCCTCATCGAGTCCAAAAAGGACGCCCCGGGCCTGGTCATCCACATCAGGCCCGGCACCAGGGGCGAGACGGTGTACATCCCCGCCTGCGTCACCCACGCCGGCGTGGACGATTTGGTCTACAACGATTTCTATGTGGGCGAAGGTGCGGACGTCATCATCGAGGCGGGCTGCGGCGTGCACAGCGAGGGCGAGGAGGAAGCCCGCCACAACGGCATCCACCGCTTTCTGCTGGCCAAGGGGGCCCATGTGCTCTACAAGGAAAAGCACATCGCCACCGGAAACGGCGCCGGCGGCAAGGTCATCGACCCGGTCACCGACATCGAGCTGGCCGAGGACGCGAGCCTTGAGATGGACACCGTGCAGCTGGGCGGCGTGAGCCGCACCACCCGCAAGACGCGGGCCGTTTTGCAAAAGAACGCCCGCCTGCTGGTGCGCGAGCGCATCATGACGGGCGGCGACGAGTTCGCCCGCACCGACTTCGTGGTGCGGCTGGAGGGCGAGGGCTCGGCGGCCGACCTTGTGAGCCGCAGCGTGGCCCGGGGCCATTCCCGGCAGGAGTTCGCCTCCACCATCCGGGGCAACGCCCCCTGCACCGGCCACTCCGAGTGCGACGCCATCCTGGCGGAAAACGGCACCGTGCTGGCCATGCCCGGCCTGGAGGCGGGCCATGTGGACGCCGCCCTCATCCACGAGGCGGCCATCGGCAAGATCGCCGGCGAGCAGCTGCTCAAGCTCTGCACCCTGGGCCTCACCCCCGAACAGGCGGAGGAGAAGATCATCCAGGGCTTCCTGAAATAAAAATAAACAGCCCCTTCCCGCACCGCACCCCACCGGGAAGGGGCTGTTTTCTTTATTTTCCGCCCAGCGGCGCAAGATACTTCTGCTCGCAGGCGGCAAGGCGGGCGTTGAAGGCCGCGTCCTTTCCGGCCAGCAGGCTGCGCTTGCGGGCGTGCATGTCCAAATCGTCGGTCTCGTCGCCGATGAGCCGGGCGGCGATGTTGGAGCAGTGGTCGGAGATGCGCTCGGTGTTGGTGAGCACATCCAGGAACAAAATCCCCGCCTCGATGCCGCACTCGCCGGCCTTCAGGCGGGCGATGTGTTCCTCGCGCATCACATCGCACATCCGGTCCACCGTTTCCTCCAGCGGCTCCACCTGGGCCGCCAGCGCCGTGTCCATCTGGAGAAAGGCGTCGCCGGTCGCCCGCTGCACCTCGCCCACCGCCTCGAACAGCAGCGCGGCCTGCTTTTGAGCCGTGGAGGAAAAGCCCCACCCCTGTTCCGAAAGCTGGCGGGCGCAGTCCATCAGGTTCACGGTGTAGTCGCCGATGCGCTCGTACTCGCCCACGAATTTCAGCAGTTCGCTCACCGCGTGGCTCTCGCTCTCGGTGAGTTCCTGGTCGCTGATGCGGATGAGGTAGTCGGTGATGGACACCTCCATCTTGTCCAGCAGTTCCTCCCGGTGGGACACGCTGGCCGCCGCTTCCGCGTCGAATTTGGTGAACAGGCCCACCGTCTTGTCGAAGTTGGCGCGGGTGCGGCCGGCCATCTTTTCCACCGCGCTCTTGGCCTGCTGCAGGGCCACCGCCGGGCTTTGCAGCAGGCGCTGGTCCAGCACCGGCATGGACAGGTCCGCCCCTTCGCCCTCTTTTTCAGGGATGGTGTGTTCCGCCAGCCAGGCCAGCGCCTTTGTGAAGGGCATGAACAGCAGGGTGACCACCACGTTGAACAGGGTGTGGAAGTTGGCGATGTCGCCCTTGGTCATCACCTCGTTCCAGAAAGGGAAGAGGCCCGCGGCCTTCAGGCCGTAGACCCCCGCCAGGAACACGGCGGCGCCGATGACGTTGAAGTAAAGGTGCACGACGGCGCTGCGCCTGGCCGCGGTGGACGCGCCCATGGAGGCGATGAGGGGGGTGGAGCAGGTGCCGATGTTCTGGCCCAGGATGATGGGGATGGCGCTGCCCCAGGTGACCACGCCGGTGCTGGAAAGCGCCTGCAAAATGCCCACGCTGGCGCTGCTGGACTGGATGGCCACGGTGACCAGCGCGCCCGCCAGCACGCCCAGCACCGGGTTTTGCAGCCGGGTGAACAGCTGGGTGAAGAGGGGGCTGTCTTTTAATGGGGCCACCGCGGCCTCCATGGTGAACAGGCCGGTAAACAGAATGCCGAAGCCCATGCAGATCTGGCCGATGTTGCGTTTTTTGGGGCTTTTGAAAAAGACAAAGAGCACCGCGCCGGCGAAGGCCACGATGGGGCTGAAGGTGCTGGGCTTGAGCATGGTGAGCACCCAGCCGGAGCCGGAGATGTCGCTCAAACGGATGAGCTGGCCGGTGACGGTGGTGCCGATGTTGGCGCCCATGATGATGCCGATGGCCTGGGACAGGGTGAAGATGCCGCTGTTCACAAGGCCGATGCAGATGACGGTGGTGCCCGCGCTGGACTGGATGAGCCCGGTGAGGACGGCGCCCAGCAGAACGGCCTTCCACACGCTGCTGGTCAGCCGCTGCAGAACGGCCTCCATCCTGCCGCCGGCCAGCTTTTCCAGGCCTGCGCCCATGATGGACATGCCGTATAAAAACAGGGCGATGCCCCCCGCCAGGTTGATGACATTGAAGATGGTCATACCGTCCTCCGTGCGGCCCGCCGCCGCTCAGGTTAATTTTGGGTTAAAATAAGGTTAAAATTCTGTAAGCAGTTTGATTATACCATCAAAGGCGGGCGCGGGGCAAGGAAAACCCCCGCGAAAGAGAGCGCTTCGCGGGGGAAAAGGGCAAAACCGCACAAAATGCGGCGCATCGTCCAAACGCCGCGCCGGGCGGCAAAAAGCCCCCGCAGCCGGCGGCTGCGGGGGCGAAGGGCGGAAAAAGAGGGGGTCAGGCGTCGGCGCGGGCCTCGATGCCCAAAGGCGCAAGGTAGGTCTCGCGGGCGGCGTCCAGACGGCGGTTGAACTCGTCGTCGTGGCCGGCCAGCAGCACACGCTTGCGGGCGTGGACGTCCAGGTCGTCGGCGCTCATGCCCACGATGCGGGCGGCAATGTTGGAGCAGTGGTCGGAGACGCGCTCGGTGTTGGTGAGCACGTCCAGGAACACCACGCCGCCCTCAATGCTGCAATTGCCCTGCTTGAGGCGGCCGATGTGCCGCTCGCGCAGCGCGTCGCACATCTCGTCCACCGTCTCCTCCAGGGGCTCCACCTGGGCGGCCAGGGCCGCGTCCCCGCAGGCAAAGGCGTCGCCCGCGATGGTCAGGGCCTTGTCGGCGCATTTTTGCAGCTGGTCCAGCTCGGCCCAGGCGCTCTTGGAGAGGGTGATCTCCTCCTCGTGGATGCGCTGGGCGCACTGGAGGATGTTGATGGAGTAGTCGCCGATGCGCTCATACTCCGAGATGAACTTCAGCAGCTCGCTCACCTGGCGGCTCTCGCCTTCGTTCAGCTCCTGGTCGCTGATCTGCAAAAGGTAGTTGGTGATGGACACTTCCATCTTGTCCAGCAGCCCTTCCCGGTGGGTGATGGTGGCGGTGACCTCCGGGTCCCACCGTCGCAGCTGGCCAAAGGAGAGTTGGAAGTTGCGCTGGGCGCGGCGGGCCATCTTTTCCACGGCGCCCTGGGCCTGCTGCAGCGCCACGGCGGGGCTGGAGATGAGCCGCTGGTCCAGAACGGGCATGTCCAGGTCCGTCGTGTCCTGCGCCTTTTCGGGCACGGTGTGCTCCGCCAGCCAGGCCAGCACCCTTGTGAAGGGCAAAAACAGCAGCGTGACCACCACGTTGAACAGGGTGTGGAAGTTGGCGATGCCGCCGCGGTCGATGACCTCGTTCCAGAAGGGGAAGAATCCGGCGGCCTTCAGGCCGTAGATGGCCGCCAGGAACACGGCGGTGCCGATGATGTTGAAATAGACGTGCACCATGGCGCTGCGGCGGGCGGCGGTGGAGGTGCCGATGGAGGCCAGCAGGCTGGTGGAGGTGGTGCCGATGTTCTGGCCCAGGATGATGGGGATGGCGCTGCCCCAGGTGACCACGCCGGTGCTGGAAAGCGCCTGCAAAATGCCCACGCTTGCGCTGCTGGACTGGATGGCGATGGTGACCAGGGTGCCCGCCAGCACGCCCAGGATGGGGTTTTCCAGCTGTGAGAACAGCTGCACGAAGAGCGGGCTGTCTTTGAGGCCGCTCACGCCCGCCTCAATGGTGAACATGCCGGTGAACAGAATGCCGAAGCCCATGCAGATCTGGCCGACGTTGCGCTTTTTGGAGCTCTTGAAAAAGACGAAGAGCACCGCGCCGATGAAGGCCACGATGGGGCTGAAGGTGCTGGGCTTCAGCAGCGTGAAGATCCAGCCGGAGCCGGTGATGTCGCTCAAACTCAGCAGCTGGCCGGTGACGGTGGTGCCGATGTTGGCGCCCATGATGATGCCGATGGCCTGGGGCAGCGTCAGGATGCCGCTGTTCACAAGGCCCACCACGATGACCGTGGTGCCGGAGGAGGACTGGATGAGCGCGGTGATCACCGTTCCCAGCAGCACGCCCTTCCACACGCTGTTGGTCAGCCGCTGGAGGATGGCTTCCAGCTTGCCGCCCGCCAGCTTTTCCAGGCCGCTGCCCATGATGGACATGCCGTAGAGAAAGAGGGCAAGGCCCCCGGCCACATTGAACACGTCGAATATGGTCATACAATACACCTCAATGATCGATTCCCCGCAGATTACGTTCCAAAGACGGCCCGGGCAATGCGCCCCAAGGCCGTACACCTCGATTATAGCATGGGATTTAACATACCTTCCACAGCCCGTCGGAATATTTTACATACATTTTACCCAAATCGGGCCGAAAAACGAAAAACGGGGCCGGTTTTTCGGCGTTCTGCCCTGCCGGTGTTAAAAAAAGGCAAAATTTCCCCGCGGAAAAGGGCGGCGCGCCGCGGGGCCGGGGCGGGGCCCGCTCCGCGCCGCCCCGGCCGGCAAAAAAAGCCGCCCCCGGCGAAGGAGGCGGCAAAAATGCGGTTTGCGAAAGGGCGGGCGGCGGAAAGGGGCCCTGGCCCCGCGGCCCGCTTTTACAAGGCGGCCAGCTGGTAGCCCGCGGCCCGCAGCCCGTCGATGAGCTCGCCCAGCATGGCGCTGTTGGTGGCCATGGGGTGCAAAAGATAGACGGCGTCCGGGTGGGCGGCGGCCAGCGCCTTTGAAAGGCTTTCGGCCACATCCGGCTGGGCGCTTGCGTCCCAGTCGGCGTAGGCGTAGCTCCAAAAGACGCTGCGCATGCCCTCGTTGGCGGCCAGAGCCAGCAGCCGCTGGCTGAATACCCCTTCCGGGAAGCGGAAGAGGGTGGGCGTCACGCCGAACTGCTGGGCGAACTGTTCGTTAAAACCGGTTATTTCGGCCCGGGCCTCCTCGTCCGAGAGGGCGGTCATGTCCTTGTGGGTGGCCGAGTGGCTGCCCACCGTGTGGCCCTCCGCCAGCATCCGCTCCACCGTTTCGGCGTTGTTTTCTGCGTAGCTGCCCACCACAAAGAAGGTGGCGGGGGCGTTTTTCTCCTTCAGCGTGTCCAGAATGGCGGCGGAATACCCCGTCTCATAGCCGAAGTCGAAGGTCAGGTAGACGGTGGGCGTCTCGGCCTCGGGGGCAAGGAACACCCCGCCCCACTGGCTGTACTTTTCCTGATAGGCCGCCGCGCCGATGGGCTGGTTGCGCTCGTTCACCTGCTTGCCCTGGCCCCAGCCCAGGCGCTCGGTGGAAAGCCCCTCCAGCGTGAAAGGCGTGGCCAGCGGCGGCCAGGCCGGCCCCGCCGGGGCGGGGCTGGGCGTGGGCGCGGGCGAAGGGGAGGGGGCGGCCGTGGGGTCCGGCGCGCTGCTCGCCGGGGCGGACACAGACCCGGAAGCCGGGTCCGCCGCCGGAGCCGGGCGGAGGAACACCCCCGCCGCCAGGGCGATGCAGCACACCGCCGCGAAGATGCAAAGAAGAGCCAGCTTGCGCATAAAGCGCTCCTTTCCGGGCGGTCAGCCGCCCTCGCTCATCACCACCACGTTGGCCTTGGCGGGCAGGCAGGCGGCCCAGTCGTCCTGGCGGCTCAGCCAGCCATAGCCCTCGCACAGATGGTCGGGGCAGGGGGAGTCCACAAAGGCGATGGCGCCGTCCTTCACCTCCAGGTGGATGGTGTAGATGCCGGTGTCCACGTCGTAACGGGCGTTTTTGTCCAGGGGGATCTCCATGGTCTGGCCATCCTCGCCCCAGGTCAGCACCGCCGTGCCGCCGGTCGGCCGGGCATTAAGCCACAGAAAAAGAAGAAGTGCAATTACCAGTAATACAACAGTGAAAATGAGATTGGCGGTCATTTTTGACAGAAATACAGTAGTAAAAGTAAAAGGATTCTGTTTTGAATCTTTTTTCTCCATGAAAGAGACCTCGCGTTTCGTTGGATTCCCCTTCATTATAACAGAAAATACCCGGCGGGCAAATGGTTTTCAAGGCCGCGCCCCGGTGGTATAATAGCAGTATCGACCGACGGAAAAGGAGATAATCGCTATGCTGTTTGAAACTTACCGCGCCGCGGTGGACGCCTTTGTGGCGGCCAATCGGGAGAACGTGATCCGCGACATCAAGCGCCTGGTGGACGTGCCCAGCGTGGAGGGCGAGCCGGAAGAGGGAAAGCCCTTCGGCCCCGGCCCCGCCGCCGCCCTTGCCCATGGCCTGGCCATTGCCGAAGAAATGGGCCTTGCCACCCACAACTGCGAAAACTACATCGGCTGGGCGGAACTTGCGGGCGAGAGCGGCGCCCAGATCGCCACCATCACCCACCTGGACGTGGTGCCCCAGGGCAACGGATGGACCGCCGACCCCTTCGACATGCAGGTGAAGGACGGCTGGCTCATCGGCCGCGGCGTGGCCGACGACAAGGGCCCCAGCGTGCTGTGCCTGTATGCCCTCAAGTTTTTGAAGGAGCAGGGCGTGCCCCTGAAATACACCGTGCGGGCGCTGCTGGGCGCGAATGAAGAGACGGGCATGAAGGATGTGGACTATTATCTCGAGCATTACGAAGCCCCCGCCTTCTGCTTCTCGCCGGACGCCGAGTTCCCAGTGTGCAACGGCGAAAAGGGCGGCTTCAACGGCGAGCTGGTGAGCGGGCCGCTCGCCGGCAACCTGCTGGAGTTCGAGGGGGGCGTGGCCCATAACGTCATCCCCGACCGGGCCAGCTGCCTTGTGAAGGGGGACATCTCCAGGCTCTCCGAGCGCCAGGGCATCACCCTGGAGGAGGAGAACGGCGCGGTGCGCATCCGCGGCTGGGGCAGGGGCGGCCACGCCGCCATGCCCGCGGGCACGGTGAACGCCATCGGCCTCATCGTGGACTACCTGCTGGACAACCGGCTTTGCACCGAAGAGGAAAACGCCTTTTTGCAGGTGCTGCAGAAGCTGCACCACGCCACCGACGGCAGCGGCGTGGGCATCGCCGCCAAGGACGAGGCCTTCGACCCGCTCACCATCATCGGCGGCATGATCACCCTCCGGGACGGCAAGCTGCGCCAGGATGTGGACAGCCGCTACCCCACCAGCATCACCGGCGAGGAGATCGCCCGGCGGCTTTCCGAGGCGCTGGGCGGCGCCGGCACGGTGGAAAATGCCCGCTGGAACAAGCCCTTCTACATCAGCGCCGACGACGCGGCCATCCAGGCCCTGGTGGACACCTACAACGAGGTCACCGGCGAAAACGCCAGGCCCTTCACCATGGGCGGCGGCACCTACGCCCGGCACTTCCCCCGTGCGGTGAGCTTCGGCCCCGAGCGGCCGGGCACCGCCCTGCCCGACTTTGCCGGCCCCATGCACGGCGCGAACGAGGGCGCGAACATCGGCCAGCTGATGCAGGCGCTGAAGATCTACATCCTCGCCCTTCTGCGTTTGCAGGACATCGAGCTGTAAATGCTTTTTTTCTAAAAATAAAGGTCAGAATCCACGGGCATGCACCGGGGATTCTGACGCCTTAACAGAAAAAGCCGGCGGTTTTGTGTGCGCAGTGCGCAAAACCGCCGGCTTTTTCGCCGGAAAAGTGACCCTCGGAGCAACTCAGAAGAACAAATCCTTGCCGGGGTAAACAGGCTCCATGGTCAGCCGCACGCCCAGCTTGCGCAGGGTGCCCTCGTCGCCGCTGTGCAGCATCTGGGTGGAGTGCATGTCGCAGTCCCGCAGGTCCTTGAGGGCGGCCAGGGCCCTGGCGGCGGTCTCGTCGGTGGCGGCGCTCATCGCAAGGCCCGCCAGCACGTCGTCCACCTTCAGCACGCTGGCACGGCTGTGGAGGTAGTCGATCTTGAGGCGCAGCAGGGGCACCAGCACCTGCTGGCTGATGAGCAGCACCTCGTCGGGGATGCCCGCCAGCGCCTTGATGCTGTTCAGCACGGTGGCGCTGGAGGCGCTCATCAAATCGCTGGCCTTGCCGGTGATGATGCGCCCGTCCGGCAGCTGCAGCGCCGCCGCCGGCATGCCCGCCGCCTTCTGCTTTTCCAGCGCCGGGGCCACCACGGCCCGGCTGTCGGTGTGCACGTTCAGCTGCTGCAGGATGTTCTCGATCTTGTGCAGGGCGGCCTCGCTGGCCTTGCCCTGCTTTGCGTCGCAGGCGGCCTTGTAGTAGCGGCGCAGGATCTCCTGGGTGGCCGCCTGGCGCACCACTTCGTCGTCAAAGATGGCGTAGCCCGCCATGTTCACGCCCATGTCGGTGGGGCTGCGGTAGAAGTTTTTATCACCGGTGATGCGAGCCAGGATGTTCTGCACGATGGGGAAGGCCTCCACATCCCGGTTGTAGTTCACGGTGGTCTCGCCGTAAGCCTCCAGGTGGAAGGGGTCGATCATGTTCACGTCGTCCAGGTCGGCGGTGGCCGCCTCGTAGGCCAGGTTCACCGGGTGCTTCAGGGGCAGGTTCCAGATGGGGAAGGTCTCGAACTTGGCGTAGCCCGCCATCACCCCCCGTTTGTATTCGTGGTACACCTGAGACAGGGCGGTGGCCAGCTTGCCGCTGCCGGGCCCCGGGGCGGTGAGCACCACCAGGGGCTTCGAGGTCTCGATGTAGGGGTTGGAGCCGTAGCCCTCGTCGGAGCAGACGTGGTCCACCGCCATGGGGTAACCGTCGATGGGCCGGTGGATGTAGTTCTTCACACCCCGGCTGGAGAGCTTTTTGGCAAAGGCGTTGGCGGCGGGCTGGCCGGTGTATTGGGTGATGACCACGCTGTTCACCGCAATGTCCATGGCGGTGATGTCGTCGATGAGGCGCAGCACCTCCATGTCGTAGCTGATGCCGAGGTCCGCGCGCATCTTGGTCTTTTCAATGTCGCCGGCGGAGACGCAGAAGATGATCTCGGCCTTGTCCCGCAATTCGTGCAAAAGGCGGATCTTGCCGTTCACGTCAAAGCCAGGCAGCACCCGGGCGGCGTGGTAGTCGTCGAACAGCTTGCCGCCGAACTCCAGATACAGCTTGCCCTTGAACTGGTCGATCCGGGCCAGGATGTTCTCGGTCTGTTTCTGAATGTAAAGCTTGTTGTCAAATCCGATCCGCATACAAAATCCCCCACGCATTTCCAGAATAGGCTCAATACCTATACAGAATACCACGCGGCCCGCCCCAATGCAAGGAAAAACGCCCGCCAAGCGCGGCACGCAAAAAGTTCGAAAATTCCCTATTGCATTTTCGCCCGGGGCGTGCTATAATAAACGTCGTCGCGGAGGATTAGCTCAGCTGGTTAGAGTGCCTGCATCACACGCAGGAAGTCTGGGGTTCGAGTCCCTAATTCTCCACCAAAGCCATATCTGGATTCATCGAATCCAGATATGGCTTTTTGCTATTTATAAGGTGCCGGCGGAATAGCGTGTAAAGATCATTGAAGCCGGCATAACAGTTTGGCAGTGGCAGGATGACGCGTTAAAAAAACGATACACGAGGCATTTTCCTCCGGTGGACCATTGGACGAAACGGTTGAAAACATGGTACAATAATAAAACAGAAAAAGCGGAAGAGGGGTGGCAGGAATGCGCTATATCCTGAAAAACGCGGACAGACCGTTGCTTGTGTTCAGGGCAAATATGCAAAGCAGCGAGGCTGATCTTCAGATCGAGATGGTCTACGAAGAAAACAGGCCTTTCTTTCCGCTGAACCTTGTGCTGACAAACGACGGAGTCGAAAACTGGCTCAAACACAGGACCATACCGAAAAACCGGGCGTATGTGAACGCGCTGCTTTCCAAAACGGGGTTGTCCATCAACCGGCCGCTCGGCATCATTGCCGTTTGCAAGGGGCTTTCGCTGAACGACTGTTTTTGGGTGGATCGGGAAGATGAACCGACCACCTTTGAAAAGGTGAATTTGTACGACAACCGCTTCAGCAGAATCTTGGCTGCTGTTGCGTTCACAGGCTATGGAAGCAGTGTGCGCACACCGCTTCTTTCCAGCCCGGAATTCTCCACCAATGGGATGCTGCCCAAGTGCTGGCGCAGGATGCGGGGGAAAATCTATCTTTACAAAGGCGGCACGTCCGGCTTTAGCAATACGGGATATGAACCGTATTCGGAATTGTACGCTTACCAGATCGCCCGTGCGATGGGTATCCACGCCATACCCTATACGCTTACCAAAGACTTAAAGAAAACACTTTGTTCCCGCTGCGAACTGTTCACCAGCAAGGAATATGCCTATATGCCTGTTGGGCAACTTGTGAAAAAGGGCGGGATGCCAGCGGTCAAAACGTATTATGATTCCCTGGGAGAAACGTTTGTGGACGCATTGGAGGATATGATCGTCTTTGACGCCGTCATCTGCAACACGGATCGCCACTACGGCAATTTCGGGGTGTTGATCAACAACCAGACCAATCAGATCGAAAAGCCGGCTCCATTGTTTGACCATGGGAATTCGCTTTTCAGCCTGGGCGGGTCTGATATTTGGAAGGATGAAGCCGCTTTCAGAAAATACGCGGACTCGCTTGTGCCAGTGGCCTACGACAGTTTCTGGGAGGAAGCGGCAGCTGTGATGAAGCCACGCCATCGCGCAATGTTGCGCAAGTTGTTGGACTTCCGGTTCGATCGAAAAGCGACCCGCTACAATTTGCCCGCCGCCCGCTTGAAGAGAATCGAAGAGGAGGTGCGGGCCAGGGTAAGGCGACTGCTGTCGTGCGGGATGGTAAACGGGATGGATTCGAACTCGTGATCCCGCGGCATGCTTTTGGAAAAACGCGATAAGAGATGCAGGACAGGATCGGGCCATATGGCGAAGAAGGACTGCCAAGACCTGTTTGGCAGATAAAATGCTCCGGTACGAAGAAGAACCCCGGCGATGCGCTGAAAGCGCCGCCGGGGTTCCTTTTTGCCCGGGTAAGGAGCGGGCGACTGACGATTTCACCAAAAAAAACTGGACGAATGAACAGATATCCGCAATCGCCCTTGACAGCACAACAAAGCAATGTTATATTATTGTTATAATATAACAATAAATCGATGCTATATTGTCTTGTTGGTATGGTAATTTGTTTGCAGTTATTGTAAAATAATGGAAACAAAATTCTATGCTAAAGGAGAAATAACAGTGGCAAATACATGGGATACCAGCAAAACGACCATCGACAAAACCAGCCCCGTTCCGTTGTACTATCAGTTGATCAACGTGATTCATGAAAAGGTCAAAAGCGGGGAGCTGAAACCGGGGGATGCACTGCCCACAGAACAGGAATTCCGGCAGATGTACGGCCTGAGCCAAACCACGATTCGCAAAGCCATCTCGGAACTGATTCATGAAGAGGTGGTTGAAGCTCACCGTCCCAAAGGGGTGTTTGTGTGTCAGCCAAAGATCGAGGAGTATTCCAATGGCTTTCTGACAAGCTTTACCGAGGAATTCCAGCAGAGCGGATATGTGCCTCGCAGCAAGATCATGCGTTTCGATACGATACCCTGCTATGGACACACGGCAGAAGAGTTGCACATCGCGCCTGGGGGAATGACCCATTACATCTACCGTATTCGCTATCTGAACGATGAGCCGATGTCCATCAACTATGATTATATCTCAGCGGATCTTGTACCTGAACTGAAACGGGAAAACTTTGCGCAGGAAGGCAAGGAACAATCTCTGTATTATATCCTGCGGGATGTATATGGAATCAAGTTGGTACGCGCGGTAGAAACGGTGACTGCCGTGCTCCTGAGCAAAGAAGAGGCTGTTTTGCTGAACACCACGGCGGGGGCTCCGGTCATCAACCGCAAACGGCTTGCTTTCGACGAAAATGATCGGCCGATCCTGTCGGAAAAAACCCTGATCCGTTACGCATACAAAACGGTGCTGGTGGATAAAAAAGGATGAAAATCTAAAAAACAGGAGGAGTGGCTTATGCGGTGTTGCTTTGACTTCACTGGTCCGCGCTGGCTGCAAAATATGAAGTGGAAGGAAGTGGAACGCTACCTGAAAAAAGGCGGCGCCACGGTCATCCTTCCTTGCGGGCAGACCGAACAGCATGGGCCGCATCTTCCCATGGGGACCGATACCTACGCGGCCATGGCCATGGCGGCCGACCTGGCCGAAGAGGTGGATGCGCTGATCGCTCCGCCGCTCTGGTTTGGCTGGGCGCCCCGGATGCAGGCATTTGCCGGCAGCGTGACGCTGCGGGCGGAAACACTGGAGATGGTTTTGTTTGACTGTCTGCAGGTGTTGGCTTGCCAGGGCTTTAAAAACATATACGTGTTGAACGGACACCGCAGGGAAAACCTCCCTCCTATGGAGATCGCCTGCACCCGTGCCCGCTATGAGACCGGTGCGTGGATCGCCATTCTGGACCCTTCTTATTTCGGCATGAAGGAGCAGCTTGAGCTGCGGGATGGAAATGCAAATCTGCTCTCCCATGCAGCCGGATTTGAAGCGGCGAATATGTTGTATGTGGTGCCGGATCTGGTGCATTCGGAACTGTTTGCCGACACCCCGGAAGAGGGGCAGCTGAATGTGGATCAGTATGTGATGAAAGACAAAGCTTTGCTGTATGACACCCCCGAGGAATTTCGCGCGCTGCGGGGGGAAAAGGGCGTGCGCGGCACTGTGACATGGGCGAGCGAAGAGAAAGGCCGCCAATATCATCAGGCGGTGGTTGCGGCGATGGCCGACTTCGTGCGCCAGCAAAACAAACGCACGGTGAAACTTCGTACAACAGCCGCCATTGTGTGAAAGGAGCGAAGCAGTGAACAACACATTCGATTTCGGCGGACGCCGCTGGCTCCAGAA
The DNA here is from genome assembly GCA_019119025.1 of Candidatus Allofournierella excrementigallinarum. Taxonomy (GTDB): domain Bacteria; phylum Bacillota; class Clostridia; order Oscillospirales; family Ruminococcaceae; genus Allofournierella_A; species Allofournierella_A excrementigallinarum. The sequence continues at coordinate 23,561 of DWXV01000022.1, forward strand.
CATGACCTGGGTAGAGGTGGACGAATACCTGCAGCGCGGAGTGCGGTCGGTCATTATCCCTTGCGGTCAAACCGAGCAGCACGGCCCCCATCTTCCCATGGGAAATGATACCTACGTGGCGATGGCCCTGGCCCAGTCTGTGGCAGAGATGGCCAATACCCTTATCTGCCCACCGGTGTGGCTGGGGTGGGCGCCGCGGATGGTTGCTTTCCCCGGCAGTATGACCTTGCGTGCCAGCACACTGACGCATATGCTGATAGACCTGTGCGAATCGCTGATGGCACACGGTTTCGAGCGATTTTACATCATCAACGGGCATCGCCGCGAAAACTTACCTCCCATGGAGATCGCCTGCACACAGGTGCGGTACAGAACAGGGGCGTTGGCTGCTGTGCTGGATCCCTCCTATTTTGGCATGGAGGAACAGGTGCGGCTGAGCGAAGGAAACCGGAACATTCAATCCCACGCCTGCGGAACAGAAACAGCGCATATGATGTACATCCACCGCGATCTGGTGGACGAAACCCGATTTGAAAATTCCCCGCCGGAGCTGATGCCCGGTACAGACCATTTCGTGCTGGATAAAGACCATGCTATCTATTACGATACACCGGAGGAATTCCGGCAGTATCGGGGCGAGGAAGGCGTGCGGGGCGACGTGACCTGGGCTACCGTGAGCAGGGGCGAAGCGCTGCACAATGCGATGGCCAAAGGCATGGCAGAATACATCGTTCGAAGCCAGGCGATGAAACTGCAGATTCGCAAACCCCACCCCATCGCCTGACAGATCCGTCGACGCATGATTCGTGGGCAGTAGGGCCCTGCTGTTCAGGAAAAGTGAAAGATACACCAATGGAGAGGAGAAACAAAGATGAAAAAACGCTTTTTGCCCTTGATTCTTGCGCTTTGTGTTGGCCTTACGTCGTTTGCGGGCTGCGGCAGTACCGCCGGCTCAGCTCCACAATCCGGATCTGCCGCCACGATCACCGGCAATGCGGCGGAGTATCTGCCGGAAGAAACGTTGACCATCGCTGCGAAAGCCACTCCTCAGGGCATTGACACCAGTTTCCACAATTCCATCGAATCGATGCAGGCTTTCCGAAACTGTATGGACACCCTGCTGGTGTTCGGCACCATGAAGGATGAGAATGGTGAATGGACCCAGGACTTCAGCACCCTGGAAGGAGCCCTTGCAGAAGACTGGGAGCGCTCGGAAGACGGCCGCACCGTTACGTTCTATCTTCGGAAAGGCGTGACCAATCAGTATGGCAACGAACTCTGCGCTGAGGATGTGCGCTGGACCATCGAGCGCGGCCTGGAGCTGAATGCGGTGATGTCCTTCTTTGCTACCACTGTTGCCCAGATCTACGACATTGAGCAGGTACAGGTGATCGACGAGTACACGGTGAGCATCACCACCGAAGAGCCCAACCCCATGCTGGAGACCTGGGCCTGCCATGCTTTCAATGGCATCTTTGACTCCACCGAAGCCAAAAAGCACACCACGGCGGACGATCCCTGGGCCACCGAGTGGCTGGCGAACCATGCCTGTGCCTATGGCCCCTATGTGATCGACACCTGGAACGCCGGCCAGGAAGTGGTTTTCACAGCGAATCCCAACTATTGGAAAGGCGTTCCCCAGATCAAAAAGATCGTATATAAAGAGGTGCCGGACGCTGCCAACCGGTTGGCGCTGATCCAGTCGGGCGCGGTGGATCTGGTGGAACAGCTCCCCACCCGCCAGCTGATCGAGGCGCGGCAAGCGGCAGGCGTAAAAGTCCACAGCTACGACAGCAATGTGGTGTGTCATATCGAGATGAATGTGGAAGACGAGATCTTCGGCGATGTGCTGGTGCGTCAGGCCATGAATTACGCGTTCCCCTACAACGAAGTGCTGGAGTCCGTGCTGTTCGGCATGGCGAAACAGGCCAAGAGCATGAATCCCTCCACTTATCCGGACTTCTTCGGCGATGAGACCTGGAATTATACCACCGACCTGGACAAGGCGCGGGAGTTGCTGGAGCAGGCAGGGTATGGCGATGGCTTCACCTTTGACTGCTATGTGGACGCTGGTGTGGACGAGCACATCCAAATGCTGGTGATGTTCCAGACAAACCTGGCTCAGTTGGGCGTGACCATGAACATCGTGCAGCTTCCCACCGGTGACTTCTACACCCAGATCCTGGAGAACAAATTCCCCATGTCCATCTGGCAGGATATGCCCGGACTGCCCGACGGCGTGTTCGGCTATGCATTGTGGGCGGTGGGCTCCAGCACTGTGAACCACAGCAATATTGATGATCCGCGCATCAACGAGCTGTACATGGAGAACGTATCCACGCTGGATGCCGCCAAGCGCACCGAAGCCAACCGTGGTATTCAGGACGTTCTTCTGGAAGAAGCGCCGTGGATCTACATTGCCGAAACGGGCTGGCACTACACCGCCCGGGAAAATGTGGAGGGGATCACCTGGTATACACTGCAGGACATCCGTTGGGATAAGATCTCCAAAAACTGAATCCTTATGATCACGAGGCGACCGCTGAAGCGTGGCTTTGGCGGTCGCCCCCATAAGAAAAGCTCTCGGAGGGGGACAGTGCAGTGACGAGATTTCTAAAATATCTGGGTAAACGGGTGCTGATCATGATCCCCCAGATGCTGGGGATAACGCTGGTTTCCTTTCTGCTCGTGCGGCTTCTGCCCGGAAACCCCGCGACGGCCATGGCCGGGTCGCTGGCCACACCGGAAACAGTCGCCGCCATTGAGGCAAGGTTGGGGCTCGATCAGCCGCTTTACATCCAGTTTTACATGTATGTGAAAAATGTGCTCACGGGCGATCTGGGAACCTCCTGGTACACCAGCAATCCGGTGGCAAACGATCTGGCGGTGCGTTTCCCGGCAACGCTGGAATTGATCACTCTCAGCATGTTTTTTGCCATCCTGGTCGGCGTGGTGGGCGGCAGCATTGCCGCTATCAAGCCCAAAGGGCTGGTAGACCGGGTCACCAGCGGCTTTGCCACTTTTGCCGGAGCGATGCCGGAATTCTGGATCGGCCTGATCTTTATCTATGTGTTCTATGTGCGGCTGGGCATTGCCGCGGCTCCCATTGGCCGCCTGGACCTTCAGTTCTCTTCGCCGCCGCAGGTAACGGGGATGATTCTGATCGATACGCTGCTCACCGGAAACATGGCCATGTTCCAGTCGGCGGTATCACACCTGATTCTGCCGGTGCTCACGCTCTCCATCACCCTGGTGGGGCCGATTCTGAAAATGTCCCGCACCTCCATGCGCAACGCCCTGGACTCGGATTACATCTACTACGCGCGCATGTGTGGCATGAAGCAAAAGCATATCGTAGGGTATTCTTTCCGCACGGCGCTGCCGCCCATCGTGACCATCATTGCGGTATACTATGGCTTTATGCTGGGCGGCGCAGTACTGGTGGAAAAGGTGTTCGGGTGGGGCGGTTTCGGCCAGTACGCGGTGCAGTCGGTCATCAACAAAGACTATTTCGCCATCCAGGGATTTTTGATGCTGGCCGCAATGTTTTCGCTCATCATCTATCTGGTGGTGGATATTATCTATATGATCGTTGATCCCAGGCAGCGGCCGTGAAAGGAGGGTAACGCTTTGAAAAAAAGCACAGTGCACTTGCCGCGGGAGGAGTCTTCCATATCCGAGGGAAAGCGCTTCCTGCTTTTCATGCGAAGCCATCCTGGCTTCACAGTGGGTCTTGTGATCGTGGTGGCGAACCTCCTGATGATGCTTTTCGGGCCAATGCTGGCCCCTTACGATCCGTTCGAGGCGGATCCCTCCAGCGTACGGCTGCCACCCAGTGCCCAGCACATTTTTGGCACCGACGCCAATGGAATGGACATCTTTTCCCGTGTGATCTACGCGCCGCGTATCGATTTGACCATCGCGCTGGCAGGTACCGCTATCTCACTTATCGTGGGCGTGGTGCTGGGCGGTTATACCGGTTTCTGGAACAACTGGCTGTCCACCCTGGTGGAGCGCGTGGCGGATCTTCTGCAAGCTTTCCCGCCGTTTGTTCTGGCAATGGCGCTGGTGGCGGTCACCGGCCAGAAAATTCAAAATGTCATCTACGTGATCGCGTTCCTGAACATCCCGATCTATCTTCGACTGGTTCGGGGGGATGTGATCTCAGTGAAGAACCGAACATATGTGGAAGCGGCTGTCTGTGTGGGTGGGTCAAGAGCCTGGGTGCTGTTTCGCCATGTTCTGCCCAATGTGATCGGCTCAGCCCTTACACAGGCATCCGTTAGCATAGGATGGGCTATCCTGATGACCTCAGGCCTGAGCTTCATCGGCGCGGGCGTTGCGGTGCCTACCCCGGAATGGGGCGCTATGATCGCGGTGGGTGCGTCTACCATCATTATGGGTGAATGGTGGAGCAGCGTGTTTCCGGGCCTTGCCATCGTCATCGTAGCGCTGGGATTTGCGCTGGTGGGTGACGGTTTACAGGTGTTTTTCGACCCGACCAAGAGGAACTGACTATGAGCGATTTACTGCGAGCACAAGATGTTTATGTGAGCTTTTACACCGCGAAAGAGACCGTTCGGGTGCTGAACGGGTTCTCCTTTTCGGTGCAGCCGGGCGACATCATCGGGCTGGTGGGGGAAAGCGGATCCGGGAAATCCGTGGCGATCTCGGCGATGGTCGCCCTTTTGGGGAAAACAGGCAAAATCGACAGCGGCGAGATCCTGTTCAAAGGCCAAAACGTGCTGGCGTTGAACGAAGAGCAGCTGAGGGACCTTCGGTGCCGCGAGATTGGTGTGATTCCGAACAATCCAAAGGGGATGCTGCATCCCATTGTTCCCATCGGCACCCAGCTGGAAAACCGTTATCGGTCGGCCCACCCCACGGCAAAAAAAGAACAGGCGCGCGCACGGGCGATCCAGGCTTTGGAAATGGTGCAGATTCCCGATCCCGTGAAACGGCTTGCCGTTCTCCCTGGCGAGTTGAGCGGTGGCATGGCGCAGCGCGTGTTGATCGCCATGGCATTGATCAATGAGCCGAATCTGGTGATCGCCGACGACGCCACCACCGGATTGGATGTAACAGTGCAGTCGCAGATCCTCGATCTGATCGAAGCACAGGTGCAGCGCACCGGAAGCGCCGCGGTAATGGTGACCCATGATCTGGGCATCGTTGCCCAGTACTGCAAAAAGGTGGCCATTTTGTGTATGGGGAAAATCGTGGAAGCCAGCGATTCGGTGGAGGAGTTGCTGCACAATGCGGCCCATCCCTATACCCGAACGCTGCTCTCTGCCACTCCGGGTGTTCCAAGAAAATATGAACCGTGGGTGGATCCTCCAAAAGCAGCGCACATGGCGATTCCCGCCGAGGGATGTATCCTGCAGCACCGCTGCAGGAACTGCCGGCAGGAATGTCTGCGGAGCCAGCCAGGAAAGACGGAGGTGGCTCCCGGCCACTGGGTGGATTGCTGCGCAGCAGGGGAGGTGAAATGAGAGATGAATGATGAAAATTATCTGGAGATACAGCACCTTTCCAAACATTTTGCCACACGTACCAAAAAACAGGTCCTTATTGCAGTGAACGACGTATCGCTGCGTTTTCCCAAGGGGAAGACCCTGGGGCTGATCGGCGAGAGCGGGTCGGGGAAATCCACCATTGGCAGGTGCATCCTGCGGCTTACGGAACCCACCCAGGGAAAGATTCTGTGCGAAGGCAAAGATCTGGCCCGGTTGAAGGAGAAAGAATTCCGTAAGCAATGGCGCCCCCGTATGCAGATGGTGTTCCAGGATCCCTTTGATTCGCTGAATCCCAGGATGAATATCCGTTCCCTGTTGTTGGAGCCCATCCGTCACGCAGGAACGCTGAACGGCAGAGATCCGGACAAAGTGGTGGAGGAATTGCTTCGGAAGGTGAAGCTGGATCCGGAGGTGGCCACAGCCTACCGCCATCAGCTTACTCCCGGGCAACAGCAGCGGGTGGGTATCGCCAGAGCCATTGCCACTTCACCGGCCTTTCTGGTCTTGGATGAGCCCATCTCGCTGCTGGACATCTCAGTGCGGGCGGAGATCATGCGCATCCTGTATGAGATACAGGAAAAGGAAGGCCTGACCTACCTGTTTATCTCCCACGACCTGAGTACTGTGCAGGACTTCTGCCATCACGTGGCGGTGATGTATCTGGGACGAATCGTGGAGACCGGTACGGTGGAACAGGTTTTCGGGCACCCGGCTCACCCCTACAGCAAAGCATTGCTGCAATCCGTGCTTTATCCCGATCCCCAAAAGCGGCATCAGCCCCTGCAGCTGTCCGGTGAGATCCCCAGCCCCATCGATACGCCGGCAGGTTGCCCTCTGCATACCCGCTGTCCCCGGGCGACGGAGAAGTGCAAAAACACGGTCCAGGCGTTCCAGGACATTGGCGGCGGCCATTTGGTGGCGTGCATGGAGGTCTCGGGAGGTAAGCAAGATGAAGCGATATGATATCGTCGGGCTGGGCAGCTGTCTTGTGGATCACATTGCCAAAGTCCCCCGCATCATCGGCCCGGAAGAAAAAATAAATGTGCAGGCGGTGATCACCGGATTTGGCGGACCTACCACCAACAACCTGGTACAGGCCGCCCGCCTGGGGCTGAGCACCGTTTGGATCGGGCGCATCGGCGACGACAGCAATGGGCAGTACATCCTGGATGCCTTTGAAAAAGAAGGGATGGATACGCAGTTCATTGAGATCGTTCCGGGGGCTATGTCTTCCCAGACCTGGATCGCCGTGGATCAGGAGGGACAGCGCTGCATCTATATGTGCTCCAACATTACCTGTACCATCACGCCGGAGCTGGTGCGACAACGTTATGAAGATGTGATCGCGGGCGCACGGCTGTTTCACTCGGAGTTGTGCCAGCTACCGCTGGCCGCGGTATTGGAAGGAGCCAGAATCGCCAAAGAACACAAGGTGCCCGTTTCTGTGGACTACGATGTGGATGTGGAAACCTATATTCACAAAAACAACCTCGGTACACAGCGGGAACTGGAGGAGCTTTTGACTCTCACTGATGTATACAAATCCGGGTGGAGCATCACCCGCAGCCTTACAGGGATGGATGAGGCGGAACAAGCGGCCGCGCAGATCCTGCGCCGGGGACCGCGGATGGTGGCCATTACCCTTGGCGAAGCGGGCAGTTATCTGGCCACTGCAGAGGAAAAGGTCCGGGTGCCGGCGATCCCGGTCAAAACGGTAGACAGTACCGGCGCGGGGGATGCCTTTATGGGAGGACTGGGATACGGGCTGCTCCAGAAATGGCCTCTGAAACGCATGGGCGAATTTTCCAACGCATGTGGCAGCTACTGCTGCCAGGAGATCGGCGCGCAATATCTGGGAGATCTGCAAGAGATCCTCCGCTTTTTGCGGGAGAGCGGACTGAACTGGTAAACAATGGCCGCGCGGGCGAGGGCGCCGTGACCGCCGTGGCCGCGGGCGAGGCGGTCATCACCGCCGAAACTGCCTACGAGATCGCGGGCAGCGTGACCATCACCATCGGCTGATAAGACACAAGGCAGAGGGGCGCGGCTAAGAGCTGCGCCCCGTTTTTTTAACAACGCGCCTCTTGACAATATAGTTGCTATACCCTTTATGATGGGAGAAAAGAACAAACAGAGAAGGGTTAAAATGAGAACAGTCAAAAGAGCGAACAAAAAGCAGGCCGCGGCCCGGGCGGCCAAAAAGGTGCTGGTCATCGTGCTGGGCGCGGCCATCTACACCTTCGGCATCCACAACATCCACCAGCGCACCGCCATCACCGAGGGCGGCATCATCGGCCTGATGCTGCTCATCGAGCACTGGTTTTCCATCTCCCCGGCCTACATCACGCCGGTGCTGGACTTTTTGTGCTATCTGCTGGCCTTCCGCTTTTTGGGCGGGGGCTTCATCCGCGACTCCATCATCGCCACGCTGGCGGTGTCCGGCTGGTACAAGGTGTGGGAGCAGTTTTCGCCCATGCTGCCGGACCTGTCGGCCCATCCGCTGGCGGCGGCGCTGGCCGGCGCGCTGTTCGTGGGCGTGGGCGTGGGGCTCATCATCCGTCAGGGCGGTTCCGGAAGCGGCGACGACGCTTTGGCCCTCACCATCTCCCACGTCACCGGCTGGCGGCTGTCCGGCGCCTACCTTTTCACCGACCTGACGGTGCTGGCGCTGTCGCTGAGCTACATCCCCTTCCAGCGCATCCTGTTTTCCCTCATCACCGTCACCGTCTCCTCCTTCCTCATCGACCGGGTGCAGGGCCTGGGCAGGGGCGGCATGTCCCGGGGCGGCGGGCGGCCCGCACCGGCTGAAACGGCATGACAAAACGGCGTGGCCTTTCTGGCCGCGCCGTTTTGTCATGCTTTTGAAAAATTCATTCGGGGGCTTTCATGCTTTCCACCATGCTGATGTTCTTCAGCTTGCGGTACATCACAAGGTTCACCAGCACGCTGAACAGGATGGTCAGAAGGGCCGACCACACAAAGCTCATGGGATAGATGGAGCGGCCGAACATCACCATGTCCACCTCGGCGGTGCGGATGACGAAGGTGTGCAGCGCGATGCCGAACAAAAGGCCGCAGGCCGTGCCGATGAGGGTGAGGATGGAGGTCTCCCGGTAGATGTAGGCCCCCACCTCGTTGTCGTAGAAGCCCAGCACCTTGATGGTGGCCAGTTCCTTCGAGCGCTCGGTGATGTTGATGTTGGTCAGGTTATACAGCACCACAAAGGCCAGCGCCCCCGCCGCGATGATGAGCACCACCACGATGTAGTTGATGCTGTCCAGGCTTTGGCGGAAACTGGCGGTGATCTCGTGGGTGAACTGGGCGCCCGCCACGTCCCGGCATTTCAGCAGGGCGGTGGACAGTTCGTCCTCGGCCTCGGGGGTGTTTATCCCGTCCGCCAGGCCGCAGTAGAGCAGGTTCACCTCCGGGTCCGCCCCAAAGGCTTCGCGGTAGACGTCCGCGCTCATGTAGACGTAGTGGTAGACGTAGTTTTCGCACACGCCGGTGATGGTGAAAGAAGCCTTTTCGCCGTCGGCGTTTTCCACCGTGATGGCGTCGCCCACGCCCACGTCCTGGCGCTCGGCCAGCTTTTCGGTGATGACCACCGAGCCCTCCTCAAAGGGCACGGCTTCGCCGGTGGTGCGCTGGCGGAAGGTGAAGTAGTCGTTCAGCGCCCCGGTGTCGCTGGGCACGGCGATGTAGACATTGTCCTCCTCATTGCCCTCCTTGGGCACCACGGTGGCGTCCTCCTGAGTCATGGCCAGCCAGCCGGTGATCCTGGAGCCATCCTCCAGAATGGCCGCGAGGTCCCGCCCTTCCAGGGCGCTTTCGTCCTGCAGGGAGACCAGCATCTGATAGTGGGCCAGCTGGTTGAACTGCTTTTCCACGATGTCGGAGATGGAATCGCGCACGCCGAAGCCGGTCACCAGCAGCGCCGTGCAGCCGGCGATGCCCACCACCGTCATGAAGAAGCGCTTTTTGTAAAGGAACAGGTTGCGGGCGGTGACTTTGTGGGTGAACCGCAGCCGCCGCCACACCGGGCCGATGTGCTCCAGCAGGATGCGCTTGCCGGCTTTGGGGGCCTTGGGCAGCATCAGGCTGGCGGGCTGCTCCCGCAGCTCGGCCCAGCAGGCGTTCAAAGTGGCCAGCAGGGTGCAGGCGACGGCCGCGCCGGTGGCCAGCAGCCCGAAGCCCCAGTTGAAGGGGGTCAGCAGTTCGGGCAGGTCGTACATGATGTTGTAGGCGCTGAGGATGATGCGGGGGAACAGCTGCATGCCGACGAGCATGCCCGCCGCGCTGCCCGCCAGGCTGGCGGCCGTGGCGTAAAGGATATACTTGGCGGCGATCTGGCCGCGGGTGTAGCCCAGGGCTTTCATGGTGCCCACCTGGCCCCGCTCCTCCTCCACCATGCGGGTCATGGTGGTCAGCGCCACCAGCGCCGCCACCAGGAAGAAGAACACCGGGAACACCGTGGCGATGGCGGCGATCTTGTCGGCGTTGTCGCCGTAGCTGGAAAAGCCCGCGTTGTCGCTGCGGTCGCCCAGCACCCACTTGCCCTTTTCGATCTGGCGCACTTCGCTCTCGGCGTCCAGGATCTCCTCCTTGCCGTCGGCCAGCTCGGCTTCGGCCTCGGCCTTGGCGTCCTCGTATTCCGCTTCGCCGTCGATGAGCTCCTGCCGGCCCTCCTCCAGTTCGGCCAGGCCGTCGGCGTACTGCTGGCGCGCGTCCAGCAGGTCGGCGTCCGCGTCGGCAAAGGCCTTCTCGGTGGAGGCGATGGTGTCGTTCAGCTCCTGCTCCTTGGCCTGGAGCTCGGCCCACCCGTCGCTGAGCTGTTTGCGCCCGGCGTTGATCTGGCCCTGCTGGGCGTCCAGCGCCGCCAGCGACGCGTCCAGGGTGGCGCCCTGGGCGGCCAGCGCCTTCAGGCCGTCCCGCAGGCCGGTCAGCTGCACCACCAGAGCCGGGTCAAGGCCCGGAACGCCAGCGCCGGTGCTGCCGGACCCGTCTTCGCCGGTGGTGCCGGACCCGTCTCCGTCGCCGGTCTGGCTGCCGGTGCCGCCGTCCAAGGTGTCAAGGGCGATGTCGATGGCCTCGATGGTGGCGGCGTCCGATGTGTCGTCAAGTTCGATGAGGCCCATCTGTGCCAGCACCGGGGCCACCTGGCTCCAGAACTGATCCTTGCCGGCCTTCATCTGCTCCAGCTGGGCGCGGCCCGCGTCCAGCTGCTCCTGAGCATCGTCCAGCTGGCCTTGCGTGTCCAGGATCTTTTCCTTGGCGTCGGCAATTTCCTGCTTGTAGCCGGGCAGCAGGAGATAAAACTCGTTTTTGTTTGTGTCCAGCACTGCCTGGCCGTTGTCGATCTCCACCTTGGCGTCCGCCAGCTCCTGCTCGGCGTCGGCCAGCTCGGCCCAGCCGTCTTTCAGCTCCTGTTCGGCGTCCGCCAGTTCCTGCTCGGCCTCGGCCTTCTTGTCGTTGTATTCCGCCCAGGCGTCGGCCAGCTCGGCCTCGGCTTCGTCGATGATCTCGTCGTAGCGGGCCTGCACCCGCTCGTCCTTGATGGCTTCCAGCCCTTCCATCACCGCGTCCACCTTGTTCTCGTAGACCGCGGAGAAGGAATTCAGCTCGTCAGCACCCTCCACCGAGAGGTAGAAGGTGGTGTAGTAGTCCATGTCAAAGCTGGATTCGGGGGCGTAGGCGAACAGGGCGATGGTGCCGGTGCCGGCGCTGGTGTATTCCGCTTCCACCGAGAAATAGGCCGCCGAGCGCACGGTGCCCACCACGGTGAAGGAATCGGGCAGCGCGCCGGTGATGTCCTCGTCGTTCTCGGCCTGGTCAACGGTCAGCACGTCCCCGATGGCGGGGATGGCGCCGGAAAAATCCTTGGTCAGGCCCACGGCGATCTCGCCGGGGGCAGAGGGCATCCGCCCATCCACCAGGGTCAGCCGGTTGAACCGATCTTCCTCGGGCAGGCTTTCTTCGGGGATGCTCTGCAGCCGGGTGGTCAGGCTCTCGCCGCTTTCGCTGGTGAGAACCAGGTCCATGTCCCGGGCGGGCATGACCTCTTCCACGCCCTCCACCGCCCGCACGGCGGAAAGGTCCTCGCCGGTGAGGCCCTGGGTGGACTGTATCTTGATGTCGTAGAGGCCGGCCTCGCGGCAGTAGGTGTCGGCGGAAAGGCGCATGTCCACCGGCGAGGCCAGCAGGCCGGAGAGGAAGCCCACGCCCAGCGCCACGATGGCGAAGATGGCCACAAAGCGGGAGAGGCTTGCGCGCACGGTGCGCAGGATGGACTTCCAGTAGGTACGGTTCAGCAACGTTCGTTCACCACTCGATCTGTTCCACCGGCGTGGGGTTGGGATTCGTCTCGTTGGAGATGGCCTGGCCGCTCTTGATGCGGATCACCCGGTCCGCCATGGCGGTGAGGGCGCTGTTGTGGGTGATGACGATCACCGTGCGGCGGGTGTTCCGGCAGGTGTCCTGCAAAAGTTTCAGCACCTGTTTGCCGGTGTTGTAGTCCAGCGCGCCGGTGGGCTCATCGCACAAAAGGATCTTCGGGTTCTTGGCCAGCGCCCGGGCGATGGACACCCGCTGCTGCTCGCCGCCCGAAAGCTGCGCCGGAAAGTTGGCCATCCGCTGCCCCAGGCCCACATGCTCCAGCGTCTCGGCGGCAGGCAGGGGGTCGCGGCAGATCTCGCTGGCCAACTCCACGTTCTCCAGCGCCGTGAGGTTTTGCACCAG
>DWXV01000023.1 GCA_019119025.1 Candidatus Allofournierella excrementigallinarum
TATTGAAAACGACTAGTACTTGCTTATAGCCGGGCAGTCCTTCATTACGAAGCACACAAAAAGGCCGTGCCCTACCGGGCACGGCCTTTTGTGTCTTACTGTATTGTAATGCAAGATAGTAATGTTATCACCCCTGTTTCTCTTTTTCGCGCCTTATTGCTTGGTCGCCGGTGCGGGTGATGTATGCTACAATAAAAGCAACTATCACAGATTCATCCCGGAAGAACAGATGATTCGCAACCCGGACTTGAAGCAGGAGAGGAGCGATTTTCATGGCCTATATAGACAAACGTCAGCGAAACATCGAAATCTTTGAGGATACCCGCGACTGGTACACCCGGGACGCCAAACTGAAGCCGGCGGTGCAGCATTCCCGCCAGGGCACACAGTTCTATGCCCCCGGCGAATTGGCTCTGCCCGCGGAAAAGCTCGTCCGCTTTTCCGATGAGGCCCGCGTGTTCGTATCCCGGGAGCGCACGCTGCAGGCTGCCGGTAAATATGCTGGCCGGCGGGTGACCGTGCTGAACTTTGCCTCCGCCACAAACCCGGGCGGCGGCGTCACCCGCGGCAGTTCCGCCCAAGAGGAGGCCTTGTGCCGGTGCAGCACCCTGTACCCCTGCCTGCTCGGGGATGAGCTGTGGCAGAAATACTACAAAATGCACCGGGACCGGCACGACGTCACCTACACCGACGCCTGCATCTACACCCCCGATGTGCTGATCGTCAAGACGGACACCGACGCGCCCGAGCGCCTGCCCGAAAATAAGATGCAGGCGGTGGATGTGATCACCTGTGCCGCCCCCAACCTGCGGGAGCGGCCGGGCAACGCCATGAACCCGGGCGCCGGCTCGCCCGTTCGGCTGTCACGTCAGGACATCTATTCGCTGCACACCCAGCGGGCGCGTAAAATCTTGAGCGTGGCCGCCCTGCACGATATTGATGTGCTTATCCTGGGCGCCTTCGGCTGCGGCGCTTTCTGCAACCCGCCGGAGGTGGTGGCATCTGCCTACCAGGATGTGCTGCCGGAATTTGCACGCGCTTTTTCCACTGTGGAATTCGCTGTTTATTGCACGCCCCAGGATGACGCCAACTACCAGGCCTTTCACCGCACCTTGGGATAATCAACAGACAAGCCGCCGACGGCAGATCAGCCGTCGGCGGCTTTGCACTTGTCACATAAAGTTCGCTCACTGGTGTACAATAAGCAAAATTCATATTGATGATAGGACAACAGCCGTGCCATTATAAGTACACGTTCCTCTTACGCCCTTCAGCGCCATGCAGTATGATAAGGCCGATGCACAGACAGTGCGGCAGGGCGCGTTCCTTTAAGCAGGCCCCATGAAACCTTTTTGAAAAATATTCGTTTTTGGCAAAGGAGGCAATTCGCAGATCATGAAACGCACGATCTCTGTTCTGGCGGTGCTGCTGTGCATGGTGCTGTTCCGGTTTATTCCCGCCCCCGCAGGCTTGACTGCTTCGGCGATGCAGGTCCTGGGGATCTTCACGGGCGCGCTGATCCTTTGGATGACCATCTCCATCGACTGGCCCAGTATGCTGGTGCTTGCAGCGCTGGTCACAGTGCCGGAATTGACAATGAATTCGGTGCTTGCGGCATCGCTTGGCAATTCCACAGTGGCATTAATGTGCCCCTTGCCATTGGATCCGGGTGGATGCGCACCAACCAGGTCGTGTGTTACGGAGCCATACTTATGGCGGTCTCCATCGTGACCGCGGCGGCGATCGGCTACCCCATTGGCAGCGCGCTGATGGGCGTGTAAGGAAAGGAGCAGATCATGGATCAGTTAAGAGAACTGCGGGACCAGATCGATTAGATTGACCGCCAGATGGTGGCGCTGTTTGAGCAGCGCATGAGCGTGGTTTGCCGCGTGGCAGAATTTAAGCGCGAACAAGGGATGCCCATCCTGCAGAGCGATCGGGAGAAGATCGTGCTTGAAAAGGCCAAAAGCCTGCTGAAGAACAAGGACTATGAGCAAGTTCTGGAGTCGTTCATGACGCACCTGATGAGTCTAAGCCGTATCCAGCAGGCCCGTGCGCAGACTCTGGACGAAAAATAAACCGGCCGCATTCCCCGCCGGCAAAAGAGGTGGCAGACCGTTTGGGTCTGCCACCTCTTTTAAATCCTTGATATCCCAAAAAGAACGTGCTTTCTTTAATTTCTCCCCTTTTCGGCCAGCAGGTCCTCCTGCAGGCTGGGGGCGACCCCTTTTATCACCGTGGCGGAAAGCAGGTCCAATATTCTCTCCCGGCTCTCCTGCGGGCACTCGGTGTGCCACCACAGTATGGTGGTAAGGATGTTCGCGCTGATGATCTTCGCAAAATACGATGCCTCCAGCCGTTTTTGGCCGTTCAAGGGGGAACGCTTTTCCAGCTCCTTTAAGAGCCGGGCGGCAAATTCTCTGTTCATATCGCCAAAGAGGTCAATGGGCAATTCCCTCGCCCGCAGGATCTGCAAGGTGGGCCCCGCCTCGCAGAAAAAGTCCAAAAGCGGTACAAAACACTGTTTTACAAGCTGCGCGCTGGACGTGTTCAGTAAAACGAACGAAGGGCGCAGCGCCTCGCAGAACTGTGCCAGCAACTCCTGGCTGATCTGTTCGAGGAGATCGTACTTGTCCTCGTAATTGCGGTAGAAGGTGGAACGGTTGATGCGGCATTCCTGAATGAGCTGCTTCACCGTGATCTCTTGAAAGGGGCAGGTGCGCAGCAGCTGCAAAAAATGACTCCGGATATTCTCCCGGGTCTTTTGCACACGCAGGTCCATCTCCGTTCACCGTCCTTTTGCAACATTATAGCATTCGGTTGTCGCATACGCAACAAAGCGGGACAGGTTGGTGCTTGCCGCCCGCAGGGGTCGCGGGCGTATACTGTTCTACAGTAAAAGCGCCCGGCAATCGGCCGGGCCAATCTGAGGAAAAGGACGGTTCAAGGACATGACAAACAAGTACTACCCCAAGCTGTTCGAAAAAGGCCGGATCGGCAATGTGGTGATCAAAAACCGCATCGTGCGCAACTCCATGGGCACCTATCTGGGCAACCCCGACGGTACGGTTACCGACCGTCAGATCAAGGCATACGCCGAAGCCGCGGAGGGCGGCGCCGGGCTGATTTTCATGGATAACGCGGTGCCGGTGCCCATGACCTCCTGCGGGCTGCGGGCGGACAAGGACGAATTCATCGCGGGGCTCACCCTGCTGGCGGACGCGCTGAAACAGCACGGGGCCGTGGCGGGGATGCAGCTGGCTCACCCCGGCCGGGACGCCGCCTTTGTGGGCAGCGCCGATGTGATTGGCGCTTCGCCCATCACCTTCGAGCCCTGGTATGAGATGGGCTTCAAAATGCCCCGCGCCCTGAGCATCGAGGAGATCCACGAGCTGGTGGAGAAATTCGGCGACGCGGCGCTGCGCTGCAAAAAGGCCGGGTTCCAGGTGCTGGAGATCCACGGCGCGGCCGGCTGCATCCCCACCAACTTCCTCTCTCCCCACGACAACAAGCGCACCGACATGTACGGCGGCTCGCTCCACAACCGGATGCGGCTGCTGCTGGAGATCGTGCGCAACATCAAGAAAAAGTGCGGTCCTGATTTCCCCGTGGGCGTAAAGCTGAGCACCGAGGACTGGGAGCCGGAAGGCATCCGCATTGAGGAGACCATCGAGGTGGCCAAGGCTCTGGAGAAGGAGGGGGTGTCCCACCTGAACATGATGGGCGGCACCCACGCCACCGCCTGCATGGAGTTCCTGCTGCCCAACGCCTTCAACGCCGAGAATACTCGCCGCATCAAAGACGCGGTGCACATCCCGGTGTTCATCGGCCACAACATCTTCACCCCGGAGGAGGCCGAGGCGATGCTGGAGGCGGGCAACGGAGATTTTGTGGCCCTGGGCCGCTCCCAGCTGGCGGACCCCGCCTGGGCAAAGAAGGCCCGGTGCGGCAAAGCGGACGACATCAAGCCCTGCATCAACTGCATGATCGGCTGCATCGACAAGGGCATGCTGGGCCACACCCCCATCCGCTGCACCGTCAACCCCACCCTGTACAAATTCGAGTGCGAGCCGCTGACCAAAGCACAAGAGAGCAAGAAGGTAGCCGTGGTGGGCGGCGGCCCTGCCGGGTGCGAGGCAGCCCTGACCGCTGCCCGCCGCGGCCATCAGGTAACGCTGTATGAAAAGCGGGACTTCGGCGGCGCGATGATCGAGGCGGGCAAGCCCGAGAACAAGGCGAACATCCGCCGTCTGATCCATTACTACGAGGAGCATATCACCCGCGACCCCAACATCACCGTGGTCAAGGCACAGGCGGATTATGACACGCTGGTGAACGGCGGCTTCGACGCGGTCATCGTGGCCAACGGCGGCAAGACCCGCCGGCTGTCGGTGCCCGGCGGCGAGAGCGACCGCGTAATCTACGCCTGCGACTATCTGAACGGTTCCCGCAAAGCCGCCGGGCAGCGGGTGGCCGTGATCGGCGGCGGCATCACCGGCGCCGAGACCGCCCTGGAACTGCACAAGGAGGGCAAGGAAGTGACCGTGGTGGAGATGACCGACGCCTTCCTGGCCAACCCCGGCTCGGCCTGCCAGGCGTACAGCATCGAGATCGCACAGACGGACATCCGCATTGTCACCGGCAAGCGGCTGGTGGCCGTTGAGGAGGGCGCCATCCATCTGGCCGACCGCTGGGGCAACGAGACCACCCTGCCGACGGACGGTGTTGTGATCGCGGCCGGCTTCGTTCCGCAGCACGACCTGGTGGAGCAGCTGGAGCAAAACACCAACATGGAGGTGTTCCATGTGGGCGACAGCCTGCGGGTGCGGCAGATCTACGACGCGATCCACGAAGGCTTTTTCGCGGCGCGGCAGATCTGATCGTTTTGCCGCACGGCCCTGGGGCGGGCAGCCACAGGCAGCCCGCTGCTCATGGTGTTGCAGCGCCGACTGCCACTGCCCTCACCGAAGGCAAGGCCAATGCAAACGTACAAAGCATCAGGGGCGCTTTCTCCGTGTTCGGGAAAGCGCCCCTGATGCTTTTCTTTTGAACGCTAGCAAAGCGCTGGAGCCGCCGTCGGTTTGAGGGATCTTTCCCCCGGATCAATCAGTGGCGGTTTTTACCTGCACGCGGTTTTGCCGCAGCAGATTGACATACGGTTCCGGCGGCTGCTCATCCGAAAAGAGCCAGTGGAACCGGTCGAGGGAGGCGTACGCCATCAGTGCGGGACGGTCAAACTTGGACGAATCCAGCAGCAGACAGTGCAGCGCGCTTTGCTCCAGGGCGGTTCGCTTGATTGCGTATTCCTCTGGCGCATTGTTGAACACCCCTTCGCCGGACACCCCCGAGCAAGCCATGAACGCCTTTCGGATGTGGTAACAGCGCAAAAATTTCTGGCACTCGTCCCCAACGGCGGATGCCGTGCGCGTATTGATGGTCCCGGGCAGCATGATAGTGCGCACATCGTCGTATGCCAGCAGCTTGCTTGCCACCAGCAGGCTGTTGGTGATAACCGTGAGATTGCTGATCCCCGCCAGATGCTCGGCGATTCCCAGGGTGGATGTGCCGGTATCAATGAAGATGACGTCGTTGTCCTCTATGGTATCGGCAGCTAGGCGCGCCACCCGCGCTTTCGCGTCGGCGTTTTTGATGTTCCGTTCGGAGAAGGAGGTAAGCCCTTCAGCGAGGGCGTTTTTCGGCGCGATCGCCACCACCCCGCCATAGACCTTTTCGATGGTGCGTCGTGGCATAAGCGCCTCAAGGTCCCGGCGCAGCGTGGGCTTGGAGATCCCGAACACCTGACAAAGTTGATCCAACGAGACGGAACGCTGCTCTAAGATGTAGGCTTCCAGTCTGTCAATGCGGTCGGCTCTCATGATATCCTCCTTTATAGAAAGATAATCTTTCTTTCTTATTTTGATCATATCTTTAGTATATCACAAAGATACAAAAAAGAAAGCCCCGATTTGGCAGGATTGTCAATTGACTAACCGGCAGGGTGTGATAATATATAGTCATAACATTATCAATAGTTTATCATAACTCGATCAAAAGAAGGAAGGTTTCTGTATGCCATTTGATTTTTTGGTGCCGCCCCGGATCATTGTGGGGGAAGGTGCGCTGAACGAAGCCGTGCCGGTCTGGAAAGCCAGCGGCACCCGGGCGCTCATCGTGACCGATCCCTCCATGGTGCAGCTGGGCCACGCGGCCATGCTGGAGGAGCTTTTGCATAAGGCGGGCATCCCCAGCAGCACCTTTGCGGACATCACCGGCGAACCCACCGACAAAATGGTGGAGGCGGGCCTGGAGGTCTGGCGGCGCGACGGGTGCGACTTTTTGATCGGTCTGGGCGGCGGCAGCGCGCTGGATACCATGAAGGCCATTGGCGCGCTGGCCACCGGCGGCGGAAACATCGCCGATTACATGGGCCGGCCCATCACGGCGCCCACTCCCCCCATGACGGCCATCCCCACCACCGCAGGCACCGGGTCTGAAGCCACCCAGTTCACCATCATCAACGACACAAAGAAAGACGTGAAGATGCTGCTGAAGGGCACCGTGCTCATCCCGCAGCTGGCGGTGGTGGACCCCCGGTTCACCTTGTCGGTGCCGCCGAAGATCACCGCCTCCACCGGCCTGGACGCTTTCACCCACGCAGCGGAGGCCTACACCTCCCGCCGGGCCAACAGCCTGTCCGACACCTTCGCCCTGTCCGCCATCAAGCGCATCGTGAAATATCTGCCGGCAGCCTACCAGAACGGCAGCGACGTGAAGGCCCGTGAGGAAATGGCCATCGGCGCGCTGGAAGCAGGCATCGCCTTCAACAACGCCTCGGTGACCGTGGTGCACGGGATGAGCCGCCCCATCGGCGCGCTGTTCCATGTGCCCCACGGCACCTCCAACGCCATGCTGGACGAAGCATGCTTTGCTTATGTGCTGGACGGCAACTACAAAAAGTTCGGCGACCTGGCGCGGGCGGTGGGCGCGGCCCGGCCGGAGGATGAAGACGAGGCGGCCGCCCGCAAGTTCCTGGACGTGGTCCGCAGCCTTTGCGAGACCTGCCATATCCCCACTCTGGCGGAGTACGGCATCGACAAGGAACAGTTCTTCGCCCGGATGGACAAGATGGCCGACGACGCTCTGGAGAGCGGCAGCCCCGCCAACACCGCGAAGGAACTGACAAAGGCGGACATTCTGGCGATCTACCGCTCTTTGTGGACTTAACGCAGAAAGAAGGGACCAAGAGCCATGTTGTGTACCATGAAGGAGCTGCTGGAACAGGCAGCCCGAAGGAACGCCGCCGTGGGGGCGTTCAGTGCCTACACCATGGAAGCCGTGAAGGGGATTGTGCAGGCCGCCGAGCAGACGCAAACGCCGGTGATCCTGCAGATCGCCGAGTCCCGGTTTCCCTACGCGCCCTTTGAGCTGATGGGCCCGATGATGGTCAACGCCGCGAAAAAAGCGAGCGTGCCGGTGGCGGTGCACCTGGATCACGGCCAGCACCTGGAAACCGTGCAGCGCGCGTTGGAGCTGGAGTTCACCTCGGTGATGATCGACGGCTCCCGCCTGCCTCTGGAGGATAACATCCGCCTCACCCTCAAAGCCAAGGAGCTGGCTGCGGCGCGGGGCGCGACCCTGGAAGCGGAGATAGGCCGTGTGGGGGGCGACGAGGGCATGGGGCAGGTCCGCGACAGCTGCACCCGGCCCGAAGAGGCGCTTGCCTTTTGGCGCCAGACCGGGGTGGATGCCCTGGCAGTGGCCATCGGCAACGCCCACGGCAACTACCGCTTCGCCCCCGAACTGCAGTTCGACATACTGGAAACGATCCACAACACCGTGGACTGCCCGCTGGTGCTGCATGGCGGGACCGGCATCTCCTTTGCGGATTTCCGCCGCACCATCGACCTGGGCGTGCGCAAGATCAACATTGCCACCGCCCTGCTGGACGCCCAGCGGGAAGCCGCGCGGGAGTCCCTGCGGGGGGGCGCGGATCCCTCGTATTTTGCGGTCAGCGAACACATGACCGAGAGGATCGCCCAGACCGTTGCAAGGCACATTGGCGTTTTCAACAACCGGGAACCCCTAAGCGCCATTGAATAAACAAATCGACTTGTAGGAGGAAAAGAAAAATGCTTGGTGTCATCGGAATTCTATTAGGCATTGCTACCCTGATCTTTCTCACGTGGAAAGGATGGCACATGGGCCTTGCCACCATCGCGGCAGCCTTTGTGGTGATCCTGTTCAACGGCATGGACATCTGGCCGGCCATCAGTGAGAGCTATGCCACCGCGTTTAAAGACTTTGCCGGCAGCTGGTTTTTGCTCTTCGCGCTGGGCGCCATCTTCGGCAAGGTAATGGATGAGAGCGGCGCTGCGGCCACCATCTCCAACTTCATCGTTTCCAAACTGGGCAAAAAGCGGATCGTGCTGGTGGTGCTGGTGACCACCGCCATCCTGGCCTACGGCGGCATCAGCGTGTTTGTGATCATGTTCACCATGTATCCCATCTGCATGGCGCTGTTCAAGGACGCCGACATCCCCAGAAAGCTGTTCCCCGCAATGTCCATCTGCATGGCGGGCACCACCTGCATGACCTTCCTGCCCGGCGCCCCCTCCGTGCCCAATCTGGTTCCCACCGAGGCCCTGGGCACCACCATCTACGCGGCTCCCGTCATCGGCATCCTGGGCGGCGTGTTCGTCTTCGTGCTGGATTATCTCTTCTTCACCAAAATGATCAAGGTGTGCGCGGCCAAGGGTGAGCACTTCACCGCCGCGGCGGACGACGTGATCTTTGACCTGAACGACCCCAAGCAGACCCAGAACCTGCCCCCGGTCTGGAAGGCCTTCGCCCCCATCGTGGTGCTCATCGTGGCCGCCTTCGTCCTGATGCAGTTCCTCACCCCCTCCAACTACGCCGTGGTGGCTGCCATGACCCTGGCCTGTCTGGTGGGCGTGGTGCTCATGCACGACAAGTTCTCCGCCAAGAAAGCGGTGGGCGTCGGCTTCAGCAACGGCTTCAATTCCCTGGTCGTCACCTCTTCCATCATGGGCTTCGGCGGCCTGGTCACCGCCTCTCCCACCTTCACCAAGGTCACCGAGTGGATCCTGGGCCTGGAGATGGACCCCATCCTGCTGGCCTGCGTGGGCATCAACGTGATCTGCGCCATCACCGGCTCCGCTTCCGGCGGCATCACCATCTTCTGGAACACCCTGGCGGACTACATGATCAGCACCGGCATCAACACCCAGATTCTGCACCGCATCACCTGCATCGCCTGCAGCGGCCTGGATGCTATGCCCTATTCTTCCGGCATCGTTCTGGCCAATGAGGTGGGCAAGACCCAGCTGAAGGACAGCTACGTCTACATGTTCATCTCCAACGCGGTCATCCCCCTGATTGGTCTCGTCTTCGCCATCATCCTTTACAACATCGGCCTTTGCTGAGGAGGTATCGTCATGCTTGCTACCGAACAGACCAAAGATCTCATTCAGTTCCCCGAAAACCGCCCCTACGACATGATCCTGCTGGGGCGGGTGGCCATCGACTTCAACCCCATCGATTACTTCAAGACCCTGGCGGAAAGCGCCACCTTCAAGAAGTATGTGGGCGGTTCGCCGGCAAACACCGCCGTGGGCCTGGCCCGGCTGGGCCGCAAGTGCGGATTCTTCGCGGCGGTGTCCAACGACCGCTTCGGCGATTATGTGACCGGCTACTTCCAGAACGAGGGCATCGACACCTCCCACATCGTGCGCTGCAAAAACGGCGAGAGCCTGGGCCTCACCTTCACCGAGATCCTTTCCCCCACCGAGAGCAGCATCCTGATGTACCGCAACGGCATTGCCGATTTGGCCCTGGACCCTGCGGACATCGACGAGGGCTACATCGACCAGGCTCGTTCCCTTCTGATCTCCGGCACCGCCCTGGCCCAAAGCCCCTCCCGCGAGGCGGCGCTGAAGGCGGTGGCCCTGGCCAAAAAGACCGGCACGCCCGTGATCTTCGACATTGATTACCGGGCCTACAACTGGAAGAGCGACGACGAGATCGCCCTCTACTACTCCATGGTGGCCCGCGACGCCCGGATCATCATGGGCTCCCGGGAGGAGTTCGACCTCACCGAGAAATTCCTGGGGCTGGACGGCTCCGACCAGGCTTCCGCCGACTACTGGTGCGGCCAGCAGGCGGCCATCGTGGTCATCAAGCACGGCAAGGAGGGCTCTACCGCCTATACCCGCAACGGCGGCAAGTACTCCATCAAACCCTTCCCTGTGAAAGCGCTCAAATCTTTTGGCGGCGGCGACGGCTACGCGGCAAGCTTCTTGAACGGGGTGCTCCAGGGCTGGGACATCATGGACTGCCTGGAGATGGGCAGCGCCGAGGCGGCCATGCTGGTGGCCAGCCATGGCTGCTCCGCCGACATGCCCTCGGAAGAGGCGGTGCGCCAGTTCATTAAAAAGGAAAAAGAAGAATACGGCGAGATGATCGCCCGGGCCTGAGCCGCAAATGTTCTGCCCGTTTTTGGGCAATCGGTTGGAACATTGAACGCTGTTTTGCTTCCCGCTTTGCTCGTAAAGCGGAAAGCCATACTTCAGTCACTCCCTGGCAAAATGAACCACATTCCTCCAACATAGCAACGCCCGTGAAGCCAGCGCTTATCCGTGCGGCTTCACGGGCTTTTTGTGTCCGTTTTTACCATTACGAGCATATACCGATCCCATGGCAGAGATCCGGTCGGACATCAGACATCGGCTTTTGACAAGTAGCGCTTCAGCAGGAAAGCGCAGAAGTACGGAAAGGTATAGACAGCATCACTATACCCGATGTTCCCGCCGGTGAACTTAATGCCGCAATGAATATCCGCATACTTCTCGCTGCTGATCAGGGTCCTCATAGACTTAGCTGTCCCGTTTTTGGCCTTCACCTCAACAGGGATCAGGGCGCTTGCCGTTCTGACGAAGAAATCCTGTTCCAGCGTGGAATCGTCCCGTTTATAGTAATAGAGCCTGTATCCCGCTTTGACCAGTGCTTCGCCAACGACATTTTCGTAAAGCGCGCCCTTATAGACGCCGAGGTTTTTGTTGGCCCGCAGATCCTCCTGGGATTCCTCGTCCAGCATGGCTACGAGCAGACCACTGTCGGCAAGGTAAAGCTCATACTTCGTATCGTCATAGTTGCCCTGAAGCGGCAGCTCCGGGAAGTTCAGACAATAGCAGAGATTGACCATTCCCGCATCGTCCAGCCATTCAATGCATCCTCTGTAGTTGCGGAAACGCGCGCCGGAGGCGACCTTGGAAATCTGGAATTTCTTGTTGTCCTTGGCGAGCTGCACGGGAATGTGGTTAAATACGTTCAAAATCCTGGTCTGGTCAATGCCCTCAGCATATTTGCGAATGTCCTCCTTATAGACCACGATAAGCTGCCTCTGTACTTCAAGCGATCCCTCAAAAGTACCTTTCGCAATGAATTCACGGACAACGGCGGGCATGCCGCCCAGGATACAGTATTCAAGGAAGAGCGAGCTGCACACGGACATCTGTACCTCGTTGAAGGGCGCAAGCTCCCGCATATGCTCCAGCATATCTTCAATGAAAGCATCGTCATAGCCTTTGACCCACAGGAATTCCTCGAAATCCAGTGAGTACATCTCATAGTCCGCCTTGTAGCCCACGCTGTTGCTCTCGATCCTCCGGTAATTGATCCCAAGCATGGAGCCGCTGCAGATCACATCGAATCTGCCGTCGAGCTTCCTGCACTGAACAGTCGCCGAAGAACTCCAGAATAATTGGGATTTACCCGGGCCAAGTCACTTCTAATCGCTGCAAAGATCTTCTATTTATATCCGCGAAGTATCCTGTGGCTGTTTCTGCAATCCACAAAATAATTTTAAAGCAGTGTATTTATAGTATTGACAATCGTTTTTATTTCTGTTATGTTAGACACATAAAGCATAAAAGATCCAATTTCGAGTCACGGAAATACCGGTTCGGATTGGGTCTTTTGCTTTTTTACAACGTAAAAAAGCCACTCTGCGACCGTGCTACGTTAGGTATCGCACGCGCAGGGTGGCTTTTTGTATTTCTAAAATCAAACCAAAGGAGAGAAAACAAATGTCGAATTACTTTCACAACGTCCTGTCCGTTTCCGGCCCTCATTGCGAGCTGGAGCACTTTGTCACCCGCAACATCCAAATACGCCGGGATGTGAACCATTCCCTTGCCGGCAAGATTCCGCTGTTCGCTCTGAACGCCATGGTCCCGCAGCCTGCGGATGCGCCGTTGGACTGGGCGGATGAATACTGGGGATGCCGCTTTGATACCGACAGTATCGTTACGCTCCCCGACATGGGTTGGAACAGCCACTGTGACTCCATTCGGTTCGCATTCTTGACGGTAAACGCACCGCCCTACAACTGGTTCGAAACGGTTGCCGAAAGCTTTCCGGGTCTTCATCTGGTCATGTCCTGCGTATGTGCATCTTCGTTCTACGCCGTCGCCTTTGACGCGCAGGACGGGCAAATCTCCTGGACGGAGTGCGCGGGAGAGGATTTCCTCAACAACTACTGCACCGACTCCGCTCCCGAAGAGGCACAGCCGCCCAAGTATCAGCCTCCCGCCGACCCTGACCGCATCCCCCTCCCCCGCGGTGTCGTGACCGACTGCGACGTGCACGATTGCCTGCTGACCCCGCTGCCGGAGGAAAGCTTGGTTGCTCCGCCGGACCATTTGCTGGACGATGTTCCCTGGTCCGACCTTTCGCTGCCGGGTGAACAGGAGACGGAGAATTGCAGCCTGGATGACGAGGAGTTTAAGCTTCCCCCTCTCCGCGCGGAGGACTGGGACCGTATTCTTACGTCTGTGGAGCAGGAGGAGGACATTGAGGAGGCGATTGAAGCCATGGACGCTCCGGCGCCGGCGCCCGCACCGGCTGCTTTGGGTCTTGGTTGGCTTTTCTCCGGGAGCAACGACACCGCCGCGTTTACCTGGCGCAGCTTTTGCGGCTGGCCCGTGGGCGTGGTGCAGGACACAGACGACACTCTGCACATCCTGCTCTGCGTGCGCGAACAGCTGGGTCTTCCCCCGCTGGATTCGATGCGCTTGCTCACAGCTCCCCTTCATGAGCCGCCCGCGGTGCGCCCTTCCTGGGACCGCTATGCGCAGGAAAATCTTTTCTGTCTCTCGTAAATCGGAATACTGAGAACCCCCGGGGCGATCCGTAAAGGATCGCTCCGGGGGCTTTTTCTGTGTTAAAACGCCGTGTGGCGCCGTTCGCCTGCCGCACAGAGGCTCAGCAGGCAAAGGCTTTCATACACCGCAGCGCGGGGTCCTCCGGTTTGCGGACGTATAAAACAGATGTTTGAATTTTATCAATCAGGATTGCACTGCAAAGTAAGAATCCATATATTGGAGCACTCTTCGTGCGGTAGACATGCTCACTTTTCCATTGCAGCCGTTTTTGAGCCAATGATTCACATTTGCATTATTCAAGCCCAAGTCTTTACAAATTCGGTAGGTAGTTACCTCTTTTTCCTCCTGCAATCGCTTGATTTTTTCAGCCATCATGTTTTTGACACGCTCGTCCCTCTTGACTTTTCCCTTTACGCTGCAGAAAGATCGCCAAACCTTCTGATATTCTTGTGCCAGTTCACTTGTCCCCGCTTCCAATCCATTTAATAACTCGGGACAGGTGAATTCTTTGCTTAACCTCAGGTACTCATCGTAGAACGCCGTTTTTTTACTGGCGGTCAGCAATGTTTTAAGACGGCCGTTCGATACCGCGTAGAGATACAGCGGCTCTTTCAGCCGGGCATTTTGCGTAACAGCTTCCCGAAGCAATTTATAAATTGCGGTTGTGTGCTCAACCGACAGTTCTTCCACATACTTCTTCGTAAAACCAGCAAATGTTAATTCTCTCATGGCCTGTACCGTTCCTCATACTCTTGAAACCGCGACAAAAACTCTCCATGGCGAAATTCGTTCATCGAACTTGCCTTTGCCTCGTCGTCCGATGTGGCAATAAAATGGAGTTTCTCCCAGTCCAGTGCCTCGAGCACTTGGGGAGAGCAAACATCTTCAAAATCCTTATCTCGATATGAGTGTAATTTGGCAATCACAATGTCCTCCAAAGACGCTGTGTAAAAATCAATGATTTTGCCTTTGATGGGCAGCGGCTCCACCCTGTCGAGGTAGTTGTACGGGAAATTGTCTGTATACGTCTGCACATTCATGTTTATGTCATAATCTTGCAGAAGATCCTGCAACTGTTGAGAGGCCTCCATCGCATCGATATCATGCGTTGCCCTGGAAATGTATTCCATCAAAATAAGCGCGCTTCCGCCAACAATGATAAGGCTCAGCCGGTCGGCTGAATCAAATCGCAGACTGGCCTCTTCATCCAGCTCTTTCAATCGCCGGATCAAACTCTCATAGGACAGAAGCTCCATAATTTCACCTTTTGAATACTATTGTTCTTCATATATAAATATTATACCCTCTTGTTTTTGTTGTCAATCCCGCTCCGCCGTTGCTGCCGGCAACGCTTTCAGGTGTTGCTGGCAACAAACTCGGACGATACGGTGCGCAGCGCTGTCTGCCGGCCCTGCTGACGGGGGGAGGCCCCGGTTTCGTCGGCAGACCATTTCACGGACGATGTTTCCTGCTTCGGCCTTTCGCTGACGGACGAACAAGAGAATGGCATTGAGAAGGCGGTAAAGTCCATGGACGCATCATCACCCGCGCCGGCCCTGGTAGGTTTCTCTCCGAGAGGAACGGCACCGTTGCCGTTCGCCTGCCGCACAGAGGCTCAGCAGGCAAAGGCTTTCATACACCGCAGCGCAGGATCCTCCGGTTTGCGGACGTAGCATATATCCATTCCGTTCACGAGCTTGATCCGCGTCACTGCCGCGAGAGCCCCGGCCTCCTTGTAATGCTCTAATAAGCAAAGGAAAAACGCAAGCTGCATGGTCCCTTCCAACTGTTTTCGCACCTGGCAATACTGCTCTTCCCCAAACTCACACGCCTCTCCGGCTGCTCTGAGGCGGTTTGCCTGTTCCTGCCTCTCATCCAGCACTGCCTGGATGGAACCAAACACGGACCGCTCTCCCATTTCAAGCGCATAGGAACTCCACGTGTCATCGTTGTACAAGAACAGTACGCGGCACTCCTTCCTCTCTGTTCCCGGGTCACATTCCAATGTCACAAACGCTCCGTGCACCGGGTATTTGTCCGTGCTCAGGAAATCGACCTGAAGATAAAAGGATGCATAGGGCAGGTGTACCAGGTCCATAGAGGGCACCCGTGCCAGAATGACCCGGTTCTTAAGCACATAGTCCACCAAAGCCGGCTCCAGCATGTAGACCGTTTTCCGCCTTTTCCACGGAGCCACCGCAAAAAGTTTTTCTCCCAGCGAAAAGGCCCACTCCATTATCTCTTCCGGGTTCTTGCATCCCAGGTCTCCCTCAAACAAAGCGACGCAGACTGCGGCCGCAAGCGGCGCATAGCACCACTCCGGCCAGCTGTCCATATCTTCCTGCCCGTTGGCACAGTGGATGTCCTCCATCATCTCACAGCCGCACGGCACCCTTGTCTCCACTGTCTTCAACAGTTCAAGGGGCGGATAATCGTCGAACATCAATCGTCCCGACCTCCTTTCGTCATGACAAGGCCTACATTGTTTCACGCCGAAGCTTCTTGCGACCATTCACTCGCTGAACGCTTCCACGAACCATCGTCCTTTCTCAAACCAGAGATACCGCTCCTGCCCCTGAATGACACAGGTATAGCGGTCTCCCACACCGCCCACATCCGCCGCCCGGCGACAGACGTCCCGCACCTGGTCCACGGCATAGACGCGTCCCTCATCAAAAACGATCTGCAGCGGGCGCAGCCGTCCCTCGGCGGAAAAATGCACGTCTACTGCCACATACCGCTTTTCCCTGTTCCGCTCCACTGCCCTATCCTCCATTGAAAAATCCCACCGGGTGGATGGTATGGCTGGTGGGGTCGATGCCGCCCAGCGCCGGGTCGGTGCGGACCAATGCCCGCTGCAGGCTGCCGTACCCGTATCGTTCCCGCACCTCATCCACCGCCCGGTCCAGCCGCTCCCGCTTGTCCCGCCGAGTCTCGTCCCGCAGCAGCGACAGCTGCATCGGCGCACCGGCCGCCACAAGTCCGCTCGCCCGCACTCCAATGCTCCGCAAAGGCCGGTTCCAGCTGTAGTTCTGCCGGAACAGCCCAAAAGCCGCACGGGCGATCTCCAGACAGTTGTCGGTGGGGCTTTCCGCTTTTTGCTGGCGCGTAAAGCTGTCGAGCTCTGTATCCCGCAGGGATATCTCCACAACCGTGCATTTCAGTGCCAGCTCCCGCAGACGGGCCGCCACGCTCTCCGATAAAATCAGCAGCATCAGCCAGGCGTCCTCGTCGCATACCAGGTCCCGGGGCGTGGTGGCGGAGTTCCCCACGCTCTTCACCGCCGCCTGCCAGCCTAGCTTTGCCACCGGCGTCTGGTCGGTGCCGCGAGCAAAGGAGGACAGCACATACCCTATTTTACCGAACCACTCCCCCAGCCGCCAGGGCTCCAGCGCCGCCAGCTGGCCGATGGTGCGCACGCCGTACCAATTCAGCTTTCGTCTCGTCGCCGGCCCCACATATAAAAGGTCCTCTACCGGCAGCGGGTAAACTATTTGGCGGTAGTTGTCTGCCTCGATGCGGGTGATGGCGTCAGGCTTTTTGTAATCGCTGCCCAGCTTGGCGGTGATTTTATTGTTCGCCACCCCAATGGACACCGTAATGCCCAGTTCCCGCTTCACCTTGTCGCTGATCTGCCGGGCAATGGCAGCCCCCGAGCCGAACAGCCCGCAGCTGCCGGTCACGTCCAGCCAGTTTTCATCCAGTCCGAAGGGTTCGATCTGATCGGTGTATTCCCCCAGGATCTCCCGCACGAAGCCGCTGTACCGCACATACTCACGATAATGAGGCGGGACAATGATGAGGTCCCGGCAGCACTGCTGTGCCTGCCAGATGGCCATGCCGGTCTTGACCCCCATCCGCTTGGCAGGATAGCTCGCCGTGAGCACGATGCCGTGGCGGGCCTCCGGGTCACCGCAGACGGCGATGGCCTTTCCTCGCAGGCGCGGCTGTTCCTGCATCTCCACCGAGGCATAAAAGCAATTGCAGTCACAGTGCAGGATCTGCCGCGCTCTCATTGCTCTCACCTCCGTCAGCCTTATTATAGTTCTACAAAATCATTATTTCAATTGTTGATTTAAATAATTTTGTAGAATTTTATTGCGTTGACGATTTATAAAGGATATAATAGAGGTGAGGTGATGGCAGGATGTTATGGAATGAGCGGCTGGCAATGATGCGCAAGGAACTGGGCAAAAGCCAGGAGCAGGTGGTGCGGGAAATGGCACTGTACCTGCCCCAGGGCGAAACGGTGAGCGTGGGCGCGCTGTCCTCCTGGGAGGTGGGCCGCACCCAGCCCAAGATCCACCATGCGCTGGCCCTTGCAAAAGTGCTGAACGATATGGACGTAAGCTGTCTGTTCGCCACCGGCTCACTGTGCGGCGGGCTGAACGACGACGGCCTGTTCATGCTGGCCGAGTACCGCCGGCTGCTGCTGGAGTCGCCTCGCTTCCGGGTCCAGCCACCGCAGCAGCAGCGGCGCATTATCCCCATCTACCTGCAGGCGGCGTCCGCCGGCACCGGCCAATTCCTGGACGACGAAGCATCCGAGGAAATGGAAGCGGACGAATCGGTGCCGACCAGCGCCGAGTTTGGCGTGCGGCTGGCGGGCGATTCCATGACCCCCCGCTTTGCGGACGGGCAGATCGTCTGGGCCCGCCGGCGGGACACCGCGGAAAGCGGCGAAATCATCCTGTGTTATTACGACGGCCAGAGCTACTGCAAAAAGCTCCGCATCCGGGACGGCCAGCCGGAGCTGGTGTCCCTGAATCCCCGCTACCCGCCCATCCCGGTGCAGCCCGAGGCGGAGTTCCGGATTTTCGGCGTAGTAGTGGGCTGAAAAAGCAAAAGGAGGATGAGCGGCCATGTGCGGACGGTATCAGTTCAGCGCCCGGCAGAGCGCCGACCTGCTGCGCATCGCGCAGGACGTGCAGCGTCGCAGCGGCGCGGGTGCGCAGCTGCCCCTGCCCGACGGGGACGTTCGCCCCGCCCAGCGGGCGCCGGTGCTGGTGTGCCGCGGCGGCAAGGTAATGAGCGAACTGCAGACCTGGGGCCTGCCCGGGCCAAACGGCCGGCTGATTATCAACGCCCGGGCGGAGACGGTCACCCAGAAGAGCCTGTTCCGGCGCAGCATCGCCGCCCGCCGCTGTGTGGTGCCCGCCACGGCCTTTTACGAGTGGGATGCCGCCCACCGGGCGTACACCTTCTCCCTGCCCGACAGCCCGCTCTGGCTGGCCGGCATCTACGACAATGTGGACGGCGAGGACCGGTTCGTCATCCTGACCACCGCTCCTAACGCCTCGGTGAGCCCCATCCACGACCGGATGCCCCTGATGCTGGCGCGCGGTGACATCCGCCCCTGGCTCACTGACCCGGCAGCGGCATTAGCGCTGCTGGCCACCACTCCCCCGCTCCTGGAACGGCAGGCACAGGACGGGCAGTTGGGGATGGAGGAGTTTTTGAATAGCAGGTGAATAGACTCTCGACAAAATAGATATACAAACGTCCCCGGATGCAAGATCTGCATCCGGGGACATTTGCTGTTTATCAAATGCCCTCAATTGATTCATTCGCTCCCTTGCATACCTTTAAGTCACATCTTATAATGCTAGTAGGCATATATCGTCCCCCCCTCTTCCGCTATGCTTTGAATGAAACCATCATAGGAGTGACCACTGTTATGGCTAGGACTTTAACTGAGGCAAAAGTACTCAAGAAACTGGGAATTCCTGACTTTCGCCACATGACTAAAGACAAAATCATTCAGTTTGCCTCTTGCCTACCGCAAATGGATCCAGAAGTAGCCAAAAAGGCA
>DWXV01000024.1 GCA_019119025.1 Candidatus Allofournierella excrementigallinarum
AAAACGGTAAAGAAGTAACCTCAGAAAGAGCAAAACGTGCTCAAAGAAGAAAAGGTCTTAGAAAAGATTGATTAGGCCTTTTAAAAAAGTGAAAAATTATGTAAGATATTATTGGGAAGCGGACGAAAACAAGGTGGTGCTGTTTTACGACACGCCTCTTGCCCGCCGCCGCCTGAGCCCGGGCGCGGCCATCCTCTGCGCGGGGCAGCGATACCCCATTCTCGATGTGGACGACAGCGACGAGGGCTGGCTGATGGTGACGCTGGACACGGCGGACGCCCGCCCGCTGGCAGGAAAGGACCTGGTGATCCAATAAAATGGAAGTTTTGCGCGTAAACTGCCTTTTGCCCACCCGTCTGGACAAATACCTGATGCAGCAGTACCCGGTGCTGACACCGGGCCGCCTGAACAAGGCCCTGCGGGAAAACAAGATAAAGCTGAATGGAAAAAAGCAGCCCCTCTCCACCCGCGTACAGGCGGGCGACGAGATAAAGCTGTTCCTCCTGCCCGACCAGCTGAACGCCGCCCCGCCTGCGGAGGGCCCGGCGTTTTTGCAGGCGAAGTACCCCGCCAAGGTGGTGTATGAGAATGACCAGCTGCTCCTTGCCGACAAACCCGCCGGTCTGCCGGTGAACGACGAAAGCGCCCCCGATACCCTCATCCACCGGGTGCAGCTCTATCTTTATAAAAAAGGCGAATACCGCCCCGGCGAGAGCTTTGCCCCGGCGCTGTGCCACCGGCTTGACACCGGCACCAGCGGCCTTGTGCTGGTAGCCAAGACCGCCCAGGCACTGACCGATTTGACCGAACTCATCCGGTCACGGCGGCTGAAAAAGGAGTATCTCTGCGTCACCTTCGGGCGGCCGGAGCCTTCGGCGGCCACACTGACGGGCTGGCTGAAGAAGGACGCCGCAAAGGGCCGGGTCACGGTGTTGGACCGCCCGGCGGCGGATGCGGCGCCCATCGAGACCCGCTATGAAACGATGGCCGTCAGCGGACGGCTGGCCCTTCTGCGGGTGGAACTCATCACCGGGCGCACCCACCAGATACGCGCCCACCTGGCCAGCATCGGCTGCCCCATCTTGGGGGATGGGAAATACGGCCAGAACGCCGTGAACCGGCAGCTTCACTTCAAGTATCAGGCGCTGTGCGCCTGGCGGCTCACCTTCCCGGCGGACTGCCCTCCCTCTCTTGCTTGTGTAAAAGGAAAATGCTTTACGCTTGAAAAGCCCTGGTACTGCCGGCAGCTTCTGAACGGCGAACTGGAATAAAAGAGCGGACCGCAGCGCGGGCATCAGCCCCGCTGCGGTCCGTTTTGCATCTCATTGATCTCTTCCCAGGTATAAAGGCTGTTCAGCACATCGCGCAGCGCCTTTTTGGAAAGCCGCGGCGGCAGGCCCAAGCGTTTCAAAAAGGAATAGCGGTCTTCCCTGCTGCCAGCGGTGCCGGAAAGGCCCCAGGCGTAAAGGTCGCCGTAGGTGATGGCGCGGCCTGCACGGCGGGCGGCCTCCTGCCCTCCGGCGGCCAAAACCGCCTGCCGAAGAGCCTGCACGCCGAAGCCCTCCACGCCCAGCAGGCCCTCTTTGCCAGGGGCGGCTTTGCGCTTTTCCCTGCCTTCCACCGCGGGCACATAGGCGTGGCACACATGTTCCGCCCCCACAAGGTCCGCGACAAAGCGCCGGATGCGAAATCCCGCCGCGTCCGGGTCGGTGAGTACGATGACGCCCCGCTGACGGCCCAGTTCCTTCAGAAGGCTCTGGGTCTCCTTGTCCTTGAAGATGCCAAAGCCGTCGGTGCACAGGATGAGCGCATCCACTGCGTTGGTAAGGGCTGCCGCGTCGTAGCGGCCTTCTACCACCAGCACCTGACGGATGCGCGGCCGTTCGCCCGTCACCGGCGGCCTCCCGCCGCCGCAAGGCGGCACAGCGCCGTTTGCAGCAGCACGTCCGGGGCGGCAGGGGAACCGCCTTTCAGGTCGCCATCCAGTTCGGCCAGCACCTCCAGGCAGGCGGCCAGCTGAGCCAGGGTGTAGCTGGAGGCGTTCCTTCCGCTGATCTGCAGGCGGGCGGGCTTGCCGGTGTAGCCAAAATCCTTGTAGACCCGGTTGTAGTCCATCTTTTGGGCCTGGGCCGCCTTGACGCGGTACATATCCACAAAGCTGCTGGCAAGTGCGGCAGTGATGGCAATGGGGTCTGTTTTGAGGCGCAGCAGCACCTCCAGCATTTCGCAGGCCCGGGCCGCGTTGCGAGAGGTCACACAGCGCACCATGTCGAACACGTCCGCCTCCAGGCTGCGGGTGCCCATCTCCATCACCAGCGCGGGGGTTATCTCGGTGTAGCCGCTGGCGGCGGCCAGCTTGTCCACCTCGTTTTCCAAAAGGAACATATCCTGGCCGCACCGCTCCAGCATGGCGGCGGCTGCATTTTCCGACAGTTCGGCGCCCTGCTCCCGGGCGCGCTGGCGCAAAAGCGCCCGCAGCTGCTGGGGCCCTGGATGGACCATCTGAGCCGCATAGCCCTCTTTTTCGCAAAGGGCGATGAGTTTTTTGGCCTGTTTGCCGATCTTGAGCTGGCCGCGCTCCTCCGTGAAAACGCTGAACATCACAAACGCGGCGTTCTCGGTGCTGGCGATCACGTCGCACACTTCTTCCAGGTCTTTTTCGCCATAGGCGGCAGGCTGAAGGTTCGGCAGCGAAACGATGCGCCGGGTGCCAAAAAAGGAGATGGTGCCCGCGGCCGTCACCATTTCCTCCACACCGGGGGCAGGCCCGTCCAGCACGGTGACTTCTCCGTCGGTAGCGGCGGCAAGTTCTGCCAGGGTCTTTTCGGCAGCGGTGCGGGCCAAAAACGGGTCGGAGGAATAAAAATAATAGACCGGGGCGCTTTTTTCCAGCGCCTCACGCCACTGCGTTTTGCTGTAAAGCATAGTTTCCTCCTTTCAGCACTGCCGCCCGGCCCGGGCGTATCAGCACCCTTGCGCCGCGAGGTGCAAAGTACACGTCGCTTGCCTGTTCGGCCTGCCAGTCATAGGCAGCGCGCACGATCAGTGTTTCGGCCCGCAGATTCGCCGGTTTTATGCTGCCGGTCACGGCCAGGTCGACCCGCACAGGCGAGCCGGTGTTCGCCGCGCCCACAGGCACGGCGGTTTTGTAGCCGTCCACATCCAGCAGCACCAGACCGCCTCTGCGCAGGCGGATGACTGTTGCCATTATATCACAAACGGGCAGGGTTTTGGCCTCATTCACCGCAAAATCCTTCAACAAAAGGGTATGTGCTGCAGTGGGCGGCGCGGATGAGGCATCGGTGCGCAGGTCGATCACCCATTCAGGCATGTCGACGCCTTTGCTTTGCAGGTATTCCTGCACATCTTCAGCATTGGACTCACCGCCGCGGAACACCACGAGGGCCTGCCCGTCCTGCACGGCGGCGACAAAGGGGCTGGCCGCAGTGCCAAGGACCGCCAGTTCCACCGTTCCCCGCTCCAGCACCACAGCCCAGACGACGCCCAGCATGACCAGCGGAAGTGCGGCCAGCCATGCCAGCCGTTTTGGCCCCAGCCGCCAGACACAGAGCACGGCGCACGCCGAAGCGGCAAGAACGATGAGGGAATAGTCCCGGGGCAGCGGCAGCCGGGCCAGAGGCAGACCCGCACAGAGTGCCGCCACGGCGTTGAGCAGTTTTGCCAAAAGCCCGCCCAGCAGCGAGAAGGACCGCGCGGCGAACTCCAGCCCGGGAGCAAAGCCGCACACGCCGGCAAGCATGCCGAACACCACGCAATACCCTGCAAGGGGGAGGGCCAGCAGGTTGGAAAGCACTGTCACGCCGCTTACCGACAGGCCGCCCAGCAGCTGCACCGGCAAAGTGAAGAGCGCTGCAAAGACTGTGGGAAGCAAAAGGGACGCCGCGCTTTCTTTTAAGCGGCAAAGCAGCGACGGCCTGTTGTCGCCTGCCTGCTTTGCGCGCATCGCTTGCAGCCTTTCCCCCGCGAGCACCACGCCGAGAGCGGCGGCAAAGGAGAGCTGAAACGCCAGGTCGCACACGGCATAAGGCCCCTGAAAACTGATGAGGACCGCGGCGATCCCCATGGATGTGAGCGTGTCGGCAGAACGCAGAAAAAGGCTGCCCAGATGCAGGATCAGCGCGCCGATACCGGCCCTGAGCACCGAGGGGGAAAAGCCGGTGAGGCCCATCATAAACAAAACGAGCAGGATGGCCGCCGCTGATCTTACCCGCCATAAGCGGCCGGTACGGGTCGCGAACACGCCGCACACCAGGCTGAGATGCAGACCGGACACCACCAGCAGATGGGAAATGCCTGCATCGCGGTAATCGTCGTTGATCTTGCCGGTCAAGCGGCTTTTGTCGCCGCTGGCCATGGCCGAAAGAACTGCGCCCTCGTCGTTTGGCAGATAGCGGGCCACATTGGCGGCGAACCGCTCCTGGAAACGGCTCAGGACATACCGAAAACTGCCGCTCTCCCCCACAAATTCCGGCGTTTCCTGATACTCCGCCTGAAGGTATACCCCGTCCGCCAGACTGGAATAAAAGTACTCGTCCTTTTCCAGCGATTCAAAGGCCAGCGACACCCGGAACCGCTGCCCTTCCTCGCAGGCGGGAAAAACCCTCACAGAAACGAGAGCGTGCGGCAGGCGTTCGCCCGCCTCGCAGCTCGCAAGCAGTTTGAGCCGCACCCGCGCCGTGTCTTCGGCAAATCCGGGCTCGGCGCTCACCACCTCTGCCAGAACATCCATCTTGCGGCCGGCGAGGGAAAAGGCGGGCCGCACGCAAAGTGCGAAGCCAATGCACTGCACAGCAAATCCTGCCAGGATTGCCAGCGGCAGCACGCAGGCAAAACCGCGCCTGCCCCTGGCCCAGGCGATGATGCCGCCGCAAACAAAAACTGCCGCAAGCGGCAGAAAAGCCGCCGGCGGCAGAGTGACAGCGGCCAGCTGGGTGAGAACGTATACGCCGCCAAAAGCGGCAGCCGGGCGCCGCACGGCGGTCAGTGCGGGAACAAGGGAAGTTTTTCCAGATACACGATGTCGGTCCTGTCGGCGGCGTCGCCTTCCGCAAGAACTGCGGCGCGGGCCACCACAGTGCCGGTGCTGCGGGCCACAAGGCCCTCCAGCGCATGCAGGGAACCGCCGGTGCTGATCACATCGTCCACAATGAGCACCCGCTTGCCGTTCATGGCTTCCAGGTCCTTGCGGTCAATGACCAGCTTCTGCTTGCCGTTGGTGGTGATGGATTCATCCTCCACGATCACCGGCTCGCTCATGTAAAGCTTTTCAGCTTTGCGGGCCGGGATATACAGTTTGCCGCTCTGACGGCTCATCTCGTAGGCCAGGGGGATGCCCTTTGCTTCGGCGGTGACGATCACGTCAAATTCCGGGCAGCGCTTGAGCAGTTCCTCGGCGCAGGCCACGGTGAGCTCCACGTCGCTGAACATGATGAACGCCGCGATGTCCAGATGTTCGTTGATGGCGCAGATGGGAAGCTCACGGGTAAGCCCGGCCACATGCAGAGTATAGGTTTTTTGAGACATTCAAGATCCCTCCTGTATCACGTTTGAAGCGGTGAAGCACATCCCGTCAGCCCGGAGGCCATGCAAGGCTACGCTTTGCCAGCACATGGAAGTGCAGATGGCGCACGCTCTGGCCGCCGTCCTCCCCCACGTTGGTGACCACGCGATAGCCCTTTTCGCACCCGAGCTCATCGCACAGGCGGGCGATGGTGGCGAACACATGAGCCAGCAGAGCGCCGTCCTCCTCCCCCAGCTTTGCGGCGGAGTCGATGTGGGCCTTTGGAATCACCAAAAAGTGGACCGGGGCCTGGGGGTCGATGTCGTAAAACGCCAGGATCCTGTCATCCTCAAACAGTTTGTTCGAGGGGATCTGGCCTGCCGCGATCTTGCAGAACAGACAATCGTCCATCGGTGGGTTCCTCCTTTCCAATGGCCGGCGCGCCGGGCAAACGGCCCGGCGCGCCGCTTTGCAAAAACTTCTTTAACCCTGCAGGATGCCCGCAACGATGCCGGGCACGGCGTTCAGGGCTTCGTCGATCTTGGTGGCGTCCTTCAAACCGGCCATGGCCATGTCCGGCTTGCCGCCGCCGTTGCCGCCGGCAATGGCGGCGATCTGTTTGACCAGAACGCCCGCCTTGAGGCCGGCGTCCTGCGCGCCCTTGCCGCAGCAGACCACCAGCGACAGTTTGCCGTCGGCGCTGCCCACTAGCGCGCTGACCACGTTGGGAGCCTTGTCGCGGATCTTCTCGCACATGCCGCGCAGCGCCTCGGGGGTGGTGCCGGAGAGGTAAGCGGTGACGATGCGGATGCCGTTGACCTCGGCGGCGTTCTCAAACAGGCCGTCGATCTTGCCGGCGGCCACTTCGGCCTTCACCTGCTCCAGTTCTTTGGTCAGGCTCTTGACCTCGGCGGCCATGCCCTCGGCGCGCAGGGGCAGGTCCTTCAGGTTGTTCACCTTCAGGCTGCCGGCCACCTTGTGCAGCATCTCGGTGCGCTCATCCAGCAGGCGGAGCACGCCGAAGCCGGTGGTGCCCTCGATGCGGCGCACGCCGGCCGCCACGCTGGACTCGCTGAGGATCTTGAAGCAGCCCAGCTGGGCGGTGTTGCTCACATGGGTGCCGCCGCAGAACTCGGTGGACCAGCCGTTGATGTCTACCACGCGCACGATCTCGCCGTACTTCTCGCCAAACAGGGCCATGGCGCCCATTTTTTTGGCTTCGGCCAGGGGCATGTTCTGCACGGTGACATCCAGCGCTTCAAAAATCTTCTGGTTTACGATGTGCTCCACCAGCGCCAGCTCCTCGGGGGTCACCGCGCTGAAATGGGTGAAGTCGAAGCGCACCCGCTCGTCGTCCTCATAGGAACCGGCCTGGTGCACGTGGCTGCCCAGCACCTCGCGCAGCGCCTTCTGCAGCAGATGGGCGCTGGTGTGGTTGCGGGCGATGGCGCGCCGGCGGCCCTTGGACACGCTGGCGGTGGCGGTCTCGCCCACGATGGCGGCGCCCTCGGTCAGGGTGCAGGTGTGCACAAAGTAGCCCTTGGGGGTCTTCTTGACGGCCTTCACCTCAAGGCGCGCGCCGGAGGCGGTGACGATGGTGCCGGTGTCTGCCACCTGGCCACCGCTTTCGGCATAGAAGGGGGTTTTATCCAGCACCACCAGCACGCCTTCTTTTGCGCCGTCGTCGGTGGAGACGGCCTCCAGCAGCTGCTCTCCGTCGGAGAGGGCCAGCACGACGGCCTTGTCCTCCAGCACGTCGTAGCCGGTGAACACGGTGGGCTCGGCGTTCAGTTCGCCGAACAGGTCGGCGCTCCAGCCGGAAATATCGCGGGAAAGGCGGTCCTGGCGGGCCTTCTCCTTCTGCTTTTTCATCTCCGCCTGGAAGTTCTCCTCGTCCACGGCGATGCCCGCCTCGGCTGCGATCTCACGGGTGAGGTCCAGAGGGAAGCCAAAGGTGTCGTTCAGCTTGAAAGCGTCGATGCCGGAGAGGATCTTCTCCTTGCCGGAAAGCGCCGCCTTGGTGATGTTGTCGATCAGGCCGTTGAGGATATTCAGGCCCTGGTCGATGGTCTTGTAGAAGCGCTCTTCCTCAGTGCCGATGACCTTTTTGATGTAGTCGGCGTGCTCTTCCAGCTCGGGATAGCCGGCCTTGTTCTCATGGATGACGGTGTCCACCAGCTCGGTGAGGAAGGGGCGGTCGATGCCCAGCATCCGGCCGTGGCGCGCGGCGCGGCGCAGCAGGCGGCGCAGCACATAGCCGCGGCCCTCGTTGGAAGGCAGGATGCCGTCGCTGACCATGAAGGTGGTGGAGCGGATGTGGTCGGTGATGACGCGGATGGAGATGTCGGTCTTTTCGTCCTGGCCGTAGATGTGGCCGCTGATGCGCTCCACATGGTTCAGGATGGCGCGCACGGTGTCCACCTCGAAGAGGTTGCCCACGTTCTGCATCACGCAGGCCAGACGCTCCAGGCCCATGCCGGTGTCGATGTTGGGCTTCTCCAGCCGGGTATAGGTGCCCTTGCCGTCGGAGTCGAACTGGCTGAACACAAGGTTCCAGACCTCCATGTAGCGGTCGCAGTCGCAGCCCACTTTGCAGCCGGGCTTGCCGCATCCGTGCTCGGGGCCGCGGTCGAAGTAAATTTCACTGCAGGGGCCGCAGGGACCGGAACCGTGCTCCCAGAAGTTGTCCTCCTTGCCGAAGCGGACCATGTGGTCCTCGGGGATGCCCACCTGCTTGGTCCAGATGTCCCATGCCTCGTCGTCGTCCTCGTAGACGGAGATGTACAGCAGGTCGGCGGGGATCTCCAGCACCTTGGTCAGGAATTCCCAGGCCCAGCGGATGGCCTCAGTCTTGAAGTAATCCTGGAAGCTGAAGTTGCCCAGCATCTCAAAGTAGGTGCCGTGGCGGGCGGTGATGCCCACGCGCTCGATGTCCGGGGTGCGGATGCACTTCTGGCAGGTGGTCACCCGGCGGCGGGGCGGTTCCTCCTGGCCCAAAAACCACTTTTTCATGGGGGCCATGCCGCTGTTGATGAGCAGCAGGCTGTTGTCGTTCTTGGGCACCAGCGGGAAGCTGCCCAGCCGCAGGTGGCCCTTGCTCTCGAAGAAGGAGAGATATTTCTCTCGCAGTTCATTCAGACCGGTCCATTGCATCGTTCAAATCTCCTCTTGTTTGATGGATTTAGGCGGCACGGCCCAAAAAAACAGCCTTCGCCCCCTTTGCAGGGACGAAGGCTGAAAACGCTCCGTGGTACCACCCAGATTGCGGCCCGAGAGGACCGCCGCTTTTGCGCCCGTTAACGCCGTGCCTACGCCCGGTTCATCACCGGGGGCTCAAGGGTGGCTACAACGCGCTTTTGGCGAAGACCTTTCACCAGCCGGTCCCCTCTCTGCATGCCCCGCACGCTGCTGGCCCCATCACAGCCATTCTATTGTTTTTTACGTTGCAATTATACCGCCCTCAGAGCCCGTTGTCAACACTGTTTTCGGCCTGGAAAGCCGCCTCGTCAGCGGTTTTGAGCCCGGCGTAGCCGCCCGGGTCCAGCCAGTAGAGCGCCTCGCAGACCTGGGCGAAGATCTCCCCGCAGCTCACAGCGGGTTCGGGGGTGCCGTCCTGCATGACCACGATGGTGTACTTTGGGTCCTCAGCAGGCCAGAAACCGGCAAACCAGTAGTTCATCAGCTCCTCCCCCGCCTCGTTGTAGGTTCCGGTCTGGGCGGTGCCCGTTTTGCCCGCCGCGCTGCCATGGAGAGGCTGGGCGTCCCTGCCCAGGCCCCGCTCCACCACGCTGGCCAGCATCCCCTGCAAAGCGCCGGCATTCTCTTGCGACATCACCCGCCTGCTTTCGGGGGCATAGAGGGGCTGCACGGATCCGCCGCTGTCCTCGTCGATCACTGCTTCCAGAAAGCTGGGGGTGCGCCAGACGCCCTTTGCTGCAATGGCGTTGAAGGCGCCCGCCACCTGCACCGGCGTGGCCAGCAGCTCCCCCTGGCCGAAGCTGATACTGGCCAGCTGGCCCAGGTCCTGCAGGCGCTGGGCGTTTGGCAGGTTGCCCGCGGCGCTTTGCAGCCCGCCCGCCAGGTACACAGCGTCCCCGAAGCCGAAGTCCTCCGCGGTCTGGCTCACCGCTTCGCCGCCCAGCTTGAGGCCCAGCTCGATGAAAAAGCAGTTGCAGCTTTTTTCCAAGGCGCTGGTCAGGTTCATCTGCCCGTGGGCGCGGCTGAGGGCGCAGCGGTAGACGTGCCCGTTCAGGTCCACCGAGCCCTCACAGTCAAAGGTGTACCAGTCCCAGGTCTTTTCCAGCGCAGCGGCCGCCAGCACCGGCTTGAACACCGAGCCCACGTTGTACTGGCAGAACACCCGGTTGAGCAGCGACGTGTCCTGGGCCTCGATGCTCTTCTCCACGGCGCGGGGGTCGAACTCCGGCAGGCTGACGCTGGCCCGCACCCGGGCGGAGCCTACCTCCAGCACCAGCACGCAGCCCCGGGCCATGTTTTTCTGGGCCACTCCTTCGCAGGCCCGCTGGATGGTCTCGTCCAGCGTGAGCATCACCCCCGTGGACTGGCCCTGCCGGGTGATGAGCTGCGGCTCGCTGCCGCCCACAAGACCGCCCTGGGCGGTGGTGACGCACTGGACGCTTTCCAACGTGCGCCGGCTGCCCAGCACCTCTTCAAAGGCCAGTTCCAATCCGCTGACCCCTTCCCCCTCGCCGTTCACATACCCCACCAGATGAGGCGCCACAGCCACCGGAAAATAGCGGCTGGGCACCGCGTAGGTGTAGATGCCCCGGGAGGAAAGGTCCTGATCCACCTGCACCAGAAAGGGCTCGTGAGAATTGCGCCGGCTGTACAGCAGCGACTGCTGGGCATAGGACACATGGTCGAACAGTTGGGCATAGCTGCTCTCGCCGGGAATGGACAGGGCGTAATACTCCACTCCATAGGCCGTGAGGTTTCGCCCCTTGCAGTCGTAGAGGTCGCCCCGGGAGTAATTCAGCGGCAGGGTGGTGACCGTCTGCGCCTGGGCAGTGTTGGCGTAGTTCCGATTCCGCGCCAACAGAAACAGGCGGCCCATCACCACGCCGAACGCCGCGAGAAACGCCCCGAACAGAGCAACGATGCGCCGGGTAGTCACAAGGCGCCGCCCCCCTTCCGCTTTTTTGTGCCGAAGCACACCGGCAGTATGGGCCCGAAGGCGTCGTCTTAAGCGCGATGGGTCTGCATTTTTGCAGCAAAAAGACCTGGCAAGCAAAACAGCTTGTCAGGTCTTGGCCTTGGCTATTCCATGTTGTTCCAGCAGCGCAGCACATCCTCAAGGCCCGGCACGCTGGAGATGCCCCCGGGCCGGGTGGCGGAGAGCCCCGCGCTGGCGCATGCAAAGCCCACGATGGTTTCCAGCTCCCCGGCGCTGAGCGATCCGGGCGCTTTGCCCATTTCCAGCAGTTTCCACATGGCGCTGCCGCCGAAGATGTCCCCCGCGCCGGTGGTGTCGGCCACAGTGATGTTTTTCAGTGCGGCAACACGGCCCTTGGCGTTGGCGTTTTTGTACACGCACCCATCGCCGCCGCAGGTGACGAACACCAGCTTTGCGCCGAATCGTTCAAAAATGCGATCGGCCCCTTCTTCCGGGGCAAGGCCGAAGAGGAAGTCCACCTCTTCGTCGCTGATCTTCACCACGTCCGCCTGGGACAGGCCCCAGAGCAGCTGTTCACGGGCCTCTTCGAGATCGGGCCAAAGGGGCTTGCGAAGATTCGGGTCATAGCTGATGAGTTTGCCCTGCTTTTTTGCGTATTCCACCGCCCGTCGGGTGGCGGTGCGGGCGGGCTCGCCGGTGAGGGACAGGCTGCCAAAATGGAACACCTTTGCTCCGTCGATGAGCGAGAGATCCAGCTCCTCAAAGGCAAGGCAGGTATCCGCGCCGGGCTTGCGGGCAAAGGAAAACTCCCGGTTGCCCGTTTGGTCCAGGGTGACAAAGGCCAGGGTGGTGAAAACGTCGTCTGCGCACACGACGCCCTTTGTCTCCACGCCGGCCTTTCGCAGGGTGGAGACCAGCAGGCGGCCGAAGGCGTCGTCCCCCACCTTGCCCAGCAGCGCGGTGCGGGCGCCGAATTTTGCCAGCGCAGCCAGATAATTGGCCGGCGCACCGCCCGGATGCGCCGCCATGGTGGGGTAACCGTCATCGTCGGAACCGATGCAGGTGAAATCGATGAGAAGCTCGCCCAATGCCACAACGTCCATCATTCCGTCACCTCACTTTGCCGCCGGATATTCGTTGCACAGCAGCCGGTAAGGTGGTTCGTCTTCCTCGATGGCGGGGAAACGGCCCACCGGCGGTTGAAACCGGTTGTCGGTGTTGTCGTCGTTGCACTGGCTGACCTCCCCCAGCAGCACCGGGCCGCTGCCCTCTTCCACGGTGAAGTCGTGGTAAAGGTATTGCTGGACGTGGATGCTCTCCCCGGGCGTCAGGCGGATCCGGGTGCCGGCGGGCACCGTGTAGGTGCGGCCGTCGGTATGCACGGTG
The DNA here is from genome assembly GCA_019119025.1 of Candidatus Allofournierella excrementigallinarum. Taxonomy (GTDB): domain Bacteria; phylum Bacillota; class Clostridia; order Oscillospirales; family Ruminococcaceae; genus Allofournierella_A; species Allofournierella_A excrementigallinarum. Next base: position 12,042 of record DWXV01000024.1, read on the forward strand.
ACCTCCGACTGGTAGTCGATGGATTCGTCCGGCATGCTGTTGTAGACCCGGATCAGCACATTGCCGCCGCCCCGGTTGATGATGTCCTCGGTCTTATACCAGTGGAAGTGGTTGGGGGCATACTGGCCTTCTTTCAGGTAAAGCAGCTTTTCCGCGTAGACCTTGGGGTATTTGTCCGCCATGGCGCGGTTGCCGTTGCGCAGGGTGATGAGGGAAAAGCCCACCTTGTCAAAATCGCCCAGGCCGTAGTCGGTGATGTCCCAGCCCAGCATGCAGTCGCGCACCTCGTCATACTCGTGGCCCAGCGTCTGCCATTCGTCGGGGGTGAAATGGCAAAAAGGCGGCAGATAGCAGCAGTATTTTTGGCACATCGCCTCCAGTTCCCGGAGGGCTTTGTTGATCTCAGAGCGTTTCATGGGGCGTTACCTCCCTCTTGCTTTTGTATGGGGCCTGCGGGGCCGCAAATCGTTACAGCGTCTGCAAAAAGTTTTGGAACAGCCGCGCCAGCAGCGCGTGGCCCTCGTCGTTCGGGTGAAGGCCGTCCGGGGTATAGACGGAGAGATCTTCCCTCTCGTACAGGTCCAGCACGGGCAGGCCAAAGGCCGCCGCCGTTTGACGGATGGCCCGCACATAGTCGCACAGGTCCGCTTTGCCTTCCTTGTGTTCCACGGCCCGGCGCATCGGCGTTGCCACAACGATCTTCACGCCCGGGAACCTTTCCTCCAGGCGGGTGAACAGGGTGTGCAGCGCGCCCCAGAAGGTGGCCGGCGTGCGGTCGCCAAACGCCCCCAATGGCGCGTCGCCATGGCCGAAATCGTTGGTGCCGCCAAACACCACAACCGCGTCCGCCTCCGGGTCCATCTGCAGCGCCCGGGTGCAAAAATCGTCGCCGGCGGGCTCGCAGTGCTGGGGCGCGATGCGGGTGCCCGCGACGCCGTAGTTGCGGCAAAGGGCGCCGCTCCTGTTTTCAAGCAGCCGCACAAAGCCATGTTCCGGCCCGCTGGCGCCCACGCCTTCGGTGATGCTGTCGCCCAGGATGTTCAGCTTTTTTCCTTTCAGTTCCATGCTCCCTGCTCCTTCAGCGCGGCGCGGATCACATCCGCCACATGAAGGCCAAGCCGTTCAAAGCCGCTCTCGGTAAGATGGACATAGTCCGCGTAATCCTCGGCGCCCCAGTCCCGCAAAAAGGCCCAGACGTCGTCGATCTGCACCCCCAGGGGTTCCAGCGCGGCTCTGGCAGCCTCGTTGTAGCGGGCGATCTCGGCCCGGGTGCGGGGATTGGGGCCCATCGTGCCGTTGGGGTTGGGGGGCGAGGTGGTGGCGAACAGGATCTTTGCGCCGGGGAAATACCGGCGCAGCCGCTGGTGGATGCGCACCAGCATGGCCGCGTATTCCGCCTCGGAATTCAGCGGCCGGGGGTCTTTGTCCCAGTGGGCGGCGTCCCAGTGGCCGTTGTTCCAATGGACCAGCTTTACCGCCGCCGGGTCCGGGAACAGTTCTTTCCAGGCGGCAAGGCTGGTGTAGGTGTATTGGGTGTAGCGGCAGTTCTCCTCGGGGGAAACGAGCGTTGCACGCCCTTCCAGCGCCCTTTGCGCCCAGGGCTGGAACCCCATCCGAATGGAGTCGCCAATGAGAAAGACCTGGTTCGCTCCGTGCGCAGCGGCGCGGCGGCCGCCGCCCTCCTCGTCGTAGATCTGTGGCATCCCCGCTTCGCCTCCTTTATCCGGCGTACTCCTCCAGGAACGCGCCGTTGTTTTTCAGTGTGTCCCGCAGCTGGTCGGTGTCCAGCTCGTTGGCGGGCTGGCCGGTGCGCACGCTCTGGGCCGCGGCGGTGCCCGCCGCCTGCCCCACCGCCATCACGATGGGGGTGACCCGGATGGCCGCGCAGGCCTCGTGGGTGGTGCTGATGCAGCGGCCCGCCACGATCAGATTGTCCACTTCCGGGGCCACAAGGCAGCGGTAAGGCACCGAATACCAGCTGCCGGGCTTCAAAAATTCGTGCTTCATGCTGGCGCCGTCCGGCGAGTGGATGTCGATGGGATAGCCGCCCATGGCCACCGCGTCCGGGAACATGCGGTTGGCCAGCAGGTCCTGGGCGGTGAGTTTGTAGCAGCCGTTGATCTTACGGCTCTCCCGGATGCCGATGTTCGGGCCGGTGGAAACGATGCGGCAGTCCTCAAAGCCGGGAATGTGGTTGCGCATGAAGGCGACGATCTGATGGGCCTGGCGGCGGCCCTCGATCTCCGCTTCGGTGAGCTGGAAGGGGTCCACCGCGGATTTTTGCACCACGCGGGACATGTTCAGGATGAATTCCCCGGGGTTGTTGGTCTCAAAACAAAGCACCATGTCCCGGTCCACGTCAAACTCGCCGTTCTCCTTGGCCGCCCGGATCACCGAATAGGCGCCCTGGATGCCGGTGCGGGGGATCTGGTCCAGATGGTCGAAGGGGATGGTCTTCAGCATGTCGTTCCGGTTGCCGCGCACAAAGTCCATCACCTTTTCCCGATTCACGCCGTTGACCTTGATGTTCATGGTCATGGGTTGGGCAAGGTTGTCCTTGTCGCGGCCATACACGCTGGGGATGCCCGCGTTGGTGGCAAGGTCCGCGTCGGCGCTGCAGTCCAAAAAGACGTCCGCCTTTGCCTCGAAGAATCCGTTTTTGGAATAGAGGGTGACGCTGGAAATGTGCCCATTCTTCACGCTGCAGCCGGTGTAGACCGTGTGATAAAGCAACGTGACCCCGGCTTCCAGCGCCATCTCCTCCAACACCAGCTTGAGGCCCTCGGCGTCAAAGGGGGTGATGCTGCTGGCATAGCCCACAAAGTCTTCCATGTGGCCGGGCGAAAAGCCTTTTGCCTTCATGCGCTCCACGATCTCGTCCGGGATGCCCCGAACCACCTGGGTCGAGCCGGCGTGGAAGGTCATCTGGGGCCCCACGCCCGCGCAGGTGAGCGAGCCGCCCAGGTAGCCGTTCTGTTCCACCAGCAGCACGCTGGCCCCCTGCCGGGCCGCGGCAATGGCCGCCGTGACACCCGCGGGGCCGCCGCCGACGACGACCACTTCATACTTCAGTTCCATCCTCTTGTGCCTCCTTTTGCCGCAACAGGTCGTGATAGGTCCTTGCGAATGCGTGCGCGCCGATCTCCGAGAGGGCGCGCAGGCCGGTGCTGCCCAGCTTGACAGGGCCGATCTGCACCATGGCAACGGTGTAGTCCCGGCTGGTGAGGCCCAGCTCGGTCACCTCCAAAAAGTGAAAATACTCGTGGCTGAGGATCAGGTCCACCGCCTGTTCATAGTCCAGGCCGTTTTCCCCGGCCCAAAGCGCAATGGACTTTTTATACAGGTTCACACATTTCTGACCGGAGATGTAATCGCTGAAATAGCGCTGGCTGCCCGCCACGAAATCGGTGTCCTTTTCGTTCAGCTGCAGCCCGCTGCCTGTTACGATGGCCCGAAAATCGCCCGACCCGTTCTCCCGCCGGAACACCTCCCGCGCCGCCGCGCAGCCTTTCTGCCAGGCCTTTTCCACGATGGCGGCCCGGTCCTCTGCGGGCACCTTGGAATAGCAGGGGTCGTAGGTCAGTTCCCGGTCGGCCAGCTCCCGGCCGGGAAAGGGAAAGCGAAACTCCTCCATGGCGGCCTCCAACCTCACGCGTCCACCCGCTTGGTGGCGGCCAGGATCAGGGGTTCCTCCTGGCGGCAGCCCGCCAGCTCCACGTTGCCCAGGCTGACGATCTGCTCGGGGCTCTGCATGCCGGACAGGTCGATGATCCGTTTGCCCAGCACCACATAGACGTTGGGCAGGTTGGTGCCGCCGTCGTTGTATTCCGTCAGCTCCTCCAAAATCCACTCCAGGTCCTTTTCCCACTGGGCCACGGTGGTCTGACGCACCCAGGCGTTGTTCTTTTGCAGACGGATCACGCCCTCCTCGTCGATGAGGCGCAGCTGATGGGCGCTTTTCTTCACCAGGCCGAACAGCTTTTTCTCCACCTTGGCGTACTGCACCGCGTACATCACGCCGTTCTGGGCGGCCACCTGCAGCCCGCCGCGGTGAGCCTCCAGGTTTTCGGCCACGATGTCCAGCAGTTTGTCCAGCTCCAGCTTTTGGTTCATGCGGTCCTTGCTGCGCATCTCGGTGGCGCCCACCGCGATGGCCCGCACGATGTTGCGCTGGGTGTCCACCTCCACGCTGACCTCCACCGTGCCGGGAGCCGCGCCGTTCTGGATGGCCTTGAGCTCCGCCTCGCGGCGCACGCTGATGATGTCCTCGTCGGTGGGGTTGGTCACACTGCGCTCCACCATGTCCCGCACCATGGCCAGCGCCACGCCGATAGTGGAGATGACCGGGGCGTTCTTTGCGATGTAGGATTTGTGACCCATGGTCTGGGCCAGGTGGGGCACCACGGTGGCCGCGCCGCCGCCGCCGCCCACGAACACGGTGTGCCGCGGGTCCATCTCATAGTCTTTGATCAGCTGGGAAGCCACCTTGCTGTTTTTGGCGGCCGCGAAATCCAGCACCTTGCGGGCGGCCTCCTCCACGGTGCAGCCCATGTTGTCCGCCAGGGGCTTCCAGGCTTTGCGGGCCGCCTCCACGTTGCCGTGGGCGTAGTCCTCCTCGCGTACAAAGCCCGCCAGATTGGCGGCGCCCGCCATGGTCAGCGCCACCCGCACGCCGTTCGCGCACTCGATGCAGGCGTACTCCGGGTCGCCCTCCATAGGCCGCACCGACACCAGCCGGGGCTCCACGATCTTGTCCTCCGGGGTGTACACCTCGTATTCCAGGCCGGCGATGTGGGCGCTGCGGGGGCCGGTGTTCACCGCCTTGCCATTGCGGATCTCCACCATGCTGCCGCCGCCGATGCCCACGGTGCGCACGTCCAGGCTGTTCAGATAGGTCTTGTGGCCGCCCACCTCGGCGTAGCGGATCATCACCTTGCCGTCCTTCACGCAGGAGATGTCGGTGGAGGTGCCGCCCACCTCAAAGAAAATGCCGTCGGTGAGCTTTTCATACATCAGCGCGCCCGCCACGCCCGCGGCAGGGCCGGAGAGGATGGTCAGGATGGGGCGGTTGCGCACCTCGTCCACCGTCATCACGCCGCCGTCGCACCGCATGACCATCAGCGGGCTCTCGATGCTGGCCGCCTTGATGCTCTCGTCGGTCATGGTGGCGGCCTCCAGCATTTTGGGCATGATGCTGGCGTTGACCACCGCCGTGCGGGTGCGGATCTTCAGGCCGTAGAGTTTGGAGATATCGTTGGTGGCGGTGCCGGGCAGCGAGATCTCGCGGCACAGCTCCACCGTGCGGTTCTCGTTGGCGGGGTCGTCCACACTGAAAGCCTCCGCGGCCACAAAACTGGTGCATCCCCTGCCCTTCAATTCCTCCAGCGCCTGCCGGATAGCCCCGTCCAGGTCCTGGGTGGAGGTGTCCACATAGCTGTTTTCCGAGCGCAGGAACTTGCCCGGCGCCAGCTCGATGTCGCCGATGGAGGTGTCGCCCTTGCTCTTGGCGCCCTGCAGGCCCTGGCCCAGCGTGACCACGCCGACCTTGGCCACGTCGCCCTCCAGCAGGGCGTTGGTGGCCTGGGTGGTGCCGTGGGCGATGAAGACCACGTCCTCCGGCGCGATGTTGCACTGCTCCATCACCTTGTGCAGCACCTGGATGATGCCGGCGGCGACGCCCTCTTTCGCGTCGTGGGTGGTGGGGGTTTTCACGACGCCGATCACCTCATAGGTGTCGTTGTCGATGGCGACGGCATCGGTAAAAGTGCCGCCCACGTCAATGCCTATGCGAACTTTCATAGAACTGGCCTCCACGTTATATCATTTTTTGGTCCTGGGATTCAGCCGAAAAGCGCGCTTTTCGGCTCAAGCCCAAGATCAGGCCGGGATGCCCCCGAAGGGGCACCCCGGTCCGGGGATCAGGGAGAGATCAGAAGTAGATGAAGGCGCTGACGACAACGCCGATCACCGCGACCGCCCACAGATAGGGCAGCAGCTTCTTGGTGATGCCGTTCACGTCCACTTCCGCGAAGTTGGCGGTCCAGACGTTCTGGGTGTTGGTGGGGTCGCCGCAGCCCTGGATGCGCTCGGCGGCCAGGAAGGCGCCCATGACGGCCAGCGGGGTCAGGGTGCCCAGGCCGATGACCAGCGCCGCGATGCCGGAGCCCAGGCCGAACAGGTTCATGGGGCCGCGGTAGAGGGACAGCGGGGCCAGCAGGGAGAAGAAGATGATGTATCCGATCTTGTTGGAGGGGACCACCGCCAGCAGGAAGGGGTTGAGTACTTCCTTGACCATGGAGTGGGTCACGGCCAGGTACAGGATGCCGATGCCGATCATCAGGATGATGGCGGGGCCGCCGTCTGTGATGCCGTCGTAGCAGGTCTTGACCAGGGTGTTCATGGCCTTGGAGAAGCTCTTGGCGGTGAACACCAGGATCCAGATGATGCCGGCCATGAAGGCGGGGCAGACAGGCACCTTGAACACGGCCACCAGAATGATGGGGATCAGCGGGGTGAGCATGGCCAGGCCGCCACGAACACCGGTGAGCTGCTTGGTGGGGTTGGGCTCGGAAACAGGCGCGGAGAAGGCGAACTTGACGCCGTTGCGCTTGAACTCCACGAACACCAGGATCAAGGTGGCGATCACCGTGGCCACCAGCATGTAGATCTCAAAGCCTTTGATCTGCTCGATGTCCAGGTTGAACAGGCTGGAGAAGGTCTTCCAGTTGGCGATGTTGAAGGTGAGGCCGCAGGTGAAAGCCATCAGGAAGATGCAGGCGGCGCTCATGGAGGGCACGCCCACGGAGATGAGGATGGGCAGCACGATGGAGCCCACCATGATGATGGAGCCCAGGCCGCTCAGGGTGGTGAACAGCACCGCGCAGGCCACCACCATGATCAGGGTCACGATCAGGGGGCGGTCGCCGCCCAGCTCAGCGCTCTTTTTGATGATGTTCTCGGTGACGCCGGTCTTGTTCATCAGCTGCCCCAGCCAGGCGCCGAAGACGACCGCCATGATGGCGCTGCCCATGCGGACGGTGCCGTTTTCCACCACGGTCTGCAGCCAGCCGATGCTGTTGCCGTCCGCGTCCACGCCCACGGCGGGAACGCCGGCGATGATGCAGATGACCACCGCCATCAGCGGAAGGGCCAGCAGTGTGGGGATCTTCTTTGTCATCATAAGTGCCGCAATGATAACAAAGGCCACAATGATCAGGGAACCTTGCAACATAATGTCTACTCCTTACTTTTAGGCTTGCGCCCTTTATTCACAACCGTTCACACGGATGCTTCGGCTTAAAGGCTCTCCACAGCCTCACGGAAGGCGGCGGTGGCAGCGCGGACCTGGTCGGCGGTGGGCTCCTTGCCCATGACGATGGCGCCGATCATAACGGCCTTGCAGCCCGCCTCGTAAAGGTGCCGCACCTCGGAGGGCTTGATCTTGCGCTGGGTGGGGATCAGGCAGGGCTTGCCGGATTTTGCCGCGATGTCGCTGTAGCGCAGGATGTCCGCGTAGCACAGGGGCGTGCCGTAGTTTTCGCCCGGCTGGACGGAACATTCCAGCACATCCATGGCCGAGCGGCTCACGGCGTCCAGCGTGTTCTGGGTATAAGTGCAGTCAATGGCCACCATTTTGGTGAGCGCCTTGCTCTCCATCATGAAGCAGGGCAGATGATGGCTGTAGGCGCTGAAGAACTTGAGGCCCATCGCCTCCAATTCCAGCCGCTCCTCCGGGGTGATGAAGGCCTCTTCGCCGCCGGGCACCAGGCCCACGGGAACATCGCCCGCCAGCTCGATGAGCTGGCGCAGGAACGCGCGGTTCTCGGCGTAGGTGCCGAAGGTGTGGCCGCTGGCGCGGTGCCACACGTTGCAGTGGACCTTGACCGCCTGCGCGCCGCCCTCCAGCGCGGCCTTCGCCATGCCCAGATCGTTGGAGGGAAGGCTTACCACCAGGCTGAATTTGTTTTTCTCGATCACATTTTTGAACTCCATACTGTCCTCCTTGCTTTATTGGGCGGTCAAAATCTCCGCTCGGATCCGTTGGGCGAACACCCCTTCCAAATGCTGTGCGTGTCTGGCGCGGAGCAGCTGGATGCGGGGCATCCTTTCTTTCGCCAGCATTTCCTCCAGCCGGGCTTTCAGTTGGCGGACAACGTCCTCCTCCATCCCTTCCGTGCCGGAGAGAAACACGGTGTTCAGCGAAAACATCATGCACAACAGCGCGATGAGGCTGCAGGCCTGGACGGGCAGATCCGCCCACCGGCGGCTCTTCTCCCCCTGGCCGGAGGCGTACAGGGGCGCCCCCAGCAGCTTGACCGCGTCCTGATAGAAATCCTCCCGCAGGGGGACCGCCCGCCCCTCCACCGTGACGTTCACCACCACGCTGGAGCCAAGGCTCACATGGGCGCTGTTGCGCTGGAGCGGGTCCACCCGCTCCTCCAATGCCTGCTTCACGGTGTACACCTGGGAAAACTCTTCCACCACCGGCACCCGCAGCTGGGAGGTCAGGGCCTCTTTCAGGGTGATGTTGGCCGAGGCGATGCCGGTGGAGTACATCACATGGAAATCGCTCTCCCGCATGTCCTCCTGAAACAGCAGGCCGATGCCCGCCAGGGGCAGCCCGGCCGGCCGGCCGGCGCACAGGGCGTCTACGATCGCCTCGTACAGCTCGTTGCCTGCCAGATACGCCCGCGCCAAGACCTTTGTGGCAACGGGATGCAGCGCCATGTCAAACAAAGTCATGCAGCTTTCTTTGCGGCCGATCTCCACCACCGCGATGGCGCCGAACCCCGCGTTGATGGTCAGCCCCGTGCGGCTGCGCCCGGCGGTGGTGGTGTGGCTGCCGCTCTCCGCCAGGACCCCTTCCCCGATCAGCTCGGAAACGAGGGTGGACACCGTGCTGGGCGACAGTTCCGTTTTTTGGGCGATCTCCACCCTGGAAAGGCCGTCGTTTTCCAGAATGGACTGGATGATGACCTGGCGGTTGCGCCGTTTAACGTCCTGAAGCCCCCGTTTGCGAATCATTGCATTATCCTCTCTATCCCCTGTTCAGCAGGCTTAATTCGGATTTCGAATCCGTTATTTCGGATTCCGAATTAAGTGTCTTTATAGTAAACCTACTTTCAGAAAACCGCAATAGCTTTTGCACAGTTTCTCCCATTTTAACATAGAACTCAACGCCCTTCTGTGCAATTTGCTCACAAAGTTGGGGCGCGGTGCCTCCTGTTCAGTCCCAAAAGTTAATTAATATCCATCGGTTCAAAGCTGGTGGATATTTACATAACGTGTGGTTTTGGAATGCAAATAAACATCCACCGGCCAAGCCGGTGGTTTTTCATATGCGGGCATAGCCCTATGTTCTTCGCCACGCGTAGAACGCGTAATACGGTCTGCCAGCTGCGGGGGATTGTTACTTGCTGCCCGTGAACGGGCCGACCTGGCTCATCGTAAGCTGTTCGCCCATCTCATCCTGTTTCAACTGGTTCTTTATGTACTCCGCAATTCGGCTCTCGTTTTTCCCTACCGTATCCACATAGTACCCTTTGCACCAGAATTCCCGATTCCTGTATTTGTATTTCAGTTCGCCGAATTGCTCATACAGCATTGTGCTGCTCTTCCCTTTCAGGTGCCCCATGAAGCTCGACACCGAAATCTTCGGCGGTATCTCTACCAGCATGTGGATGTGATCCGGGCATACTTCTGCCTCCAGTATTTTTACTCCCTTCCACTCGCACAACTGCCGCAGGATTTTCCCAATTGCTGCTCGTTTCTCTTTGTAAAATACCTTCCGCCGATATTTTGGCGCAAAGACTATATGGTATTTGCAAATCCATTTCGTATGCGATAAACTGTTTATGTCGTTCAAGCTCATTTTGAATGACCTCCTTGTGGTTCTTTTGGGGCAGTTGGCAGACCGCTCCTTTATCCTACCACAAGGAGTTTTTTATTCCCCTTTTTCTGGGCAACTATTTAATTCTTACCGAACCACACGTCTAACGTGTGGTTTTGGGATACAAAAAACCAGGTCCGCCTGAAAAACAGGCGGACCTGGTCAACGACTTCTTTAAAGGCGGGCGCGGCTTAGTACATACCGCCCATGCCCATGTCGCCCGCGGGGGCGGCGGGGGCGGGCTGCTCCGGCTCGTCGGCCACGAGGCTCTCGGTGGTCAGCACCATGCTGGCCACGCTGGCGGCGTTCTCCAGGGCGGAACGGGTCACCTTGGTGGGATCCACGATGCCGGCCTCGATCATGTCGCAGTAAACTTCCTTCTGGGCATCAAAGCCATAGTTCATCTTGCCGGCGCTGAGGATCTTGTCGATGATGACGCTGCCCTCCAGGCCGGCGTTCTTGGCGATCTGACGCAGAGGAGCCTCCAGAGCCTTCAGCACGATGCTGGCGCCGGTGCGCTCGTCGCCCTCCAGGCCCTCGCAAACCTTGCGGACAGCGGGGATGGCATTGATGGGGGCGGTGCCGCCGCCGGCCACGATGCCCTCTTCCACGGCAGCCTTGGTGGCGTTCAGGGCGTCCTCAATGCGCAGCTTCTTGTCCTTCATCTCCACTTCGGTGGCAGCGCCCACCTTGATGACGGCCACGCCGCCGGCCAGCTTGGCCAGACGCTCCTGCAGCTTCTCCTTGTCGAAGTCGCTGGTGGAGACTTCCATCTGGGCGCGGATCTGAGCCACGCGGTCCTTGATGGCGCTCTTGTCGCCGCTGCCGTCCACGATGGTGGTGGTCTCCTTGGTGACCTTCACCTGGCGGGCGCGGCCCAGCATGTCCACGGTGGCGTCCTTCAGCTCATAGCCCAGCTCCTCGCTGATGACCTGGCCGCCGGTGAGGATGGCGATGTCCTGCAGCATCTCCTTGCGGCGGTCGCCAAAGCCGGGGGCCTTGACAGCCACGCAGGTGAAGGTGCCGCGCAGGCGGTTGACGATCAGGGTGGACAACGCCTCGCCCTCGATGTCCTCAGCGATGATGACCAGCTTCTTGCCGCTCTGCACGATCTGCTCCAGCAGGGGCAGCAGGTCCTGAATGACGCTGATCTTCTTGTCGGTGATCAGGATGTAGGCGTCGTCGATGACAGCCTCCATCTTCTCGGTGTCGGTGACCATGTAGGGGGTGATGTAGCCGCGGTCGAACTGCATGCCTTCCACGACTTCGGAGTAGGTCTCGGCGGTCTTGCTCTCCTCGATGGTGATGACACCGTCGGCGCTCACCTTCTCCATGGCCTCGGCGATCAGCTCGCCCACGGTGGCGTCGCCGGCGGACACGGTGGCCACACGGGCGATGTCCTGGGAGCCGTTGATCTTCTGGCTGTTGGCGGCAAAGGCCTCCACAGCAGCCTTCACGGCCTTCTGCATGCCGCGCTTCACGTCCATGGGGTTGGCGCCGGCGGCAACGTTCTTCATGCCCTCGCTCACCAGGGCCTGGGCCAGCACGGTGGCGGTGGTGGTGCCATCGCCCGCGGCGTCGTTGGTCTTGGTGGCGACTTCGCGCACCAGCTGGGCGCCCATGTTCTCAAAGGCGTCCTTCAGCTCGATCTCCTTGGCGATGGTCACGCCGTCGTTGGTGATGATGGGGCTGCCAAACTTCTTGCCCAGCACCACGTTGCGGCCCTTGGGGCCCAGGGTGATCTTGACGGTATCCGCCAGGGTGTCAATGCCGGCGCTCAGGGCCTTGCGGGCCGCCTCGCCATGCAGGATCTGTTTAGCCATAATGCTCTATCTCCTTTTTATCTGGTTTCAAAAGAAAGTTTATTCTTCGACGATGGCAAGAATGTCGCTCTGACGCACGATGGTGCATTCCTCGCCGTCCACCTTGACTTCGGTGCCGGAGTACTTGCTGGTGAGGACCTTGTCGCCCACCTTGACAAGCATCTCCACTTCCTTGCCATCCACCATGCCGCCGGGGCCAACAGCCAGCACAACGGCTACCTGGGGCTTCTCTTTGGCGGAACCCGCCAGAATGATGCCGCTCTTGGTGGTTTCTTCGGCTTCCACGGTCTTGATCACAACGCGGTCAGCCAAGGGTTTGATCTGCATAAGAATGCCTCCTGTTCGAACTATAAAATAAATTGCATTGCCGTGATTTGTTTAGCACTCTTTGCTCCTGAGTGCTAATATATATTCTATCCACTTATCTTTCAAAAATCAAGAGGGTAAATTAAAAAATTTTTGTGAACAGCTTCCCACGGCTCCTCCTTCGCCGCAGCGCGGTGTTTTTGGGCAAAAAACGGGGCCGTCCCCACCGCATTGGGAGCGGCTCTGTGCGCCCGGCGGCCATCCGGGCGGAACGTGTCAGTTTTTGGCAGGCAGAAGGATGCGAGCGTCAAGGGGGCAGACACAGGCCGAAAGCCCCATGCGTTCTTCGCATTCGCCGTCCTCGGTGACGACGATGGGCCGCCCGTCCAGCACTTCCACCTCTATCCGGCGCACCCGGCGGAATAGCGCGATGTCCCGGTAGGCCGGAGCGACCTGGCCGTTTTGGATGTGGGCGCCCTTTTTGTAGCCGCCGATGACCCGCGCCACCGCGACACGGCCGATCTTGCGAATGAGGACAAGGTCCAGCAGGCCGTCCTGCATGTTGGCCTCGGGCGCGGCCACATAACCGCCGCCGTAGGCTTTGCCGTTGCAGATGGCAAGCATCAGGAATTCGCCGGTGATGACCTCGCCGTCCGCCTGCACCCGCAGGCGGTGACCCAGCGGGCCGCAGATGGACTGCACGATGGAGAGGTTGTAGGCCATCGCGCCGCCGCAGAAGGGCAGGCGGCGGAATTTGGGGATGCCGTAGGCCACCTGGGCGTCCAGCCCGGCGGAGCAGATGGTCGTTGCGATGCCCTTGTCGGTCTGTATCAGGTCGATGTCCACGGCCGGGCCGCGCATCATCCGCTCAAGGTCGAGGAATGGCTCTCTGCCGCCGAAGTTGCGAACGAAGTCGTTGCCGCTGCCGCAGGGGATGCAACCCACCGCCGCTTTGGCGCGCCCCCGAACGCCACGCAGCACCTCGTTGAAGGTGCCGTCGCCTCCGCAGGCGTACAGCCGCACCTCCTCCCCTGCCTCGGCCTGCTCGGCGGCCAGTTCCACGGCATGGCCCGGGTATTCGGTGAGCAGTATCTCGTAGTCCGCGCCAAGCTTCTTTGCCGCGTTGATGATCTGCGGCACCAGCGTGCCGCTGGCGTCCGCTTTGCCGGAAACGGGGTTGACGATGAACACGTGCCGCATTTTCAGCGCCCCTTATCTCACAGTATTTTCGGCCCATCAGGGATGACGCAGGCCGGAGTTTTGCCCGCCCGCCTGCACAAAAGCTTCTACTTTCTCCGCCGCTTTTGAGGGTGGGGCCCGTCTCCTTTATCCGGCCGCTTGCTTTCGGCAAAGACAAAGGCGGAAAAAACACCCTCCATCCGTTCGGCATACGGCCTGCGGCGGGATGCGCGGAATTCCTTGCCGGCCATGCGGCTTTCTTCCCTTGCGGCCTTCATGGGCCTATTTTACCATAGATGCCCGCGTATTCCAACACAAAAACGGCCCCGCCCCTTTGCTGGAGCGGCGAAGTACAGGCCGAGCCCCAGGTGGCCGCTTTGAGGGCGGCTGGCGTCGCTGGTGAAAAAGGGCTGGTCGCCTTTGGCCAGCGCCCCGGCGGAAAAGCCGGGGCCGGAATCCTCCACCGCGATGGAAAGGCGGCCGCCGGCGGCATGGAGGGGCAGGGATATTTCGCCTCCGCGGGGCGTGTAGCGCACCGCGTTGTCCAGCAGGTTGCCCACCGCCCGGTCAAGGCTGACGCGGTGCACCGTCACGCTGCCCGCAGGCGCGCCGACGCAGTGAAAGGCGATCTGTTTTGCGGCACAAAGGCCCTGGCCGGCGCTCTGCCAGCCTTCTGCCAGCAGTCGCAGCTCCACCGTCTCTTTCCGTCCCCCGCCCTCCGGCCCGGAAGCGGTCATCGTTCGCAGCTGCGCCACATAGTCTTCCAGCCGCAGCGACCCCCGAAGGATTGCCTCGACATTCTGCCGCTGGGCAGCGGTAAGCGCGTCCTCTGCCAGAAGTTCCGCGTTGCCGCTGACGATGCTGAGGGGCGTTTTCAGGTCATGGGTCAGGGCGGCCAGTTCCAGGCTGCGCTGCTGCCTGCGCAGATGGGCCGCCACCCGCGCCCGAAGTTCCGCGATGCGGAAGGGCTTTGCCAGGTAATCGTCCCCGCCCACGCCCAGGCCGGTGAGCACATCCGCCTCCTGCGTCCTGGCGGTGAGGAACAGGATGGGGCAGTCTGCCAGGTCGCGGATGCGTCGGCAGAGGGCAAAACCGTCCTCGCCGGGCATCATCACATCCAGCAGGATGCAGTCTGCCCAGCGGCAGGCCGCCCCGTCCACCCGCCGCCCGTCCCGGCAGGCCGAGACCTGATGGCCGTCCCGTTCCAGAGCGGCCTTGAGCAGCGCGCACAGGTCCCCGTCGTCGTCCACCACAAGGATGTGTGCCATCGCCGTCACCTCAGTTCAAAAGAAGATACAGCCCCCAGGAGAGGGCGTAGAAAGCATAGACGTGGGCGGGATAAAAGACGTAGAAAAGCGCCTTGTGCCCTTTGCCCCGCCGGCCATTATACCACAGCATCAGGGGCGCTGCCAGAACGCCGTAGATCTCGTAGTAAATGGTGAACAGCTGGGTCCAGACGAATCCCGGCATTTGGGAGTCCATGAAGCCCATATAGACCACGCCATACAGGAGATAATACACTGTAAAGGCAGCCACCTGCACACCCCTGCGCTTGCGGAAGAGATAGAGCACCAGCCCCATCACCAGCACCGGCCAGCTGCTGTCGCCTGTCATGCCCAGAGAGGCAGCACGGAATAGCAGACAAAACCCGGCAGGCCGGAAAGCTCCGGGAACGCCATTGCCAGCCAGGTGGCCGCGAAGGGCCAGGCCAGGGGCAGCGCCACCGCCGCGAGGCCGGGCAGCAGCCACTTTTGCCCCAGCCAGTCGATGCCCTGCCAGACTGCCATCAGGATAACGAAGGAGGTCATCATGCCGTTGGCGGGGAAAAAGCCGTCCGGCCGCACCGGCAATCCCCCGTAGGCCATGAGATAATACAGCAGCGACATTGCCACAGAGATGGCATAGACCTTCAAAAAATACTTTTTCCGGCTGCGGGTGTGGGTGAAGCCCTCCACCAGGCAGAACAGGAACAGCGGCGCGCTCACCCGCCCTGCCATGCTGAACCACTCCGGGATGACGC
Organism: Candidatus Allofournierella excrementigallinarum; assembly: GCA_019119025.1. Lineage (GTDB taxonomy): Bacteria > Bacillota > Clostridia > Oscillospirales > Ruminococcaceae > Allofournierella_A > Allofournierella_A excrementigallinarum. The sequence continues at coordinate 27,259 of DWXV01000024.1, forward strand.
CGGTGAAGCCGAAAAAGCAGTGGATGTGATCCAGCACCATCGTCACCAGGGCGATCCACTTCAGCCCGGTCTCGGTGATGCCCCCTTTTGGGGCCGGTTGTGTTGTTTCCATTGCAAAACGCTCCTCTCAAGGTTTCTTTTGCCATGGTAACAGCCGTTTCTAAGGAAAGTATAAGGGACGCGCGCATTTTTTCAAAAGAAAAGCCCCCCGGGCGGACCCGGAGAGCTTTGTGCTTGCTGTATGAGGATGTTTTGAACGGCTCAGCCGAAGTAGCGCTCCAGCAGGCCCTGCATGCCGCGGCCATGACGGGCCTCGTCCTTGGCCATCTCGTGAACGGTGTCGTGGATGGCGTCCAGGCCCAGCTCCTTGGCGCGCTTGGCGATATCCATCTTGCCGCTGCAGGCGCCGCACTCGGCGTCCACACGCATCTGCAGGTTCTTCTTGGTGCTGTCGGTCAGGACCTCGCCCAGCAGCTCGGCGAACTTGGCGGCGTGCTCGGCCTCCTCAAAGGCATAACGCTTCCAGGCCTCGGCGATCTCGGGGTAGCCCTCGCGGTCGGCCACGCGGCTCATGGCCAGGTACATGCCCACCTCGCTGCACTCGCCGTTGAAGTTCATGCGCAGGCCCTCGATGATGTCCTCAGGCACGCCTTCCTTGGCGATGCCCACCACATGCTCGGTGACGTAGGTGTTCTCGGTCTTCTCCACGAACTTGTCCTTGGGAGCCTTGCAGACGGGGCAGAACTCAGGGGCAGCGCCCTCGGCGATGTAACCACAAACGGTGCAAACGAACTTAGACATTTTCTCTTCCTCCAAATCGTTTTAAAAGTTTTGCATTGAAGCGGTCCCTATAAATAGGAATCATTCTCTGTTATGTTCACAGTATAGCACAACAAAAAGGTTTCGTCAACAGGAAAATCATGAAAAACCTATGAATTTTTGCGCCGGTCCCGCGGCTGGGTGGAAAAGCCCATTTTGCCCAGCGCCGGCAGCAGGGCGGCCAGGCTGGAGCTGGTCACAAGCCCCATGCCAAGGCCGCAGACGATCATGATGGGGGCGTAGGTGAGAGCCAGCGCGCTGCTGAGCAGAAAGCTGGCGGCGATGAGCTGGCCGATGTTGTGGCCCAGCGCGCCGCACACCGACAGGATAAAGTAGGTGGGGCGGCGCGGCAGTTTGTAGAGCAGCCACATCACCAGCACCGAAACAAGGCCCCCGCTGAGGGATAAAAGCCCCGCGGTGGCGCCCCGGGTCAGCCCCACGAAAAAGGCCTTGAGCACGGTGAGGGTGAGCGCCTGGGGAAAGCCCATGAAAAACAGCGCATACATGACCACGATGTTCGCCAGGCCGATTTTGACGCCGGGGATGAGCCCCAGCAGCGGCGTGATGGCGCTCTCCATGAAAGACAGCGCCATGGCCAGCGCAAACAGCAGGCCGGACAGCGCCACCTGGCGGGTTTTGTTGTTTCGCATGGCGTTCTCTCCTTAGTAATAAGGTTTTGGCTGGTTATCAGTCTAAGCCGCTTTGCCCCATCTGTCAAGAAAAAAGCGCCGGAATTGACCTTCTTCGCAATATCTTTTATAATAGGTGCAAACGCGCTCCCCGCTTGGGTAGCGACGCAACGGAGGTGGTCTCATGCGCCGCGCGCTTCTGGCAGCGGTTTGCTGCGGCTTTGCCCTTTTGCTGGTCGGCTGCGGCTTCAAGGACGGAACATACACAGCCGAATTCCAAAGCTTTGACAGCCTGGGCTACAAAGACCGGCTCCTGATCACCGTGGAGGACGGCGTCATCACCGACGCCCGGTTCGACGGGGTGAACGAAGCGGGCGGCCTGAAAAGCGAGGATGAAGCCTACGCCGGTCGGATGCGTCCCCTCTGCGGCACCGACCCTGCCGGGATACGCCAATATTACAGCGACGCCCTGACCGGCCTGGATGACCCAAAGGACCTGGAGGCCGACGGCGTCAGCGGCGCGACGGTGTCGGCGCAGCACTTTGAAGCGCTGTGGCAGGCGCTGCAATCGCCCATGAAAAAAGGCGAGACCTCGCCCGTGGTGGTGGCGGACATCCCGGAATTTTCGCCGGAGGAAGGCATCGGTGAATAATGTGTTAAAATTTGGCACACACTTGCACTGAGGCTTGCATTCCACTGGGATATAGTGTAGAATTCCCATAAGGCTTTCAAAAAGGAGAGTACGACAAATGAAAAAGATCGTTTCGCTGCTCATGGCAGTTTCCCTTTGTGCGTTTGCCCTGGCCGGCTGCGGCGGCGGGTCCGAGACCGCCTCGTATAACCTGAACGACATCGTCACCACCGTGGAAAAGGCCAATCCGGTGAGCAACTCCCGCGATGTGGACGACAACTTCATCCAGCTGGATATGCTGCTCACTCCTGAAAACATCGAGGAGTACGCCGGCAAGGTGAGCAGCGACCAGAGCAACAGCGCGCTGATCGTGGCCATCAAGGCGGTGGAGGGCAAGGCTTCCGCTGTGGAGGAAGAGCTGAACGCCTACAAAACCAGCATCTCCACCGGCGGCCTGTACGCTGAATTTGCGGACAAGGAGGCCATGGCCGCCGACGCCCGCATCGTTGCGAAGGGCGATTATCTGGTGATGGTTGTCGCCAATACCGAGGGCGCCGACTACACTGAAATCGACACCGCGCTGGACGAGGCCCTGAAATAAGGCACACCGCGCTGAGCTTTGAAAATGAGGCCGATACCTGCGTTTTCCAGGTACCGGCCTTTTGTGTGAAAGGGAGGGCCGTTTTTTGATCTTCAGCACGATTTTGTTTCTGTTCCGTTTTCTGCCCATCACGCTGGCGCTTTATTATCTTGCCCCGGCAAAACTGAAGAATCTGGCGCTGTTTTTGTGCAGCCTGGTGTTCTATTCCTGGGGCGAGGTTAAATTCTTCCCGGTGATGGTGGTGCTTATCCTCATCAACTATACTTGCGGCCTGTTGATGGAAAAGTTTGACCACAGCGTCAAGGCACGGCGGGTGCTGCTGGTGGCGTCCATCGTGGGCAGTCTGTCCATGCTGGTGTTCTTCAAATACTCGAACTTCCTCATCGGCACTGTAAACAGCCTGTTCGGGCTATCCATCGGGCTCATTGAGGCGGCCACCGTGCTGCCGCTGGGCATCAGCTTCTACACCTTCCAGACCATGAGCTACTCCATCGACGTTTACCGCCGGGATGTTCCCGCCGAACACAGCATCATTGACTTTGGCGCCTATGTGGTCATGTTCCCCCAGCTGATCGCCGGCCCCATCGTGAAATACCGGGATGTGGCCGCCCAGCTGCATGTGTATAAAAACCGCTACCGCCTTTCCCAGATCCAGGACGGCATCTGCCTGTTCGTGTTCGGCCTGGCAAAAAAAGTCCTGCTGGCGGATATGATCAGCCAGCTGTGGTACGACGTCATCGGCCAGTGGTCCGGCGGAACGCTGGAGATCGCCGGCGTCGGACTGGAAAACGCCAGCACGCCCCTTGTGTGGCTGGGGCTTCTGGCCTACAGCCTGCAGCTGTATTTCGACTTCTCCGGCTATTCCCTGATGGGCATCGGCATGGGCAAGATGCTGGGCTTTGACTTCCCCATGAACTTCAATCTGCCCTACATTGCCGGCAGCATCACCGACTTCTGGCGCCGGTGGCACATGACCCTTTCCAGCTGGTTCAAGGAGTATGTGTACATCCCCCTTGGCGGCAACCGCCGCGGCATCAAGCGCCAGATCTTCAACATGTTCGTGGTCTGGTCCCTCACCGGCATCTGGCACGGCGCCGACTGGAACTTCGTGCTCTGGGGCGTCTACTACTTCGTGCTGCTGACCATTGAAAAGGTCTTTTTGCTGGACAAGCTGAAAAAGGGCAAGGTCTGGCCCCACGTCTACACCCTGTTCCTGGTGGCGGTGGGCTGGGCGCTGTTCGTGGGCAACGAGAGCGGCGTGGGCCTTTCGCTTTTGTTCCAGAAGCTGTTCATCCCCAGCGGCGGCGTTGGCTGTTTGTATTTCCTGCGCAATTACGGCGTGCTGCTGGCGGTGTGCATCGCCTGCTGCACTCCCCTTCCGCTGAAGATTTACGACAGGATTAAGGAGAACACCTTCATGCGCATCGCGCTGGTGGGGCTGCTGCTGGTCTTGTGCATCGCGTATATCGTGGCGTCCACCAACACGCCGTTCCTCTATTTCCGGTTCTAAGGGGGTGCGAGACTGATGAAGGAAAAATGGAATGAACTGAAAAAGTATCCCCTGCTGGTGCTGTTTTTCGTGTTCCTGTTCGGGTTCATGCTTCTGGACATGGCCTGGCCCAAGCGGGGATACAGCGACCTGGAGCGCCGGGACCTGGCCCAGGTGCCAAAGTTCAGCCTGGCAAAACTCTTTGAAAATGTGTGGACCAGCGAGTACGACAACTACACCAAAGACCAGGTGGTAGGCCGCGACATGTGGCTGCGCCTGCAGAGCCGCAGCGAGAGCCTGCTGTTCCAAAAGCAGGAGATCGGCGGCGCGCTGCTGGGCGATGACGAGATGCTCTTCGCCCAGACGCTGGCCCTCAAACCCACCGAGGAGCGCATCCTGAAAAGCAACATCCAGCAGAGTTCTTCGTTCGCGCTGCGCTACCCCGGCAAGGTCACCCTGATGATCACGCCTTCCGCGAGCGTGATCTATCCCGACAAACTGCCCGCCAACGCCCCCCTGCTGGACGAAAACGCGCTGCTGGACACCATTTTCTCTATGCACGAGGGCGCCAACTGCATCGATCTGCGAGAAGCTTTCAGTGCTGCCGCGGAGGATACCCAGCTCTACTACAAGACCGACCACCATTGGACCACCGACGGCGGAGCGTATCTGGCCTATCAGGAATACTGCCGCTCTTTGGGCCTGACCCCCATGGAAGTGAGCGCCGGGGACTTTGGCCAGGTGCCGGACTTCTATGGCACCACCTACTCCAAGTGCCTGCGGTGGGACCAGACGCCGGACACCATCTCCTACCTGGACATTCCCGATCAGATGACCGTTTGGAAAACCAACGCCCGGGGCGAGGCCACCGAACCGCAGTTCACCAGCGGCCTGTATGAGATGGAAAAGGCCGGGACCGCCGACAAGTACTCCATGTTCCTTTACGGCAACCAGGGCTACGTCACCATCGAAGGCCGCGGCGAGGGCCGTGTGCTGGTGGTGAAAGACAGCTACGCCAACAGCTTTGTTCCCTACCTCATCGAGAACTACGCCGAGATCTGCGTCATCGACCCCCGCAGCTACCGCAACAGCATCGACGCGCTGATGCAGCGGGAGCAGTTCGATCAGGTCCTGCTGCTGTTCAGTTTCCAGACCTATTCCACCACCAATATCTCCAGCTACCTGGCCGCCTCGGCCGGCGAGGGCTGAAGCCTTTCCAACGCCCCTGCACGGTTTGTGCAGGGGCGTTGATTTTTCCCCTGACAAGCCCACTTTTTACGGACATTTTACATTTCGGGGTGGGAAAACCGGCGCAAATGCTTTATACTTGAATCGAATGAGATCCGCGCGGCCCCCGCTGCGGCCCCGCCTTTTCGAGGCAGGGCCGGCAGCCCGGGCGCGGACCGATTTGAAGGGAGAGCATCCATGTCCGTGATCTATGTTTTGGAAGATGACAACAGCATCCGCGAGCTGGTGGTGTACACGCTGAACCACTCCGGCCACGATGCCCAGGGATTCGGGCTGCCCAGCCAGTTCTGGGCGCAGATGGCAAAAGCCGCGCCCGACCTGCTTTTGCTGGATATCATGCTGCCCGAGCAGGACGGCATCGAAATTTTGAAACAGCTGCGGGCAGAGCCCGCCACCCGCAAGCTGCCGGTCATCATGCTCACCGCCAAGGGCAGCGAATACGACCGTGTGCTGGGGTTGGACAGCGGCGCCGACGATTACATCCCCAAGCCCTTCGGTATGATGGAGCTTGTGGCCCGCGTCAACGCGCTGCTGCGCCGCACCGCTCCCGGCGAGCAGGTCATGGAGTACAAGGCGGGCGGTCTTTCCGTCTGCCCCGCCCGGCATCAGGTGCTGGCGAACGGCCGCCCCGTCACCCTGACTCACAAGGAATTCGAGCTGCTGAGCCTGCTCATCCAGTCGCCCGGCATCGTGTTCACCCGGGAGCAACTTCTCCGGGAGGTCTGGGGCTATACCTTTGACGCCGAGAGCCGCACTCTGGACGTGCATGTGCGCACCCTGCGCCAGAAGCTGGGCGAGTGCGGAAGCTGCATTGAAACGGTGCGGGGCTCCGGCTACCGCATCCGGGAGAACGAACAATGAGCAAACGTATTTTCAAAGCGATGATGGCGGTGACTCTCACCACCCTGCTCGTGTGCATGGCTTTGTTCATCGCCATCCTGTTTCCCTATTTTGAAACGCAGCTTTCCGACGAGTTGAGGAACGAGCTGGAATACCTTGCCCCCAATGTGGAACGGGACGGCCTTGGCTATCTGGAGCGCCTGGGCGACGGGCAGAACCGGCTGACCCTCATCGACGCCGACGGCACCGTGCTTTTTGACAGCGACGCCGACCCCGCGCAGATGGAAAACCACGCCGACCGGCCGGAGGTTATCCAGGCCATTGCCGAGGGCGCCGGCGAAAGCAGCCGTTATTCCGAAACGCTGACCGAAAAAACCATCAACTGCGCCATACTGCTGGAAAACGGCCAGGTGCTTCGCATCTCCAGCACCCAGTATTCCAGCATGGCGCTGCTGGCAAGCCTCACGCCTTCCCTGCTGCTGGTGCTGATCTTTGCGGCTCTGGTGGCGGTGACCATCGCCTACAAATTGAGCCAGCGGCTCACAAAGCCCCTCAACGAAATCGACCTGGAGCATCCCCAGGTGAATCAGGCGCCCTACGATGAGCTCAAGCCCCTTCTGCGCCGCCTGCACCACCAGAACCGGCAGATACGCGAGCAGATCCAGCAGCTGCAGGCCCAAAAACGCCAGTTCACCGCCATCACCGACAACATGCGGGAGGGGTTTCTGGTGCTGGACGCCGACGGACTGGTGCTCTCCTACAATTCCAGCGCCACCCGCCTTTTGCAGCCGGAAAAGCCGCTGGACGGCCGCAACATCCGAGAGCTGACCGATGAACCCGATTTTCTGGAGAGCCTGCACGGCGCCCAGGGAGGCGAGCATGTGGAGAGCCTCGTTCCCCTGCACGGGCGCATCTGCCAGCTGTTTGCAAATCCCGTCTATCAGGAGAGCACCCTCACCGGCATCGTGCTGGTGCTGCTGGACGTGACCGAACAGCAGGAACGGGAGGGCCTGCGGCGGGAGTTCAGCGCCAATGTGTCCCACGAGCTCAAGACTCCCCTCACCTCCATCGCCGGCATCGCCGAGATCATGAAAAGCGGCATGATCGCCCCCTCGGACGTGCCTCACTTCGCCGGCAAAATTTACGATGAATCCCAGCGCCTCATCCAGCTTGTACGGGACATCATCCGCATCTCCCAGCTGGACGAGAACAACATCCACGACACCCCGGTGCCGGTGGAACTGAAAGAGTGCGCCGCCCGCAACCTCAGCCTGCTGGAAAGCGCCGCCGACGCCGCCCACGTCACCCTGCATCTGGAGGGCGGCGAGGCGGTCATCCAGGCGGTGCCCGCCATTTTGGACGAGATGGTGTACAACCTCTGCGAGAACGCGGTGAAGTACAACAAACCCGGCGGAAGTGTCACCGTGTCTGTGCGGTCAGACGCCGCCCACGTCACCCTGGAAGTGGCGGACACCGGTATCGGCATCGCCCCGGAGCATCACAGCCGGGTGTTCGAGCGATTCTACCGGGTGGACAAAAGCCACTCCAAAGAGATCGGCGGCACCGGGCTGGGCCTTTCCATCGTCAAGCACGGCGCGGCCTTCCACCATGCCCAGGTGGAGCTGGAAAGCGCGCCGGACAAAGGCACTGCCGTGCGCATCATCTTCCCCCGGAACGCCTCTTCTTGAGTGAATACTTTCGTTCATGCAAAAGCCTCTGACAAGCAATTTGGCTTGCCAGAGGCTTTTGCTGTTTTATTCTTCTTCCTGCTCGTACTGCTCCTGTTCTTCCAGCAGCTTTTCCCACTCGTCAAAAAGCTCCTGTTGGTGGAAGCGGGTGTCCTCCAGCTCGTCGCAGGTGTCCCGCAGGAGGATGTGGTCCCGCAGCACCTCGGGGTCGTTGATGGAATTTTCCAGCTCCACCACCCGGGCGCCGATGGCCTCTATCTCATCCTCCACCACCTTGATGCGGGCGCGAAGTTCCGCGCGGCGGCGGCGCTGTTCCTTGCCGTAGGAGGCTTTGCCGCCGGTGGCGGTTTGCGCTGCGGGGGGCGGTTCGGGCGCTGCCTGGCCGCGGCCCATCATCTTTTCGTAGCTTTCATAGAGGGTGGCCCTGCCGTTCTCGATATAAAGGATGGGGCAGGCCAGGCTGTTCATCAGATAGCGGTCGTGGGTGATGAGCAGCAGGGTTCCCTCATAGGCTGTGAGCGCCTCGGTGAGGCTGTCCCGGGTGTAGATGTCCAGGTGGTTGGTGGGCTCGTCCATGAACAGCAGGTTGGGCCGTTCCAGCACGATCTCAGAAAGGCGCAGGCGTGCGAGTTCGCCGCCGGACAGCGCGCTGCAGGGCTTGAACACATCCTCGCCCCTAAAGCCGAAGCGGGCCAGATGGCTGCGCACTTCCAGCTCGGTCATACGCGGCCATTTGTCCCAGATCGCGTCGATGACGCGGCCGCCGCGGCGAAACTGCTGCTGCTCGAAAACGCTGGCCTTTGCCCCGGCGCCCAGCCGCACCATTCCCCCGCTGGGCTTACGGCGCCCGGCCAGCACCTGCAGCAGGGTGGATTTGCCCGCGCCGTTGGGGCCGGCGATGACCAGCCGCTCGCCCCGCAGCACCTGCAGGTCAAAGGGTTCCAGCAGCGTGCGGCCTTCGATCTTGACGCAGAGGTTTTTGAGGGTCAGCAGTTCGTTGTAGGGCGTGACGTCGAACTCAAAGCGGAATTTCAGCTGCCGGGGCTCGCTGGCGGGCTTTTCGGTGATCTCCAGCTTTTCCAGCTGCTTGCGGCGGCTCTGGGCCATTTTGGTGGTGGAAGCCCGCACCAGATTGCGGGCGATGTAGTCCTCCAGCTTCTGCGCCTTGGCCACGTCGGCGTCGTGCTGCTTTTGCTGCAGGGCCACCGCCGCCTCTTTCTGGGGCAAAAAGGCGGAGTAATTGCCTTTGTAGCTGGTCAGGCCGTGGCCTTCCACTTCCCAGATGCGCGTGCAGATCTCGTCCAGAAAATAGCGGTCGTGGCTGACCACCAGCACCGCGCCGGAATAGCTCTTCAGGTAGCCTTCCAGCCATTCCATGGTGATGAAATCCAGATGGTTGGTGGGCTCGTCCAAAATCAGCACATCCGGGCGCTGGAGCAGCAGCCGCGCCAGGCACAGCCGGGTGTGCTCGCCGCCGGAGAGCACCGCCACGCTTTTCTGATAGGTCTCCGGCCCAAAGCCCATGCCGCTGAGCACCTTTTTGATATTCACGTCCATGTTGTAGCCGTCAGCCGCGTCAATGACCGCCGAAAGCCTGGCATGCTCTGCCAGGACCTCCTGGTCGTGGGGGTCCTTTTCCAGTTTTTTCTCCAGCAGGCGCATGCGGTTCATGGCGTCCAGCACCGACGCAAAGGCATTGCGCATCTCGCCGTAAACGTCCTGCCGGGGGTCCAGCTTGCTGTTCTGTTCCAGATACCCCAGGCTCACGCCCCGGGTCAGCTGCATTTCCCCCTCGTCGGGCTGATACTCACCGCAGAGGATCTTGAGCAGAGTGGTCTTGCCGGCGCCGTTTTCGCCCACGATGCCGATGCGTTCCCCCTGCTCCACCGTGGCGCTGATGCCCTCAAGGACCACCATCTCGCCAAAGCTCTTTCCGATGTTTTGTAAGGATAGTACCATGTTCGTTCCGTTTCTCTGGCAGAGCCGGCTCAGCCGCCCTGCTCAAACTGATGTTTGCGCCGGGTCTGGCCCACGTTTTCCAGTTCGTCCGGCTCCATGACGATGGCGTACAGTTCCTCCCAGGCGCGCACGGTGTGGGTGGGCCCGTTCTCCGCGGGAGCTTCCTTGCCTTCCCAATTGAACCAGCAGGTATCCAGCCCTGCGTTCTGGCCGCCCTTCACATCGGCGGTGAGGCTGTCGCCCACCACCAGCACCTTGCCCCGGTTCTCGATGCCCAGGCTGCGCAGGGCCGTCTCGAAAAAGCGGCGGTTTGGTTTTTCCACGCCGAGGCGCTCGGAGATGAACACAGCGTCCATATACGCGCCCAGGCCGGACTCTTTCAGCCGCTTTTCCTGCACGTGCTCCACACCGTTGGTGACCACCGCAAGGGTGGCTACCTCCGACAACTCCTTCACAGCCTCCAGCGCGCCGGGCATCAGGTCGGGATGCTCGCTGAGGCGGTCCAGATAGAAGGCGTTCATCCGCGCTGCGTCGCCGGTGGCTCCCAGCGCCGCCAGCAGTTCCTCAAAGCGGCGGACCACCAGCTTGTCCCGCTTGATCTGGCCTTTTTCCAATGCGGCCCAGAGGCCCTTGTTGATGGTGTGGTAGGTGTGCTCCACTTCATCGGTGGCAGGCAGGCCGAACTCGCTCATCGTTTCGTGAAAAGCCTTGTGCTCGGCAGCAGCAAAATCCATCAAGGTGCCGTCCACATCCAGCAAAAGGCAATGATAATATGCCATGGGTCGATCTCTCCCTTTTCATATCCTTTGCCGCCCTTTCCGGCGGCGCTTACCTTGTCTATTATCGCTTATTCCGCCCCATTCGTCAAGGGAAGCGGCGCACAGATGCAGCGGCACCCGGACATGCCGAAGCCATTGTCCGGGTGCCGCCGCGCTCACAGGTCGATGATGGGATAAGCGCCTTCCTCCGACGCCGTGCAGCCGCAGCGGCCGCCGGTGCATTCCACAGGGTCAGGATCAGGTTCAGGCTCGGGCGTGCAGGTGCAGCTGTCCTCGCAGCTGCAGCAGTTCTGGCAGCCGCAACATTCGCCGCATCTGCAGTCCGGCGTGGCCACCGGTTCGCCCCAGTTCAGATCATAGTTCTCCACACTGCCGTTGGTCACGTCTTCGTCGCCCGGGGCATACGCCCGCAGGCATTGGCACAAATCAGTCATGGTCAAACGCCTCCCTTGCCCCAATGTATGCAGCCCTGCGAGGGGGTGTGCGCGGGGGGCAGGCAGTACGCTCAGTAGTCGAATTCACCCTTGACCGAACGGCTGAACAGGCGCGGGATGACTTCAACCGCGGAAAGGCCGTTGTACAGCAGGTCGTTCACTGTCTGGCAGATGGGCAGGTCCACCTTGTATTCCTCGCCCAGCCGCACCAGCGCCTGCACGGTGGAAGCGCCTTCGGCAAGGCGGTCGAAGGGCTCGCCCTTGATGAAGCTCTCGCCGAACTGGCGGTTGTGGCTGTGGGAAGAAAACAGGGTGGCCTGGTAATCGCCCAGGTGGCACAGGCCATAGGCCGAAAGCTCGTTGCCGCCCATGGCGCGGATGAGCCGGGCTATTTCCCGGGCGCCCCGGGCCATCAGCGCGCCCTTGAGGCTGGTGTAGCCCGCCCCATCCAGCATGCCGGCGGCAATGCCAATGACGTTTTTGGCGGCGGCGCCCACCTCGGTGCCGATGAGGTCGCGCCCTTTGTACAGGCGGATGAGGTCGCTGCTGAGGTTATCCACGATGAAGTCGGTGGTGGCGGGGTCGTCCGAATCCACCACCATACAGTTGGGCACCCCGGCAGAGAAATCCTGCACATGGCCGGGCCCCACCCACACCGCAACCTTCACCGGCTGGGTGACCTCTTCGCGGAACACCTGGGTCAGGCGCTTGCCGGTGGCTACTTCGATGCCCTTCATGCAAAGGATAAAGGTCTTTCCCTTCACATCAAACTGCTGAATCTGCGCCGCCAGCTGCCGCAGCTGCTGGGCGCTGATGGAAATGACCACCACCGGCCCAAAGGCCAGCGCGGCGGCCAGATCATCCCCTAAAAGAAGAGAATCCGGCAGGGTCTGATATTCGTTTCTGCGCTCGGCCCGCAGCCGGGCAAGCCCGCGGGAACCGGGGCGGCCCCACAGCAGGACCTCGTTCTTTGCGCAATGATAGGAAGCCAGAAAAGTGCCCCAACGGCCGCAGCCCAGGACGGAAAGTTTCATGGTGCGTTCTCCTTGCTGTTTTGATTCGTGAAAAGGCCGCCCTGCCGGGCAGGGCGGCCTTTTTGCATCTCAGGACTGACCGTCCGCCTGTGTCGGCGCGGCTGCTGTCACAACGACCTGCATGCTCTTTTCAAACTTATTGTATCCGTCTGCTGTCACCGTTACAGAGACCGTATAAGTGTTTGCTTCCTGCGGCGTGAAGGAAGCGCTGTTGCTGCTTCCACCGACTGCGCCTCCCCAGGTGATGGTGTAATTGGCAGGCAGATTACCGATCAGTGTAAAGTTGCATTCCTGCCCGATCGTTGCAGTCTGCGGGCCAGAGAGGGAAAGATCCATGTTCTGGAGAGCTTTTCCGCTTACAGTGATGGTCGTAGTGCCGCTCACGTTGCCGATTTTCGCGGTGACCGTGTAGGTCACGGGCGAAGTGCTTTCATTTTTGGGGAAGGTCACCGCGGTGCTGGAGCCGGTGGAAGCGCTCAGGGTGGCGGCGGGAGACACGGTCCAGTTAATGGTGCCCTGCGCGTTGCTGGGCGTAACGCTTGCCGTAAGGTTGATCAGTCCTCCGTCGCTGGAAAGCGACACACCGCCGCCACTGATGCTGATGCCGGTGGGGCTCGCCGCCGCAGCTTTCGCAGTCAGCGTATAGGTGGCGCTGTAGGTCTTGCCGTTCAGGGTCACGTTCGCCTTGATCTCGTAGGTGCCCTCTTTGTCCGGGGTATAGCCGGCGCTGATGCCGCGGCGGAACTCGGTGCCGTTGACGGTCCAGTAGATGTCGTTGTCCACATTGATGCTGGAGCGGTCGCTCACATTGGCGTGCAGGGTAACGCCCTGGCCCACTGTGGTGGTGCCGGAACTGCCCTCCTTGATGCTCACCACAAGCTTCGCGCCGAACATGGCGGTCACGTTGACGTTCTGCTTGAAGTCCTTGTCGGTGCGGGTGGCGCTGGTGTTGCCGTCGCTCCACTTGAGGAACTCATAGCCGTCGGCAGGCACGGCGGTCACCGAAACGCTGCTCTTGCTGGTCAGGTCCTTGAAGTTCAGGCTGGTGACGCCCTTCTTGTCGCCGCTGGTCAGGGTGCCGCCCACGTTCTTGTCCACATTGTACTGGGCGGTATAGGTCTTTTCATCCGGCGAGGGAGTCGGAGTGGCAGTCACCGTGCCGGTGGAGCCGGTCTTGCGGCGCTCGGGGATGTTGTCGGTGTCAGGGCGGCGGTCCTCAGTGCCCAGGTAGGCATGGGTGCGGGCATATTCCATAATGGCGGTCAGCGCGTCCTTTTTCAGATGGATGTCGCCGGACAGGAAGTACTGAGACTTGCCGTAGCCGTCGTCCCCCACCAGGACTTCGCTGACATTCAGGAATTTGTAGCCATTGTCGGCACACACCTGAGCCAGCGCATCGTTGAACTCGTTGATCGTCTCCATGCTCATGCTGGCATAGCTGGAGTGGTCCTCGGGGATGGGAGGCACGGCGGAAACGATGATATCGGTGTAGGGATAGGCCGTCTTGACGGCCTCCAGAGCGGTGCGGTAGTTGGAGGCGAAATCAGAGGCGCTCATGGTGCCGTCGGCGTTGTTGGTTCCCATCATCACGATGATGCGGCGGGGCTTCATCTTGGCCAGCGCATCGGGGATGGAATAGCCGTTGTCATCGCCTTTGAAATAGATGGACTTGTCGGTGGTGAACTCCTGGATACCCAGGCCTTCCACCGCCACCACCTGATCCAGGTCCAGCAGATTGTACTGATAGTAGCGGTAGGTGTTGGAGTCGCCCACGAAGATGGTCTCGTTGATATACTCCGCGCCGGCGTCTTCGGTCCCGCCCAGCACAGCGTCGCCGTACTTGCTGGCGTCAAAGCCGCCCGTCACGATCTGGCTGGTGCCGGAGGAAGCCTGGCTGGTGCTGCCCGAATCGGGCTCGCCGCCGCCGGCTTTGGAAACGATGACGCTTACCACCGCAATGGTGACGATCAGCACAAGGGCGCAGATACCCAGCACGATGGCTGCCTGCTTCTGCTTGGGGGTGAGCGGCGCCGGGCCGCCACGGGACTTGCGTCTGTTCTGAGGCATGCAATTGCCCTCCTTTAATCATTTGCTCCCTGGCCGAGGATGAAATCAGCCAGCTGTTCACAGGTCTGAGCCGCGAAGCACGGTTCGAAGGGAAGCAGCTCTTCCCTGCTTCCATACCCGTACAGCACCGCCGCTGCCGGCACGGCGCAGTCTGCCGCGCCGCGCATGTCGTCGGCCCGGTCGCCCACCATGAGCACCCGCGCGCCTTTCAGTTCCGGGCGCACCAGCACCGTGCGCATCACAGCCGTTTTCGTGTCTACGCTCTTGTCTTCACTGGCGCCGCCGATGAAGGTGAAATGATCCGCCAGGCCCAGTTCCCGCAGGATGGGGGTCACCACCGAGGTGGGTTTGGACGTGGCGGTGTAGAGTTTTACACCTGCACGTTGCAGCCGCTGCAGCATTTCCGGCACGCCGGGAAACACCTGACACTGATGCTGGCCCACCTCGTGATAGCGGTCGCGGTAGATGCGCACCATGCGCTCCACATCCTCTTCCCTGCGCATGTGCTCGGCAAAGCTGCGCCGAAGCGGAGGTCCAAGGTATCGGTTGAGGTCGATCCCCGCAGGGTCGATGCCCACCGCGCGGAAGGTGTACTCCATGGTCGCGAGGATACCTGGACTGGAATGGATCAATGTGCCGTCCACATCAAACAGCACTGCGTCAAAACAAGCCAAACTGGCACCGCCTTTCCTGTGTTGGACGCGGCTTTTGGGCCGTGCCGCAGGCGCCGCCTGCCGTTCGAAAGAGCGGGCCGGGTGGACCCGGGGCAGCGCCGGCAAAGTTATTATACCATTTTTCCTGTTCCGACACAACGCAAAGGCGTGGAATTTCACCAGGCCGACGTTTATAATACGATACGCTTCCTTTAAATATTGCAAAAAGCCCGGCGCGTCGCCGCGCCGGGCCAAAAATCGCATGATTCAGGAAAGGAGCATCCGGTCGTTGTCCAGTTCGCTTCCGCTGGCCTGCTCGAATTTCAGCAAGAGATCCGCCACTTTCAGATTCTTCTTTTCTTCGCCGCTCACGTCATAGATGACGCGGCCCTCATGCATCATGATGAGCCGGTTACCGTACTGGATGGCGTCCTTCATGTTGTGGGTGATCATCAGCGTAGTGAGGTTGTGCTCCGCCACGATCTTTGCGGAAAGCTCCAGCACCTTGGCCGCCGTTTTTGGGTCCAGGGCAGCGGTGTGCTCGTCCAGAAGGAGCAGTTTGGGCTTTTTCAGGGAAGCCATCAGCAGGGTGAGCGCCTGACGCTGGCCGCCGCTGAGCAGGCCCACCTTGGTGGTGAGCCGGCTTTCCAGGCCCAGGCCCAGCATCTTGAGCTGCTCTTTGTACTCTTCCTGTTCCTCCCGGGTAATGCCGGGGCCAAGGCCGCGGCGCTGGCCGCGCCGGGCCGCCAGGGCCAGATTCTCCTCGATCTGCATGGTGGCGGCTGTGCCGATCATGGGGTCCTGAAAGACGCGGCCGATGTACTTTGCCCGCTTGTGCTCCGGCAGGCGGGTGATGTCCACGCCGTCGATCATGATGGCGCCGGAATCCACCGGCCACACGCCCGCCACCGCGTTCAGCAGCGTGCTTTTGCCCGCCCCGTTGCCGCCGATCACGGTGACGAAGTCGCCCTCGTCCAGATGCAGCGACAGGCCGTTCAGCGCCGCCTTTTCGTTGACGGTCCCTGCGTTGAAGGTCTTGGAGATGTTTTTGACGTCAAGCATTGCGGGCGCCTCCCTTCTTCACCGATTTGGAGAAATACCGGTCCTTCCAGTAGGGCACCGACAGGAACAGCGCCACCACCAGCGCCGCCAGTAGCTTCAGGTAGTTGGCGTTGAGGCCAAGGGCCAGCACCGCCTGCAGCACAATGTAGTAGATGATGGAGCCCAGCACCACCGCGAACAGCTTGAGGGCGAAATTGACGAACACCTTGCCGAAAATGACCTCGCCGATGATGACGGCGGCCAGGCCGATGACGATGGCGCCGCGGCCCATGTTGATCTCGCTGGCGCTGTTGTACTGGGCCAGCAGCGCGCCGGAGAGGGCCACCAGACCGTTGGAGACCACCAGCCCCAGCACCTTGGCAAAGTTGGTGTTGATGCCCTGGGCGCGGGCCATGTTGGCGTTGGCGCCGGTGGCGCGCAGAGAGCAGCCCAGCTCGGTGCCGAAAAACCAGTAGAGCACAGCGATGATGGCCAGGGTGAACAGGCCGCCCACAAAGATGGGATGCCGCCAGAACGGGCGGGCGCCCTTGGCCACGTCGGTGACGAAGCGCAGGGAGACCAGCAGCTTGTCCAGCATTTCGTTGGTGGTCACGTTGATGGCCACGGTGGCCTTCATGCCCATGATGGCCATATTGATGGAATACAGCCCCAGCTGGGTCAGGATGCCCGCCAGAATGGCCGGGATGCCGCAGGCTGTCTGCAAGAGGCCGGTGACAAGGCCCGCCGCCATGCCCGCCAGCGTGGCCGCCAGCATGGCCAGCCACAGGTTGGCCCCGCCGGTGAACATCACCGCAAACACCGCCGCACCGGTGCACAGAGAGCCGTCCACCGTGAGGTCCGCGATGTCCAGGATGCGGAACGTGATGTACACGCCGATGGCCATGATGCCCCAGATCAGCCCCTGGGACACAGCGCCCGGCAGCGCGTTGAGAAAATCCATGAGTCTTCCCTCCTGCGGGGCGGCACATCGCCCCGTTGATGCTTTTCCTTACTACTATAGCAAAAAGCAGAGGAAAAGGAAAGCCTTTTCCTCTGCTTTTTTCGCGCGATCCATCAAATCATTCGGCAGCGATCGGCTCGTAGCCCTCCGGAGCGGTCAGGCCCAGGTCGGCCGCGATGGCTTCGTTGTATTTCTTGGTGAACTGGGGCGCGTATTCGATGGCCATTTCAGCGACGTTTGCCTCGCCGGTGAGGATCTTCACCGCCATCTCGCCGGTGGCGACGCCCAGATCATAGTAGCTGATGGACAGGGTGGCAACGCCACAGCCGGAGCAGATGCCCTCTTCGCCCGCGATGACGGGCACGCCCGCGGGGCGGCAGATGTTGTCCACCACGCCGGTGTTGTTGGCTACCGTGTTGTCGGTGGGCACATAGATCACATCGCTGTTGTCAGCGGCGTTCTGGGTGACGGAGGCCATGTCGTTGGTGTCAGAGAAGGCGTACTGGGTGCAGGTGTAGCCCAGCTTCTCCAGTTCCGCCTGTACGACGTCCACCTGATACTGGCTGTTAGGCTCGGCAGAGCAATAGAGCAGGCCCACGTTCTGGGCGTCGGGGAACCACTCCTGCAGCATCGCGGCCTGCTGGTCCAGCGGGGCCAGGTCGGAGGTGCCGGACACATTGGTGCCCACAGTGCCGGAAAAGCCCTCAATGCCCAGGGCCACGCCGTACTCGGTGACCGAGGTGCCCAGGATGGGGATGTCGGAGGTGGCGGCCACAGCCGCCTGCAGGCTGGCGGTGGCGTTTGCCATAATGAGGTCAACGTCCGCAGAAACAAAACCGTTGACGATGGTGGCGCAGGTGGGAGAGTCGCCCGCGGCATTCTTCACTTCGATGGTCACCTGGTCGCCCAGGGCCTCTTTCAGGGCGTCCTGAAAGCCCTGGGTGGCGGCATCCAGCGCGTCGTGGGGCGCCAGCTGGCACACACCCACCACATAGGCGCTGCCGGCGCCTTGGGATGCGGGCGCGGAACCGCTTTCGGAAGCGGGGGTGGACGTCTGGCCGCCGCAGCCCGCCAGCATGGAGACAGCCAGCATCGCCGCCGTACATGCACAAATCAGCTTTTTCATGGTCAATTCCCTCCTGTTCGGGCCAGGCGGCCCTTCACATCCGCGGCTGATTTATTGCCGCAATGTGTTACTGCACTAAAGTATACCACCGAATCCTTCTCCATGCAAGGGTTTTCTCCCATTATGCCGCTGTTTGTTTGAAACGCGCCCTCTTTCGAGAGGGCAGGCCGCGGCGGCTCTCCCGGATGACCCGCGGGCTGAGCCAGAGCAGCGCCGCCAGGTTGGGCAGGGCCATGAATCCGTTGAAGGTGTCGGAGATCTCCCACACCAGCTCGAGCCGGGTCACACAGCCCAGGACGATGACCGCCACGAACACCGCCTTGTAGGTCCCGGCCGCCCGGGCGCCCCACAGATATTCCGCCGCCTGCGCGCCGTAGCAGCTCCAGCCCAGCAGAGTCGAAAAGGCGAACAGAGACAGGCTGACCGCCAGGAACACGCCGCCCCAGGGGCCGAAGGCGGCGCGAAACGCATCGGCGGTGAGCGCCGCGCCGTTGGGCAGCGTTTCCAGAAGACCATGGGCCTTTGCCTCGGTATAGGCGTCGAGGTCATAGGCCCCGCTGCACAAAATGGCAAGGGCGGTGAGGGTGCACATGAAGAGGGTGTCCACCGCCACTTCCATGATGCCCCACATCCCCTGCTCCACCGGCGAGCATCCGGCGGCGGAGTTCGCCATCACCGAGGAGCCAAGCCCTGCCTCGTTGGAACTGACCCCACGGGCCACACCCACCGACAGCGCTCTGGCAAGGCCGTAGCCCGCCGCCCCGCCAAGGCCGGCCCGGAGGGAAAAGGCCTCCCGGAAGATCATGGCCACAACGCTGGGCAGATGTTGGATGTTGAGCAGCACGATGAGCACCGCCCCGCCGGTGTAGGCCACGGCCATGAAGGGCACGATCTTTTCGGCGACCCGCCCCACCCGGGCGACGCCGCCGGCGATGGTGACGCCTATGACCCCCGCGACCGCAAGGCCGGTGGCCAGCGGCGGAATGTGAAAGGCGTCCCGCAGGCCCTCGGCGATGGAGTTTGCCTGCGCCATGTTGCCCATGCCCAGCGAGCCCAGCAGGCAGAAAAAGCTGAACGCCGCCGCGAGACGGCGGCTGTGCAGGCCCTTCTCGATGTAGAACATCGCCCCGCCCACCGGGTCGCCTCTGCGGCTGGTGCCGCGGTAGAGGGCGGCGAGAACGTTCTCTGCATAGGCGGTCATGGCGCCCAGCAGTGCCGAGAGCCACATCCAGAACACCGCCCCTGGCCCGCCCGCCACCAGCGCGGTGGCCACGCCGGCGATGTTTCCCGTGCCCAAAGTTGCCGCCAGCGCCGTGCAGGCAGACTGGAAAGCGGTGGTCGCGCCCCGCTTGTCTCCACCCTTGAACGCCGCGCCCAGGGTCCGCCCCAGCCAGAAGCGCACGCCGCGCAGCTGAAAAAAGCCGGTGGATGCGCTGAACACAACACCGCATAAGGCCAGCAGACAGATGGTGCCCGGCCCCCAGGCCAGCTGATGAAGCGCCTCCATCACAAATTCCAGCGCCCGTTCCGCAGTTTCCATGTCCCTTCTCCTTTTTTCATAAGTTTCAGGACATGTATATGCGGCGGCCCGGCCCGGGGATGTGCTCGCCCAAAAACAAAAAGCGAGGCTTCCGTTCAAGGGAGCCTCGCAGAAGGATTTTTTATTCGTGCCGGATGGCTTCCAGCGCGCTGATACGGGTGGCTTTCACCGCCGGCCACAGGCCGGACAGGATGCCAACCAGGGTGGAGAACCCAAGCCCCAGCAGCACCAGCCACGGGGGAATGATGGAGATCTGGCCGCCCATGCCGCCGTACATGCCGCCGATGCCGTTCAAAAGGCCGCTCAGGTCGATGCCTCCGCCGCCGAACAGCGCGGCAATGGTGTTGATGTTGTTGAGGATGGCCGACGCGGCGTAGCTCAGGGCCACGCCGATGATGCCGCCCAGCAGGCCGATGGCGCCCGCTTCCATCAGGAACATGTTGCGGATCTTGCCCACCTCACAGCCCAGCACCTTCATCACACCGATCTCTTTGGTGCGCTCGTAGATGGACATCATCATGGTGTTGGCGATGTTCAGCGCCGCCACCAGCAGAGCCACGGCGGCAGTGCCGCCCAGAATCATCTGGCTCTTCACCACGCTGGCCTGCATCTCCTCGCGGATCTGGGTCATGGAGTTGGTCTGTTCATAGCCGATGTCGTGGATCCACTCTTCCACATCGCCCACGTTCTCCACGTCGTCCACCTTGACGTAGACTTCCTGGTAGCCGTTGTCCTGCTCGCGCATGACCGTGCCGTTGGAGATCATCACGCTGCCGGAGGAATTGTTTTTCTTGCCGCTGAGGCGCTGATACTCTTTCTCCAGCATTTTCATATCAGACACGCGCATGGCAATGCCGGATTCGGTGAAATAGTGCTTGGAGGTGTCCGACACAAAGGTGCCCATCACCACCAGCTGATATTCGCTGGACTTCTCGTTGCCGTTGGTGTCATAAGCGGTGAGTTTCAGGGTGAGTTTGTCCTTGTTGACGTCTACAAAGGGCGGGATAGGGTTGCCCAGCGAGTCGGTCTGCCCCGCCCAGCGCTGGCGCTTGCCGCTGTTGTAGCTCTTTCGGGTATCCTGGAACTGATAGGCAAAATTGGCGCCTACCAGCACGGGAATCTTCTTTTTGCCCAGGTTCACGTCATCGGCGATCCAGCTGCCGCTTTGCAGCTGAAACTCCATGGCCTCCAACGCGTTCATGTCCACGCCGTAACAATCCCACAGATACGCTTCATACCGGTCGCCCTTGCCGGCGTAGACATTGCCGTTCATGGAGTTGGAGGAATAGAACGGCGTGGCCGCCACCACATGCTCGTGGCTGCGGAATGTTTCCAGCATTTCGTCGTCCAGCTTGGGAACGTCGCCTGCGGCGCCGTAGGAATAGTTATAGATCTGGATCTGGGTCAGATCGCCCCAGCTTTGCAGCATGGCTTCGTTCTGGGCATTGCTGGCGATGCCAAGGCTGATCATAACGATGATGGCGAAGGTGCCCACCACCACGCCGATAACGGTCAGGGCTGTGCGGCCTTTGCGCCGCCGAAGATTATCCGTGCTGAGGCGCAGCAGATCAGATATCTTCATCTTCGTCCTCCAGCGCCGCCAGTTTCTTCGCAGCCTTCTTCTTGCGGATCACCACCACGACGACCGCAACAACAGCGCCCACGCCCACAACGATGAGGGCCCAGCCCCAGATGGGCATGCCGGTGCTCACATCATCGCCCATGGCGGGGTCCATCATGCCGGGATCCATCATGCCGGGGTCTTCGTAAACGGGCATGGCTTCCACGGTGCAGGAGAATTCCTTCTCCAGCGTGGCCACTTCGCCCTTGGAGTTCTCATAGCTCAGGATGACCTTGCCGTTGATGACGCCCTCGGCGGAAGCCATCACGCTGAAGTCCACCGAGTTCTCGGTGCCGGCGGCCACGTTGCCCAAAAACTGGCTCTGACCGGGGTTGGCCAGGTTCTCGCCCTGGATCTCGGCGGTGAGGTTGTTGATGGCGCTCTTGCCCTTGTTGACGAAGGTGACGGAGAGGTAGCCCTCCTCGCCCATCATCATGGTCTCGGGAGCTTCCACATTGGTGATTTCAAAGCGCTCGGGCTGGGTCACGGGGATGGAAATGGGAGAGGTCGCGGCTTCGCCGTTCTTGCTGGTCAGCTGCACGGTGATGTTCACAGAGCCGGGCTCCATGGTGGCGTCGGTGACCATCTTGTAGCTGATGGTGCGGGTCTCGTTGGGAGCCATCGCGCCCACATAGGTGTTCATGCTGCCGCTGGCGAGGCTGACGTTCTTGGAATCCGTGGGGAAGGTCAGGCCCACCATCACGTCCTCCAGGTTGGTGTTGCCGCTGGTGGTGAACAGGGTCAGCTCCAGGGTGAACTCCTTGCCGGCCTCCACGCTGTTGCCGCCGAAGGTGAAGTCCTTCACCATGATCTTGGGCACTTCCTGCGGCGCAGGAGTGGGCGCGGGAGTGGGTTCAATGGCCTCGGCGCACTGGATGATGGTAAGGCTCATGGGGATGAGCTCACGGGGCTCGTCACCACCCTCGGTGATCACGTCAAAGCTGAATTCGTTGCTGCCGCCGTTGTAGGTCACATCCGTAAACACAAATTTGTATGTACCGTCGCCGCGTTTTTCCGCAATGGCGTCTTTACCAGAGAAACTGCTGGTGTTGATACGGCCGCGAAGACCGGCATTTTTGCCTTGGGCCCATTCATCGGACACGGTGATGCTGATGCTGGCTTTTTCGCCGGGGCGCAGATGGGCGCCGAAGCTGCCGCCGATGTCATAGTTCGTGATATAGGGGGCAGCAGGAGCCGGGGCCGAGCTGGGGTCTTCCCCGCTGCCTGACGGCGAGGAAGATGTGCTGTTCACTGCGATTGCAGCGGGGTCCTCCGCATACACCGGCGCGCCGGCAAACACGCCCAGCGCCAAAGACAGCGCCAGGGAAAGGCTGATGATCTTGTTTTTCCTCTGTTTCATGGATGTGATTCCTCTCATTCGTCGGTGATACTGTCTGCCGGTACGGTGGTCTGAGGCTCCGGCGGCGCCTCCTGCTTCGATTCCAGAATATCCTTGAACAGTTCGGCCTGCTTTTTCGCCTTTTCCTGTTCGTCCAGAAGGATGTTGCTCTCCACCATGCCGTCCCGGATGGTGATGACCCGGTCCGCCACGTCGGCCAGGTCACGCTCGTGGGTGACCATCACGAAGGTGATGTTGTTCTCCTTCGCCATGGTGAGCATGCGGTAAAGCACCTGCCGGGTGGTGGAGGAGTCCAGGTTTCCGGTGGGCTCGTCGGCAAAGATGACCTTGGGCTTTGCCACGAACGCACGGGCAATGCCCACGCGCTGCTGCTGGCCGCCGCTCATCTCGGTGGGCTTGTGGTTCGCACGCTTGCCCAGGCCCATGCGCTTGAGCTCCGCTTTGGCCATTTCCAGCCGCTTTTTGCGGGGCACGCCCTTGAACATCAGCGGAAGCGCCACGTTCTCGGCGGCGGTGAGGTTGGGCAGCAGGTTGTAGCTTTGGAAGATGAACCCCAGATGCGCCTGGCGGAACTTTGCCAGCTGGTTTTCGCTCATCGCGCTGATCTCGTGCTTGCCTATGTGCACGCTGCCCTTTGTTGGCTTTTCCAGCCCTGCAAGCTGGTTGAGCAGGGTGGATTTGCCGCTGCCCGAAGGGCCCACGATGCAGCAGATCTCACCGGGTTCGATGGCAAGGTTCACATCGTTCAGGGCGATGACCTTTTCCTTGCCCACCCGGTACACCTTGCGCAGATGTTCCACGCAGATGATTGGCGCCATTCTTTCACCTCTTCGCTGCGGCCTTTCGGGCCGCCGTTCTCATAAAATACCCACAAGCGGGCTGATCCAGCCGCTCTGGCTCGTTTTGAACACCCAATAGTAAAGCACGGCGAAGACCTCCCGCATGTAACAGGGCATCACCGAGTTGAGGCTGATGCCCGCGGGGACGGAACTTACCTGTTCAAAGCCCACCAGCCGGGCGTAGCAGCGGGCGCGGTAGCAGTGGAAGGCATTGGTCACCACCGCCATGGGCTCGTCCGCGCCGATGCCCCGCTCTTCCAGAAGTTCTTTTGCAAACAGCAGATTCTCTTCGGTGGAGGTGCTCTTCTGCTCCACCACGATCTGCTCCTCCGGCACGCCCTTTTCCACAAGATAACGGGCCATCGCCACCCCTTCCGGGATGGTCTCGCCGCTGCCCTGCCCGCCGGTGACCGCGATCACCACCTCGGGATTTTCCAGGTAATAGGCATAGGCGGCGTCCAGGCGGCGGCGCAGCAAATCGGAAGGCACGTCCTTCCGCAGGCCCGCGCCCAGCACCACGATGGCCTTTTCCTGCCCGCTGGCCGCGCCGGCGTAGCCGCTGACGGCCACAAAGCCCAGCAGCAGGCAGAAAACGCCCACGCCAAAGAAGAACAGCATTTTCAGCCAGCGGCCCACGCCCTCGGCGCAAAAGGCGTCGATGGGGCGGTGGAACACGGCATAGGCCCAAAGCGCCGCCGTGAGGAGATACATCAAAAGAAGGCCGAAGTTGAAGTTGGAGCGAAAGCTGCGCAGCACGCTGTCGGCCAGAAGGACGGCTGCCAGCGCCCACACGATGATGATCCTGATCTGCATTTTGTCCCTTTTCAATGGAGTTTCTCACTTCCCGCTGCGGGCCGGCGGTCCCGATTCAAAAGAGCCTCACAGGGTAAACGAATGGAGCGCGGATTTTATTTCACCCGCCGTGAGGGTTCAGTCGAAAATTTTCGCGGCGAGGTCCTGGCCGTCCAGCTTCGCCTTGACGCCCAGCGCCGTGCAGATGGTCCTGCCAATGGCCCCAAAGCCCAGCACGGTGCCAAGGTTATTGTCCTTTTTCACCTCGGGACCGGCCACCAGCAGCGGCACATACTCGCGGGTGTGGTCGGTGGTCTTGGTGAAGCCGGGGTCGCAGCCGTGGTCGCCGGTGATCATCACCACGTCGCCCGGGCGCAGTTTTTTCAGCAGCGCGCCGAGGCCCCGGTCAAACTCGGACGCCGCCGCCGCATAACCGGGAATGTTGCGCCGGTGGCCGTAGATCATGTCAAAGTCCACCAGGTTGATGAAGGCAAGGCCCTCGAAGTCCCGGTCCGCCAGCTCCAGCATCACCCGGATGCCGTCGGTGTTGCCGCTGGTGCGGATCTTTTCGGTCAGGCCCTCGCCGTCGAAAATATCATAAATTTTGCCCACGCCGATCACGTCCTTGCCGGCGGCTTTCAGATAATCCAGCATGGTCTTTGCAGGGGGCTTGAGGGAATAGTCGTGGCGGTTGGAGGTGCGCTTGAAATCCGCAGCGCAGCTGCCCACGAAGGGGCGCGCGATCACGCGGCCCACGCCATGCTCGCCTTTGAGCATATCCCGGGCCATCTGGCAGTATTCATACAGCTGCTCCAGCGGCACCACCTCTTCGTGGGCGGCCACCTGGAACACGCTGTCCGCCGAGGTGTAGACGATGAGCGCGCCGGTGCGCATGTGCTCCTCGCCGTAGTCCTTCAGCACCTCGGTGCCGGAATAGGGCTTGTTGCACAGCACCTTGCGCCCGGTGAGCTTTTCGTACTGCTCGATCACCTCGGGGGGGAAGCCGTCGGGATAGGTGGGCAGCGCCCGCTCGCTTTCCACGCCGGCGATCTCCCAGTGGCCGATGGTGGTGTCCTTGCCGTTGCTGGCCTCCTGCAGGCGCACGCAGCTGCCCGCAATGGGCCGCACCGGCGCGCCGCACTGCACGCCGTCCAGATTGAACAGGCCCAGAGAGGCCATGTTGGGCGCCGCAAAACCAGGGTCCTTTGCGATGGAGGCAAGGGTGTTGGCCCCCACGTCGCCGAATTTATCCGCATCCGGCTCGTAGCCGATGCCGAAGCTGTCCAGCACGATCAGAAAAACGCGCTTTGTCATGGTGATATTTCCTCCTTGGAATGGTCTTATGTATAAGGGCGATTCCATTATACAATATTCCCCACAGGAAGTTAAGCCGGAGAGAGAAGTTTTCTCCCCTCGTTTGCACAGGGATGTTAAAACTTTTTAAAATTGCTTTTGGGCCTTTGACGCGCTTGCATTCAGGTGTATAATATATGCTGGTGAAAATTCGAGGTTCTATCATTTCAGGAGGTTCCTTATGAACAGAATGCGTAAAACCAAGATCGTGTGCACCCTGGGCCCTTCCACGGACCGGGAGGATGTGCTTCGGGATATGATCCTGAGCGGCATGAACGTCGCCCGCTTCAATTTTTCTCACGGCACTCATGAAGAGCACAAGCGCCGGCTGGACACCCTCAAGCGCCTGCGCGAAGAGCTGAATCAGCCTGTGGCCGCCCTGCTGGACACCAAGGGTCCTGAAATTCGTTTGAAGCAATTCGCCGGCGGCAAGACCGAGCTGAAGGCCGGCCAAACCTTCACCCTCACCACCCGGGATGTGGAGGGCACCAGCGAGATCTGCTCCATCACCTACAAGGACCTGCCCGGCGACCTTTCTGTGGGCGGCACCGTGCTGCTGGCGGACGGCCTCATCAGCCTGACCGTCACCAAGCTCACCGACACAGACATCACCTGCAAGGTTGAGAACGGCGGCCCCATCAGCAACAACAAGGGCGTGAACGTGCCCGGTGTTTCCCTGTCCATGCCCTACATGAGCCAGCGGGACAAGGACGACATCCTCTTTGGCATCGAGCAGGGCTTTGACTTCATCGCCGCCAGCTTCACCCGCAGCGCCCAGGACATCCAGGAAGTGCGCCGCCTGCTGAACAGCCACAACTCCCACATCCGCATCATCGCCAAGATCGAGAACCGCGAGGGCGTGGACAACATCGACGAGATCCTCACCGCCGCCGACGCGGTGATGGTGGCCCGCGGCGACATGGGCGTGGAGATCGACTTCACCGAGATCCCGGTCATTCAGAAGGAGATCATCTACCACAGCTTCTCCAGCGGCAAGCCGGTCATCACCGCCACCCAGATGCTGGAGAGCATGATCGAAAATCCCCGCCCCACCCGTGCCGAGATCACCGACGTGGCCAACGCCATCTACGACGGCACCAGCGCCATCATGCTCAGCGGCGAGACCGCCGCCGGCAAATACCCGGTGGAGGCCGTGCGGACCATGGCCGCCATCGCCGAGCGCACCGAGAACGACGCCAGCTACTTCAGCCGCATGCGCAAAGCCCCTGTGGACTCCCGCATGAGCATCGTGGGCGCTACTGCCCATGCGGCGGGCACCACCGCCGCCGACGTGAAGGCCGCCGCCATCATCACCGTGAGCAAGAGCGGCGAGACCGCCCGCCTGGTGAGCAAGGGCCGCCCCTCCACCCCGGTCATCGCCTGCGTGGTGGACGACTGGGTGCAGCGTCACCTGGCCCTTTCCTGGGGCGTCACTCCCCTGCTGATGCCCTACGCCCACAACACCGATGAACTCATCGACCTTTCGGTCAAGACCGCCGAGGAGGCCGGCCTTGTGCACACCGGCGACCTGGTTGTGGTGACCGCCGGCGTGCCGGTGGGCATCTCCGGCACCACCAACATGCTCAAGGTGCACATGGTGGGTGACTCCCTGCTGAACGGTGTGGGCATCGGCGACCACAACGCCAAAGGCCCTGTGTGCATCTGCCGCAGCAACCACGACGTAACAACCAAGTTCCGCAAGGGCGACGTGCTGGTGGTCCCCTACACCAACAATGAGATGCTGGACGCCATGCGTGACGCCAGCGCCATCGTGGTGGAGGAGGCCGGCCTGAACAGCCACGCCGCCATCGTGGGCCTGACGCTGGGCAAGGCGGTCCTGGTGGGCGCTTCCGGCGCCACCCGCGTTTTGAAAGACGGCGCGATGGTCTCGGTGGACTGCGGCCGCGGCATCGTGCAGAGCATGGCGGACTGAACGCTCGGATAAAGCAAGCCCCGGGGTTTTCCCGGGGCTTGCTTTATCTCGTTTAGTTTTCAGGATAGGCCGCGAATTCTTCTTCTGTGCCGTTGAACACGTTCAGGTCGATATAAGGCTCTTCGCCGGCGTATCCGTCCAGCTGGCCGCGGTCGGTGTACTGCCAGAAGGTCCAGTCCCGGCCGTCTTTGAGGCGAGGGGTGAAATAGACGTTCCGTATCCAGATATCGTATTCTTCGTAGTCCCCCGCCAGATACCGGCCATAGGCGCTGCCGGTGGCGTAGAGCACCGGGCGCATGTCATAATGCTCCTCCAGCCGCTTTAAAAGCAGCGTGAGCTGCCCAGTCACTTCCTCTCGGGCGGGCGGATGCAGCTTCTTGCTGCCATAGAGCTCCACATCCACCACGGGCGGCAGCATCCCGTCGAACGGTTCCACTGCCCGGATGAAATTTTCCGCCTGGGTGTCTCCCCCGCTTTCAAAACTGAAAAAGTGATAGGCCCCGGCTCGCAGACCACTCTGGCGCGCCTGCTGCCAGTTGCGCCGGAAGTTCGGGTCCTGTGAGCCGCTGCCCTCCGTTGCCTTGATGAACGCAAAAGAAATTCCTTGTTCCGTCAGCGCCTGCCAGTCGATGTTCTCTTGATAAACAGACACATCCACGCCGCGCACTGGATACCGGTTTCGGGAAGGCGCGTTCAGACGAGGCGGTCCGTCATTTAAGAGCACGACCGCCGCGGCGGCCGCCAGGACGATGCCCGCAAAAAGGCAGGCTCCGGCAATGCGCCCTGCCGCGCCGTGTGGCTGGCGCCTGAACGCAGGAAACAGCTTCATCGGGCTCACCTCACAAACAAAACCGGGCAGACGCACGGCGTCTGCCCGGTTATGGCGGAAAGAGAGGGATTCGAACCCTCGGTGGGTTTATAGCCCACACACGATTTCCAGTCGTGCGCCTTAGACCAGCTCAGCCATCTTTCCATTCACTCTGCGGCCCTCAAAGCCGCTTATATATAATACCGAAAAGAGGGCTTCCTGTCAAGCCCCAAAATGCAAAAATGCCTGCTTTCAGCAGGCATTTTTTTGTTTCACTCCACGCGGGCGGGATAATACAGGTTGTTGCTGATGAACTCCAGCTTATCCTTCAGCGCCTGCTCCATGGTGGCCACGACGTTGACCATGTTGGCCACGGACTCGTTGACCTCCATCAGCTGGCAGAAGTTCACGTCCTCCATACCGATAACGCACTGCAGCTTCTCGCCCTCGGCGTTGAGGATATGGCTGAGAGCCGTCTCCTCCAGCGCGATGCTCTCCAGCAGGTCGGTGACCGCCTGGCACATGGTGATGGGATTGGGATGCATGGAAATAACGGGCATGGACATAAGGCATACCTCCTGAAAAATGGTGTGTTGCAACACGTTCGTGCTGACTATCCCACTATATGCCGCCGTCCGTGTTTTGTTCCGCCCATCCGGAAAAGAGAAAAGAGCAGGGGCATGTGAACAGGCCCGGTAAAAATGGACCGTGACACAGTTCTCCCCTGCTCTTTGTTTTTTCAGCAGCCCAGATAGGCTTTGCGCACCTCGATGTTGTTGGCCAGCTCGTCGGCGGGGCCTTCCATCTTGATGGTGCCGGTCTCCAGCACATAGGCCCGGTCGGCAATTTCCAGCGCCATCTTGGCGTTCTGCTCCACCAGAAGGACGGTCACGCCGTCCCGGTTCACATCCTCGATGATGTGGAATATCTCCTTCACCAGAAGGGGCGACAGGCCCATGCTGGGTTCGTCCAACAGCAGCATCTTGGGCTTGCACATCAGCGCGCGGCCGATGGCCAGCATCTGCTGCTCGCCGCCGGACAAAGTGCCCGCCTGCTGCTTGCGCCGCTCTTTCAGGCGGGGCAGCCGCTCAAACACCATTTCCAGGTCGTCGGCAATGGCGTCCTTGGAGTCCTTTCGGGTGAAGGCGCCCATCTCCAGGTTTTCCTGCACCGACAGGTGGCTGAACACACGGCGGCCTTCCGGCACCTGAGCCAGGCCCAGGCGGATGATCTTGTGGGCCTCCATCTGGCTGATCTTCTGGCCCATGAAGTCGATCTCGCCGCCCTTGAGTTTGAGCAGGCCGGAGATGGCGTGCATGGTGGTGGTCTTGCCGGCGCCGTTGGCGCCGATCAGGGTGACGATCTCGCCTTCGTCCACATGAAAGGAAATGTCCCGGATGGCATGGATGGAGCCGTAAAACACGTTGATGTCCTGTACACGAAGCATTTCACCCATGGCTCAATCACCTCCCAGATACGCCGCAATGACCTTGGGGTTGTTACGGATGGATTCGCCCGTGCCCTGGGCGATGACACGGCCATAGTCCAGCACATAGATGTACTCGCAGATGCCCATGACGAAGTTCATGTCGTGCTCGATGAGCAGGATGGCCAGATCGAAGCGGTCGCGCACCGCCTTGATGGTGTTCATCAGCTCCTCGGTCTCGTTGGGGTTCATGCCGGCGGCGGGCTCATCCAGCAGCAGCAGCTTCGGATTGGTGGCCAGCGCACGGGCGATCTCCAGCTTGCGCTGCTTGCCGTAGGGCAGGCTGGAAGCGGGCAGGCCGGCCTCTTTGTCCAGATCGAAAATTTTGAGCAGCAGCATCGCCTGCTTGTTCATCTGGCGTTCCTTCTCACGGAAGCCGGGCAGACGGAAGATACCGGTCCACATGGAATACTTCACCTGGTTATGCAGGCCGATCTTCACGTTGTCCAGAACGCTCATCTGGTCGAACAGACGGATGTTCTGGAAGGTGCGGGCGATGCCCTCCTGGTTGATCTTGGCCGGCTGCTGGCCGGTGATGTTCTTACCGTCCAGGATAATGTCGCCCTCGGTGGGGCGGTAAACGCCGGTGAGCATGTTGAACACCGTGGTTTTGCCCGCACCGTTGGGGCCAATGAGGCCGTAGAGCTGGCCTTTTTCCATCTTCATGTCCAGCTGGGCCACAGCCTGCAGGCCGCCGAAGGCGATGCCCAGGTTGGTTACTTCAAGCAGTGCCATGCCTCACGCCTCCTCTTTCTTGCCCTGCGGGCCGTTCTTTTGGAAGCGGGCCGCCAGCTTGCGGAATTTCGGGTTTGCAGCGACCCTGTCGGCCATCTGCGCGCGCCAGGCCACGATCTGGGGGCTCTGGTTGAAGATCATCATCGCGATCAGCACGATGGCGTACACCAGCATGCGGTAGTCCGCCACGCCGCGCAGCAGCTCCGGCAGAACGTAGAGCACGGTGGCCGCGATCATGGAGCCGCGGATGTTGCCGATGCCGCCCAGCACCACGAACACCAGCACCAGGATGGAGGTGTTGTAGTCGAACTTCTTGGCCGCAAGCGCGGAAAAGTTCAGCGCATACAGAACGCCGGCCATGCCCGCGAACACCGCGGAGGTGATGAAGGCCATCAGTTTGTACTTGGTCACATTGATGCCGGTGGCCTCGGCGGCGATGCGGTTGTCGCGGATGGACATGATGGCCCGGCCCGCGCGGGAGTTGACGAGGTTTAAAATCACGAACAGGGTGATGAGGATGAGGATGACGCCCGCCAGGAAGGTGGACGCCTTCTTCATGCCGCTGATGCCGATAGCGCCGTTGATGATGACGTCGCCGTCCGGCGCAAGGCCCATGGAGGCGGAGTCTTTGATCGAGAAGTGGAAACCGTTTGAGTCAAGGCCCAGATACACGGTGTTCAGCACATTCTTGATGATCTCGCCGAAGGCCAGCGTCACGATGGCAAGATAGTCGCCCCGCAGCCGCAGCACCGGGATGCCGATGAGGAAGCCGAACACGCCGGCCACCACGCCGCCGATGAGCATGGAGAGCGCAAAACCCAGCGCAGAAGGCATTTCGGAGCCGGTGACGACCCAGAACACCGCGCCGGAAAAAGCGCCCACGCTCATAAAGCCCGCATGGCCCAGGCTCAGCTCGCCCAGAATGCCCACGGTGAGGTTCAGCGAGATCGCAAGCACCACATAGGTGCAGATGGGCACAAGCATGCCCTTCATGGAGTTGTTCAGCACGCCGCCCACGGTCATCGCCTGCACGACGATGTAGAATGCCACGACGAGCCCGTAGGTGATCAGGTTGCTGCGTGTGGTTTTCTTCATATTTTTCAATGCGTTCATCACAGCCACCTCACACCTTCTCATTCATGGGCTTGCCCAAAAGGCCCGTAGGCCGCACCAGCAGCACAATGATCAGGACGGCAAACACGATGGCGTCCGCCAGCTGGGTGGACACGTAAGCCTTGCTCATGATCTCGATGATGCCCAGCAGCACGCCGCCCAGCATCGCGCCGGGGATGGAGCCGATGCCGCCGAACACCGCCGCCGTGAAGGCCTTGATGCCGGGCATCGCACCGGTGGTGGGCGTCAGCGAGGGATATGCCGAACACAGCAGCACGCCGGCCACCGCCGCCAGCGCAGAACCGATGGCAAAGGTAAGGGCGATGGTGGAGTTTACGTTCACGCCCATCAGCTGGGCGGCGCCCTTGTCTTCCGAGACCGCCAGCATCGCGTGGCCCAGCTTGGTATGGTTGACGAAAAGGCTCAGGCCCACCATGATGACCGCGGCCGAGACGATGGTGATCACTGTCTCGGAGGAAACGACGATCTTGCCGCCCGCCAGATGCAGGTCCAGCGCGGGGATGGCCACCACGGAGGTGAAGTTCTTCGGGTCGGAACCCCAGATCAGCAGCGCCAGGTTCTGCAGAAGGTAGCTCACGCCGATGGCGGTGATCAGCACCGCCAGCGAAGATGCGCCGCGCAGCGGCTTGTATGCGAACCGCTCAATGGCCAGGCCCAGCACCGTGCACAGCGCCATGGAGATCAGGATCGCCGCCAGCGGCGGGATCCCCATCTGGTTGACCGCGATGAACACGATGTAGCTGCCCACCATGATAACGTCGCCGTGAGCAAAGTTCAGCATCTTGGCGATGCCGTAGACCATGGTGTAGCCCAGGGCGATAATGGCATACACGCTGCCGAGGCTGATGCCATTAATCAGATAGGATATAAACTCCATGCCCAATTCCCCTTTTCCTTAAGCCGGCCTCTCCCCCGCCCTTCGGCGGCGGCGAGCCCGGCCCGCAAATATCCTACTCATTATAGCACTGTTCTAAAGTGCGCACAAGAAAAACTTGGCGGGAAAACCGCCTTTTGTCAAAAAGAGGGTGCCGGCACATCTGGCCGGCACCCCCTTTGGTGCATTGGGAAACGCCGCAGTTACATCGCGGTGTAAGCGCCGTTCTCGATCTTCATGGCGCGGGGAGCCTTGTTCACCTCACCGGTGGCCTCCCACTGCATGCCTTCGCCGGTCAGGCCGTCCACGGTGATCTCGGTCATGGCAACCTTCAGTGCGTCGCACAGGGTGGAAGCGTCCATGTCGGGGGTGGCGCCGGACTGCTCGATGGCAGCCAGGATGGTGTAGATACCGTCGTAGGCGTCAGCGGCGAACTGGTTGGGGATCTCGCCGTATTTCTCCTGATACTTGGAAACGAACGCCTGGGTGGCCTCGTCGTCCGCGTCTGCCACGAAGGGAGTCAGCAGCATAACGCCCTCAAACAGGGACAGGTCGGCGCCTTCGATGGTCAGCAGGCCGTCCAGGCCGTCGCAGCCGAAGATCAGAGCGTCGAAGCCCTGCTTATCCATCTCCTGGATGATCAGGTTGGCCTCGGCGTAGTAGATGGGCAGGAACACCAGTTCGGCGCCGGCATCCTTGGCTTTCTGCACCTGCACGGAGAAGTCGGTCTTGTTGTCGGCGGTGAAAGCCTCGTTGGTCACGATCTCCAGGCCCTTGTTGGCGGCCTCTTCCACGAACTTGTCACGAATGCCGGTGGAGTAGGCGTCGGAGCTGTCGTAGATGATGGCGATCTTGGTGGCAAGGCCGTTGTCGGCGATGTAGTCGGCGGAGGCGATGCCCTGGTTGGGGTCGGTGAAGCAGACCTGGAAGGCATTGTCCTCAGCGATGACATCCGGGTTGGAAGCGGACGGGGTCAGCAGGAACAGGTTGTCCGCCGCAGCCTCGGGGGCAACGGTCAGACAGGGCTGGGTGGTAACGGTGCCCAGCAGGACCTGCATGCCCCAGTCCTTCAGGGTGTTGTAGGCGTTCATCGCCTTCTCAACGTCGTTTTCGTCGTCCTGGAAGTTCAGTTCGAACTGAACGCCGCCCAGGGCATTGATCTCGTCCACGGCGATCTGGGCGCCGTTCTTCACGGCGTTGCCGTAGGTAGCTGCGCTGCCGGTGGTGGGGCCGATGCCGCCGATCTTGAACACGCCGGCAGTGGAGCCCGCGGTGGAAGTGCCCGCAGAAGCGGGATCAGAACCGGCGTTGGACGAAGGAGTGGAGCCGCAGGCGGCCAGGCTGAACGCCATGGCGGCCGCAAGAGCGGCACTCAAAAACTTTTTCATACGATGTTCCCTCCTGTTGTGCGACCCGGACGGCCGGCTCTCCTCCGCCGCCCTTCCGGGCCTGGTGTTTCCTAAAATTATAAACACATTCGCCGCAAGATACAATTCGCTATTTTTACATACTTTTTAACGTTGTAAAGCGTCATAGTGGATATTTTGCATAAATCCACAGTGCATTTTCACTCAGTATTGATCATCACGGCCAAAGCGGGGCCTTCAAATCACATTTTTGGCCGTATCAGTCCGGCATGTTTTTGAAAAAGACGTTTTTCTTGTCAAAGGGCATTGAAAAAGAGAGCGTTTTTTGTCATAATAGGGATATTATTTCAATGGCACAACACAGAAGTAGGAGATGGATAACATGCAGCTGCTGGAAGAGCGGATCCTTCAGGATGGTCAGGTGCGCCCCGGTAATGTTTTAAAGGTAGACTGTTTTCTGAATCATCAGCTGGACATCGCCCTGCTGGACGAGATCGGCAAAGCCTTTTTTGAGGCCTACAGGAACGACGGCATCAACAAGATCCTTACCATCGAGGCGTCCGGCATCGCCATCGCCTGCATGACCGCGCGGCACTTCGGCGTGCCCGTGGTGTTTGCCAAGAAGGCGAAGAGCAGAAACATCGACGGAGATGTGTACACTTCCACCGTTCACTCCTTCACCTATGGCAAGGACTACGATATCACCCTCTCCAAGAAATTCCTCGGGCCCGAGGACAAGGTGCTCATTGTGGACGATTTCCTGGCGGTGGGCAAAGCCATGCACGGCCTGCTGGATGTTTGCAAACAGGCGGGCGCCACGGTGGGCGGCATCGGCATCGCCATCGAAAAGGGCTTCCAGCCCGGCGGCGAGACCCTGCGCGGCCAGGGCTACAAGCTGACCAGCCTGGCCATCGTGGACTACATGGACGACGAGGGCAACCTGCGCTTCCGTTCTCAGGAATAAACGGCACAGACAAAAAATGCGGCCAGCCGCTTTCGGGCGGCTGGCCGCATTTTTTTCTCAGGCCTGCTCTTTTTCCTTTTCCTTGAGCCGGTTGATGATCAGCGCGTATCCCCCGTTGCCGTACTGGATGCATCGGTTGATGCGGCTGATGGTGGCTGTGCTGATCTCCACCTCACGGACGATCTGTTCGTAGGTCTTGCCATCCAGCAGCATTTTGGCGGCCTCCAGCCGCTGTGCCATGTCGGCGAGTTCCTTCATCGTGCACAGGTCTTCGAAGAAGGTATCGCACTCTTCCATATTCTCCAGCGAAAGGATCGCTTCAAACAGGGCTTTGGTGGTTTGATTTTTCAGACGAGCTTTCTCGACCATGATACACCTCGCACATCCTTCAGACTTTTTACTCAACTAAAGTCTATCACAATCTCTTGCAGATTGCAAGGCATCGAACGAAAAAACAAACCGTCCCCTTTTGTGGCAGATGCACGAAAACAAGGGCGTCTCCCCTTCTTTTTCAAACGCCGGGTCACTCCCGCATAAGGTCGCTGCGGATATCGCTGTGCAGAGCCGCCTTCAGCGCCGCCCTCTCTGCCGCAAGGCAGAGCAGCAGCGTTCCCAGCGCGATGGCCCCGGCACAGCCCAGCACGGACAGCAAAAGCGTGGTGCGCGTCTGGCTGAACATATAGCGGCCCAGCAGCCACCGGGCGGTGCCAAGCCAGAGGGCAGCCCCTGCCGGCAGCCCGAGGCCCAGGCCCCAGGCGCAGCGCAGCAGCGTTTCCCGCCGCAGCATGGCCGCCACATCGCGCCTGGTCATGCCGGCACTGCGCAGCAGTGAAAACTCCCGGCGGCGCAGCTGGGTCTCCGCCCCGATGGAGCCGAGCAGGGCCGCGCCGCAGCCCAGCGCCGTCAGCACTTCAAACCCGCCCGCAAAGACGTTCAGCAGCACCCGCACCGCCTTTTGATAGATCCGGGTGGGCGATGTGGGAGTGAGGTCCTCGATCTGCCAGCCGGTGTTCGTCTGGCCGCCGGCGTAGCGCTCGCTGGCCCCCAGCTCCGTCAGTGTTTGTATCAGCGCAGGGGTAAGCTGCGAGGAATCCTCCGCGTCCACGAAAAACTCGAATTCCCGCTTGTCCTCGCCGGTGACCTCGGTGCCCCGCAGCGCATCGAAGGCGCTCTGGCTGGTGATGAGCACGCCATTGGGGTACATGGCTAAATAAGTGTCCTGCCAGAGCACCCCGTCGGGCAGCGGCGTGGTGCAGATATCCGCCACCGCAAGCGCCTGTTCCGTCCCTTCGTTCAGCAGCTCGCCGGCGGCAAATGCCATCACGCCTTCCTCCGGCGGCGCGTATACGCAGGCAAGGCCGCCCTGCGCTTCGGGCAGCGGCCCGCCATACCACCGGGCAAAGCTTTCGTCGTCCAGAGTGATGAGGACCGAGCTGCGGGCCGGGCCCTCCCACACACGCCAGCCGGTGCGCTCGGTGGCCCAGACGTCGGCGCCGGTGGTCTGTTGGGCTGTGTCTTTCAGCCGGCCGAGCAGCTGCCGCGTGTCGGTGTTCACCGCCCAGAGATAGACCCGGTAGGTGTAGGTGGCGGACTGGCTGGAGTATCCCGCCAGAAGGCCGCGGGAAAAGCCGTTCACCATGCAGACGAGCAGCGCACACACCACGATCACGCTGACCTGGGTGCGAAAACGCCCGCCGGCCCGCCGCACACTGCGGCTGGCCAGCAGCGCGGGGGCCTGCCGCGGCTCCCGCCGGAGAACACGGCGGGGCGGTGTTTCCGCCATGCCCCGTACCGCCTCGATGGGTGTAAGGCGCGCCGCCCGCCGTGCCGTTCCGCTGGCGGCCAGCAGCAGGGTGGCCACCGGGCAGGCCAGCGCCAGCAGCACCGCGCCGGGCGTTATGACCAGATGAATCTCCCGCACCCCCCGCTCCGCCAGCGCATCCATAAAGGGCCGCAGCAGCCGGAACGTGACGGCAAGGCCCCCTGCGGCGCACAAAACGCCCAGCGGGGCGGCAAACGCCGAAAGGAACAGCGCGTCCAGCCACACGCTCTGGCGAAGCTGGCGGCGGGTGGCTCCCACGCTGGCCAGCTGCCCCAGCATGCGGGTGCGCTGAGCCAGCGACATGGCAAAGGTCCCCCGCAGCAGCACCGCGAGAAAGACCACCAGCAGCGCGACCACCAGCTGGGATGCCGCCAGCACGATCTGAGAAAAGGCAGACTCCATTTTAAAGGACACGGCCAGGGAAAAACCGCCGAACTGCACCGCCGCCAGCATCGTGGAGCACACAAGGGCCGAAAGCGCCACAAACCAGGTGCGCGCACCGCCCCGCCGCCACTGCCGCCATGTGACAAGGAACATCGCTTTCATGCCCGCACCTCGTCTTTCACAAGGCGGCCGTCCCGCAGGCGCAGGATGCGCTTGGCCTGCAGGGCCAGCGCTTCATCGTGAGTGATCATCACGATAGTCTGGCCGGTGGTCTCGTTGAGCTGCGCCAGCATGCGCATCACGCTCTCGCTGGCCGCCGAGTCCAGATTGCCGGTGGGCTCGTCCGCTAAGAGCAGCGCCGGGCGGGTGATGAGGGCGCGGGCGATGGCCACCCGCTGCTGCTGCCCGCCCGAAAGCTGGGCTGGAAAGGCCTTACGCTTGCCCTCCAGGCCCAGGCGCGCCAGCAGGTCCAGCACCCGGGCGGGGTCCGCGGTGCGGCCGTCCAGCAGCAGAGGCAGCGTAAGGTTCTCCTCCACCGTGAGCAGCGGCACCAGATTGTAAAACTGATACACCAGGCCGATCTGCCGGCGGCGGAACACCGTCAGCTCCTCCTCTTTCTGGTCGTAGAGAGAAACGCCGTCCAGCGTGATGCGGCCGGAAGTGGGCTTATCCACTCCGCCCAGCAGATGCAAAAGCGTGGATTTTCCCGAGCCGGAGGCCCCCATCACGGCCACGAACTCGCCCCGCTCCACCGTGAGGGAAACACCGTCCAGCGCGCGGACCGCCGCGTCGCCTGAACCGTATACCTTTGTGAGTTGTTCTACCTGTAAAAAAGCCATGGTATCCCTTCCTTCCGCTTTCAGGATACCGCGCCCGGGTGACCGCCCGGTGACAGCACGGTGACAGCTTCGTCACCCGCGTAAAGACGCAGGGTGAAACGGGGGCCACCGGGGGCGTTTTCCGCCCGGACCGTTCCGCCCTGCCCCTGGGCGATGGCCTTCGCCAACGCGAGGCCGATGCCCGCACTGCCGGGGGCAGCATTTTTTCCCCGCCAGAACCGCTCGAAGAGATGAGGGAATTCTTCTTCCGGGATGAGCGGACCGTCGTTCTCCACGACCAATTCCGTATAAAGTGCATTGCCCTCACAGGAAAGCGCGACTCTGCCGCCGGCATTCGTGTGCTCGGCGGCGTTTTTGGCCAGGTTGGTCAGTGCTTCCAGCGTCCATGCCCTGTCGCACAAGCAGCTGACGGCCGGCCCGGCCCACTCCACGGCCACGCCCCGGTCCGCGCACAGCGGCTGGACTGACTGCGCGGCGGCGCGCAGCAGCTCCCGCGCGTCGTTCTGCTTTCGTTCGAACCGGACCACCGCCGCGTCCAGGCGGCAGAGTTTGAGCAGCTGCTCCACCAGCCAGCCCATCCGCTCAGCGGCCTGGGACACGCGGCAGGCGCACTGATCCTTTTCTTCTGTTGGGACTGCCTTGTCCTCCCAGAGTTCCGTCTGGAGCAGAATGGCCGCGATGGGGGTTTTCAGCTGGTGGGCCACGTCCCCCAGAAAATCAGCCAGCAGGCGCTTGTCCTTTTCCAGCGCCGTCTTCTGCTCGCCCAGAATGGTGGTTATCTTGTAAATATCGTCCCGCAGGGCATTCAGTTCTCCTTCCCGCTGGGTGCGGATGTCCAGTATCTCGCCGCCGGTGTAGACGCTGGCGAGATACTCCGAGAGCCGGTCGATCTCCCGGGCGCGGTGGATGCAGAATCCGGCGGCCAGCGCAAGGCAGGTTCCGCCGCACAGTGCGGCAGAAAGGGCCGCGCCCGCGCCGAAAGCAAGCGCGCCCGCCGCCGCAAACACGGCGCTCGCCAGCAGCAGGCCCACCAGAAACTTCTTTGCCTCCCGGCTTCTCATGGCTTTTCCTCCCATCGATAGCCGATGCCCCGCACGGTGGCGATGCGCCCGCCTTCGGGGCCCAGTTTTTCCCGCAGGCGCTTGACGGTGACCGTGAGGGTGTTGTCCTCCACAAAAGCGCCGCCGTCGTCCCACAAAGCCTGCAAAAGCTGCCCGCGCTCCCATGCCCGCCCGGCCTGGGAGGCCAGCAACAACAAAAGGCGGTATTCCTGGGCGGTGAGCGCCACAGGCGCGCCGTTCACCGTGACCTGGGCGGACCGGGCGTCCACTGCGAGCGCGCCGAAAGCATACACCTGTTTTTGGCCCCGCCGGCGCAGCACCGCCCGCAGGCGGCTGACCAGCTCGCGGGCGCGGAAAGGCTTGGCCACATAGTCGTCCGCCCCTTCCTCCAGCGCCCGCACCACGCTGTCCTCGTCGCTGCGGGCAGTGAGGATGACGACCGCCGCGTCCCCCGCCGCCCGCACGGCATGGCAGACTTCGTAGCCGCTTCCGTCCGGCAGGCCCAGATCGATGAGCGCGGCGTCAAAAGCGCGGGACGCCGCCAGCTCCCGCGCGCGGGCGGCGGTGGCCGCTGTCTCAACGCTCCATCCCTCCGCCTGCAGCAGCGTTGCCAGCGGGCGGGCGATGGCCTCTTCATCTTCCACAAGCAGCACGTTCATGGCGCATGCCCTCCTTTTTCTATTTTATCAGTATACCTCATTTTTCCCCCTCGCGGGTGACGGAATCGTCACCCGTTCCCGCGCGACAGGCAAAAAAGAGAGTGAGCGGAAAGCTCACTCTCTTTGCAAAGCAGTTTTCTTGCAGGGCTGTTCTATTCTATTTAATTCGTCCAAAACTGCGGTTTAAAATGTCCGGCCGTTCTTAGAGGGGTGTCGGAAACGATGCTTGTGCGGCCGGGCAAAACTTTATTTTCGGGTGGGAACGATCTCCAGCCAGTATCCATCCGGGTCCTGAATGAAGTAGATGCCCATCGCCGGGTTTTCGTAGCAGATGCAGCCCATCTCCTTGTGCTTTTCGTGGGCGGCGTCAAAATCGTCCACCCGGAAGGCCAGATGGAACTCGCATTCGCCCA
The DNA here is from genome assembly GCA_019119025.1 of Candidatus Allofournierella excrementigallinarum. GTDB lineage: Bacteria > Bacillota > Clostridia > Oscillospirales > Ruminococcaceae > Allofournierella_A > Allofournierella_A excrementigallinarum. The sequence continues at coordinate 67,242 of DWXV01000024.1, forward strand.
GGTCGTATTTCTGGGGATGGTCCCGCAGCCAGGTGAGCTCCAGTTCAAAGGGCTCGCCGGGCACGGCCGCATACACGATGATGAAGGAACCGTCGACGGCCTCTTTGCGGCGCACTTCCTCCAGGCCCAGCGCCTGACGGTAAAACTCCAGTGAGCGCGCAAGATCGCTCACGTTGTAGTTCTCGTGGATTATACTGAACTTCATGGATGTTTTCCTTTCTTTGAAGCTGAAAGGCGGAATGGCTTTACAGCATAGTGGCGCGCAGTTCCTCGCCGCTCAAGGGACTGAGCAGGGCGGGGGGCACGTCCAGAACGGTCTTGCAGCCCTGCTGGCCCGCCTCGTGCATCCGCCAGACGGCGCGGGCATAGGCCACCAGGATGCTGGAAGTGAATTCGGGGTTCGAGTCCAGCGTCAGCTTGTACTCGATCACATGGGTGTTGGCGCTGTCTTTCCCGGTCTTGCCGGTGCGGATGACCATGCCGCCGTGGGGCAGGCCCGCATGGTCGCGCAAAAGTTCCTCCTCGCTGATGAAGTGGACGGTGGTGTCGTAGTCGGCGAAGTAGTTGGGCATCTCCTTGATCTCTTTTTCGATGCGGGCGGTGTCGGCGCCGGGCTTTGCCACCACAAAGCACTCGCGGGTATGCTTCTGGCGGGTGGTCAGAACAGGCTGGGCGCCGCTGCGCACCGCCTCAAGGGCGCTCTCCACCGGCACGGTGTACTGACGGGCATCCTGCACGCCTTCCACGCGGCGGATGGCGTCGGAATGGCCCTGGCTCACGCCCTTGCCCCAGAAGGTGTAGGTCTCGCCCTGGGGCAGCACGGCGCCGGCATACACCCGGCTCAGGGAGAAAAGGCCCGGGTCCCAGCCGGCGGAGATGAGCGCCAGGGTGCCGCCTTCTTTGGCGGCTGCGTCCACCGCGGCAAAGTGCTCGGGGATGCGGGCGTGGGTGTCGAAGCTGTCCACCACATTGAACAGGCGGGCCAGCGCGGGCGTCTGTTTGGGCAGGTCGGTGGCGCTGCCGCCGCACAGGATCATCACGTCGATCTTATCCTGCATTTCAGCGGCTTTGCCGGCGGCCAGCACGGGCACGTCCGGGGTCGCTGCCTGGATGGAGGCGGGGTCCCGCCGGGTGAACACAGCGGCCAGCTGCATATCCGGGTTCTGGGCAACGGCGTATTCCACGCCCCGGCCCAGGTTCCCATAGCCCATAATACCGATTCGGATCATATCCATTCCTCCGATTCTCTGAAAATTGAAAAGGCAAACGCCTGGAACAGGCGCTTTTTGCAAAAGAAGGCGGCAGGAACGCCACCGTCTTTCGGGATGAAATACCGCTAAAACAATACCACATTCCCGCCCGGCGCACAAGGGGAAAGTCCGCTGAAGAACGCGCTCAAAAGACCGGGTGCAGGCTGTTAGCCAAAAAAGCCCGGGTCTTTTCGCTTTTCGGCGCGCCGAATACATCTTCCGGGGCGCCTTCCTCTTCAACCACGCCATCCGCCATGAAAATGACACGGTCGGAAACATTACGGGCAAACTCCATCTCGTGGGTCACCACGATCATGGTGGTGTCCTTGCTTTTCAGGCCCTTGATAACCCGCAGCACCTCGCCGGTGAGTTCCGGGTCCAGGGCGCTGGTGGGCTCGTCAAAGCACAGAATATCCGGCTGCAGCGCCAGCGCACGGGCGATGGCCACCCGCTGCTGCTGCCCGCCGGAGAGTTGGAAGGGGTAAAGCCCCATCTTGTCGGCGAGGCCCACTTGCGCCAGCAGAGCCCGGCCCTTTTCGCGGTTTTCTGCTTCCGCCCGCCCCGCTCCGGCTTTGCCCAGCTTTTCCTTTGCCAGCAGGTCCATGGCCAGGGTCACGTTCTGCAGTGCGGTGTACTGGGGGAAGAGATTGAAGTTCTGGAACACAAGGCCGAAGTGCAGCCGCTTCTGCCGCAGCGGCTGGGCGCAGGCAGGCCCCCACAGTTCTTCGCCCTTCACATACAGTTCGCCCTCATCGGGCGTTTCCAGAAAATTCAGACAGCGCAGAAGGGTAGTCTTGCCGCTGCCGGAGGAACCGATGATAGAGAGCACCTGCCCCTGCTCCAGGGCGAGGTCCACTCCCCGCAGCACCTGGGCGCCGCCAAAGGCCTTGCGCAGGCCCTTCACTTCCAAAATTGCCATATCCCGTTACCCCTTGTAGTAGTTCAGCTTTTTTTCCAGCCATCCGAACAGCAGCGTCAGGCCGCCGTTGAAGACAAGATAGAACACGCCGGTGTAGAACAAAGGCCATAGCAGCGCCCGCTGGGCGGTGATGTCCTGCGCAGCGCGGATGATCTCGCCCTCGCCGATGACCCGGGCAAGGCTGGTGTCTTTTACCAAGGTGATGATCTCGTTGCTCATGGGTGCAAGGATGCGCTTGATCACCTGCAGCAGCACCACCTTGCGGAAGATCTGCCCCCGGGTCATGCCCAGCACCTGGCCGGCCTCCCACTGCCCCTGGGGGATACCCTCGATGCCGCCTCGGTAGATCTCAGAGAAGTAGGCCGCGTAATTGATGATAAAGGCCGCCAGCACCGCGCCAAGCCGGTTTTCGATCGGTATGCCGAAGGCGAGACCGGGCACATAATACACCACGATGACCTGCAGCATGAGGGGCGTGCCGCGGATGATCCAGATGAAGGTGCGGGTGAGCCAGCGCAGCGGCGCAAAGCGGCACATGGAACCGAAACACACCGCCAGGCCCAGCGGCAGCGCTGCCGCAAGAGTGCCGGCAAAAATGACAACGGTGGTCTGAAATCCTTTCAGCAGTTCCAGAGTAACTTCCCAAAACGACATGGACGTAAAACTCCTTTTGGCCCGGGCACAGGGAGCCCTTTACTCAAACCCGCGCCGTCCGGGGCGTTTGTCCACGGACGGCGCGGGTCATCTGATTCAAATGGTTCGTTGAAAGCAGGAGATGGTCATTCGGCAGGCTCCAGCGCCACCAGCACGGACGGGTACTTTTCGCCCAGGGCGGCCACAGTGCCGTCATCGGCCAGCTGCTGCAGCGCTTCGTTGATCTTTTCAGTCATGTCGCTTCCCTTGCGCAGGCCGATGCCGTATTCCTCTTTGGAGAGCTCAACGCCCTCCACCACCATCAGGTCGTCGTAACTGGTGCCCTCGCCCACAGAGGCGTAGGCCATCACCGCGTCGATGACCGCCACGTCGGCGGTGCCGGATTTCAGTTCCAGCAGGGTGTCGCGCTGGGCCTGCAGGGTGGTGAGCTGAGCGTTCTGCAAAGCTTCTTCCGCTTCCACGCTGGACTGGCCCGCGCTGCCGGCTTCCACCACGATCTTTGCATTCGCCATGCTGGAAAGGTCGGTGTAAACATCGGCGTTGGCGCTGTTGATGACGCAGACCTGCATGTTGCCGCTGTAAGGAATGGAGAAGTCCATATTTTCCTTCAGGTCATCCTTGATGGTCATGCCATTCCAGATGCAGTCGATGTTCTTGCTCTGCAGTTCGAACACTTTCTGGTCCCAGTCGATCTCCACGAACTCCGGCGTGACGCCCAGCTTTTCGCACACCGCCTCGGCCAGCTCGGTGTCAAAGCCGATGAGGGTTTCCGGGTCCTCCGGGTCATAGTAGTTCATCGGCTCAAACAGGGTGATACCGATTTTCAATGTACCCTTTTCCTGCACATACTCCCAATCAGACTCGCCGGTCTGGCCGCAGCCCGCCAGCAGAGAGGCGGCCAGTGCGGCGGCTGCGAACAACGATACGGCCCGTTTCATTGCGATCTCCTCCCCAAAAAGCGAAATGCTTTATTGCTTTATCACGCTAAAATGATAGCATATAGAATTGCCAATTGCAATAGAAATCTCGCAGAAACAGAAAAATCGGTGTTCCCTACAAGACAGGCCGAAAAACGGAAGCGGCCGTTGTGCGGAAACAACAAAAACGGCGGTGCAGGGTATCCTGCATCGCCGCAAAAGGTCTTATTCGGTATTCAATGCAGCCAGAGCATCCAGCATGCGGGGGAAGAGCACGGCCAGTTCCTTCTGCCACCAGGGCCAGTCGTGGCTCACGTCCGTTCCCCAGAGATCGGCGCTTGCCGGCAGCGGCTTTGCGGCCAGGGCGGCCTCAAAGGCGCGGGTCTCAGCGAGGAAGCGGCCCTCATAGGGGCCCTGCCCGCAGCAAAGCAGGAAAGGGCCGGTGAATTCCTTCAGGCGGGCGGCGCTTACCAGGCGCAGATAGTCCGCCGGGCTGTTGCGCAAAGTCAGGTCGTCGGCATAGCCGCCGAACCAGCCGCGGGTAGTGTAGCTGCCGGAAAGGCACACCGCGCCGCAGAAGAGGTCGGGGCGGCGAAGATAGAGGTTTGCCGCGTGGCCTGCCCCCAGGCTGACGCCGGCGGTCAGCAGTTTTTCGCCTTTTGACAAACCGCACGCCTCCCGCACATGGGGCGCGAGCTCACGGGTGAGCCAGCAGAACCAGCGCTCCTGCATTTCTGCCCGGGCCCGGCCCTCACCCTCTGCCAGCCAGCTTTCACCGTCGATGCTGTCGGCACAGGCAAGGCGCAGCCGCCCCGCGTCGATCAAAAAGCCCAGCGCGTTCACAAGGCCCCGGTCTTCCCAGTCAAAAAAGCGGCCGCCCTCGCAGCTGAACGCAAGGCACACCGGGCCCCCGTGGCCGTAGGTCTTGAACTCCATCTCCCGCTTGAGGAATTCGCTGCGCTCTTTATAATATTGTATGTACATGCTCTTGCCCACGCCCCTTTACCAGCACTTTCATCCAGTATAGCAAAAGCGAAAGCCGCCTTCAAGGGCTTTGGCCGCACTTGACAAAATCCTGCCAAAGGGTACAATATGCTACAGTTTTTCCGCGAGGGGAAGGTGAGAGAAACATGAACGAAGAAAAACGGAACAAACAGCAGAGAGGCCGGGGCGTTTGGGAAAAACTGGCCGCCGTCTGCGCGGCCCTTTCCCTCGCCGGGCCGCTGGCCACCTGCGTGTTCCGGCTGGATCTGCTCGGGGGCCTCGCACTGGAAAACTGAAAAAACGGGCTCAAAAGCGAAAAAACCGCTTGTAATCGGCCTTTTCTTGTGGTATACTATATCGGCACTACGCACGCATTGCTTTGCTTTTTTGTGCCCGCAAGGGTTGAAAAGCATGCAGGCAATGCGGAGGAAAAACAATTTTATTGGAGGATTTGACAATGGCAGTAGTATCTATGAAGCAGCTTCTGGAAGCTGGCGTGCATTTCGGTCATCAGACCCGCCGCTGGAACCCCAAGATGGCGAAGTACATCTTCACCGAGCGCAACGGCATCTACATCATCGACCTGCAGAAGACTGTGAAGAAGCTGGACGAGGCCTACAACTTTGTGCGCGAAGTGGCGGCCAACGGCGGCGAGATCCTGTTCGTCGGCACCAAGAAGCAGGCTCAGGAGTCCATCCGTGACGAGGCTACCCGCTGCGGCATGCACTATGTGAACGCCCGCTGGCTGGGCGGCATGCTCACCAACTTTCGCACCATCCGCAAGCGCATCGACCGCCTGGAGCAGCTGCGCCAGATGAGCGAGGACGGCACCTTTGATCTGCTGCCCAAGAAGGAAGTTGCCAAGCTGGAGCTGGAGATCGAGAAGCTGGAGAAGTTCCTGGGCGGCGTGAAAGAGATGCATGGCCTGCCCAAGGCTATGTTCATCGTTGACCCCCACAAGGAGCGCATCGCCGTTTCCGAGGCCCGCAAGCTGCACATCCCCATCGTGGCCATCGTGGACACCAACTGCAACCCCGACGAGATCGACTACGTCATCCCCGGCAACGACGACGCCATTCGTGCCGTTAAGCTGATCGCCGGCGCCATGGCCGATGCTGTTCTGGAGGGCCGTCAGGGCCAGCAGGACGCTCCCGCCGAGGAGACCGAGGCTGAGGCTGCCGAAGCCTGAGAGACACCGACCTTAAGGAACAAACAGAAAGGGGATTATCAAAATGGCTTTTACCGCTCAAGACGTTAAGAACCTGCGCGAGCAGACCGGCTGCGGCATGATGGACTGCAAGAAGGCGCTGACCGAGGCTGGCGGCGACTTCGACAAGGCTGTTGAATACCTGCGTGAAAAGGGCCTGGCCGCCGCCCAGAAGAAGGCTGGCCGCATCGCCGCCGAGGGCATGGTCTACGCCACTGTCGAGGGCAACGTGGGCGTCGTTCTGGAAGTCAACGCCGAGACCGACTTCGTTGCCAAAAACGAGATGTTCCAGACCTTTGTGAAGGATGTGGCCGCCGTTGTGATCGAGCAGAACCCCGCCGACGTGGACGCTCTGCTGGCCTGCAAGATGGGCAGCGACACCGTTGAGGCTGCCCTGAAGGACAAGATCCTGGTCATCGGCGAGAACATCAAGATCCGCCGCTTTGTGCGCTATGAGGGTATCTGCTCCGCTTACATCCATGCCGGCGGCACCCATGCCGTGCTGGTGAACTTCGAGACCACCCCCGAGGTGGCCGCGAACCCCGCTTTTGCCGCTTACGGCCATGACGTGGCCATGCAGATCGCCGCCGCCAACCCCAGCTACCTGTGCGAGAGCGAAGTTCCCGCCGAAGTGCTGGACAAGGAGAAGGAGATCCTGCTGGCTCAGATCGCCAACGATCCCAAGAACGCCAACAAGCCCGACGCCATCAAGGAGAAGATGGTCATGGGCCGCATCGGCAAGTTCTACAAGGAGAACTGCCTGGTGGATCAGGAGTTCGTCAAGGACCCTGAGCTGACCATCGCCAAGTACACCGACAAGGTGGCCAAGGAGCTGGGCGGCGACATTAAAATCGTCAAGTTCGTGCGCTACGAGAAGGGTGAAGGCCTGGAGAAGCGCGTGGACGATTTCGCCAGCGAAGTTGCCGGCATGGTGAAGTGATCCGCCCTTATAAACATACTGCTAACTTGTCCAAAACGAACGTCTAAAATGTCCAAACGAAATTGGCTCCACAAGGGCGCTTGAAGGCTGTGGACAGCGTGCAGCATGTGCTGCCCGTGGGCGTTAACCTGCTTTCGTCTCTCGTTCTCCCGTCGGGGGAGTGAGATGGATAAGCAGAGTCCCACGCGGCATAACCCCACACAAAAGAGAGAGAATGGCATCATTCCTGATGCTGTTCTCTCTTTTTTATCCCTATTTTCCTCCACTTTCCCCGCAGGAAAAACTGGACATTTTAAACTCCACAAGGGCATCACAAGGCTCGTACAAGGCGCGGCGCGTGGCCGCCCTTTTTGATTATATCTGTCAGTCCTGGCCGCTCACGTGAAAGCAGCACAGCGCTACAAAGACCACCACAAAAAGCAGCACCACCATGCACCGCATCATCATTTCCCTCTCCCCCTTTGCCGTTCCTGCCCTGATTCTACCTCTTTTTGGGGAAAAAACGGCTCACAGTGTGGCGGCTGCTTTGCTTTTTGCATACCATGGACTAACGAAAGGGGTGGTTTCTTGTGAACAATCAAACCGCGAATGTGGATTTTTATCTGGGCGCGCTGGGGCCGCACGGCTTCTGCGGCTATTTTGACCGTTTGTGCCACGAGCCGGGCCGGCAGATGTACCTCATCAAAAGCGGGCCCGGCTGCGGCAAAAGCACCATGATGCGCAAAATTGCCGGGGCCTCGCCGTTTCCGGTGCAGCGTATCCACTGCTCCTCCGACCCGGACAGTCTGGACGGCGTCATCCTGGAACAGCCCCGGGCCGCCGTGGTGGACGCGACGCCGCCGCACGCGCTGGAACCCGTCTGCCCCGGCGCACAGGAGCGGATGGTGAGCCTGTATCACACGATGGACGTGGCGCGCCTCGCCGAAAACCGCGGCCAGATCCTGCGCCTTTCGATGCGCTGCAAAGCATTGCAGGAGCGGGCGGGCAGCTACATCGCCGGAGCCGCGAAGCTTCTGGCGGACAGCCGCGCCACCGCCGCCTGGTCCACCGACACCGCCAAGGCGGCGGCCTTCGCATCCCGGCTGGCGCTGCGCTATCTGCCCCGGGGCGAGAGCGAGGGCATCGAGCAGGTGCGCCTGCTCAGCGCCGTAACGCCCAAAGGCATCCTCACCTTCTACAACACCATCCCCGCCCTGGCAGACACCCTTGTGGTGCTTCACGACGAATACGGCCTGTGCAGCCGCCTCATTCTGGACGAACTGCGCCGCCAGGCTCTGCGCCGCGGATGCAGCATCATCAGCTGCCCCTGCCCGCTGGGCGGCGGCGAGATCGAGCATCTGTTCATCCCGGCACTGCGGCTGGCCTTCCTCACCTCCAACAGCTGGCACCCGATGGAGTTTGATGGGCAGAAGAACATCCACTGCCGCCGTTTTGAAGATAAATCCAAGCTTCGCTGCCGCAAAAAGCGCCTGCGCTTCAACCGGCGCGCCGCCGCTGAGCTGCTGGGGCAGGCCAGCGCCATGCAGCGGGAGGCCAAGACCAGCCACGACGCCATGGAAAAGCTTTACGGCGCGGCCATCGACTTTTCGGCGGTGGACCGGGCGGCGGAGGACCTGCAGGCCCAGCTGGGGCTGTGAGCGCGCTATCTTTTTGTGCAGCCGCGGGCGGTTTGTGGTACAATGGTTCCCGGAGGCAAGGGCTTTTGCCTCCGGGAACTTTTTTTGCAAGGAGGCGGCGCGCGTGGCGCAGGTGCATCTTTCGGTGCGGCAGCTGGTGGAATTCCTTTTGCAGGCCGGCAGCATTGACAGCCGTTTTTCCGGATTTGACCGGGCGGCGGAAGGCGCGCGCATCCATCGCCGTCTCCAGCGGGCCGCAGGCAAAGGCTACGACGCGGAGGTCTATCTGAAGCAGGAATACACCGTGGAAGGCGTGGACTACCTCATCGACGGACGTGCCGACGGCATCTTCACCGTGGATGGGCTGGTCACCGTGGACGAGATAAAGACCGTGACCGTGCCGCTGGAAGAGATCGCCGAGGACATGCAGCCTGTGCACTGGGCCCAGGGGCAGGTGTATGCCGCCATCTGGGCGCGGCAGCAGGGTCTCGAAGAAATCTGCGTGCGCCTGACCTATTTTCAGGTAGACGAAGAGCAGATCGTTCGCTTTTCCCGGCGCTTCACCGCCATAGAACTGGATGACTTCGTGCAGGAGCTGCTGGCCCGGTACGCCCCCTGGGCAAAGCGGGCCCAAAGCTGGCAGGACCAGCGCACCGAAAGCCTGCTGGCCCTCCGCTTCCCCTTTGCGGAATACCGCGGCGGCCAGCGGGCCATGGCGGCAGGGGTCTACCGCACCCTGCGGGACGGCCAGCGCCTGCTTTGCCAGGCGCCCACCGGCATCGGCAAGACCATGAGCACCCTGTTCCCCGCCCTCAAGGCCATGGGCGAAGGGTGCGACGGGCGCATTTTTTACCTCACCGCCCGCACCACCGCCCGCACCGCCGCCGAAAGCGCGCTGGCCCGCCTGCGTCAAAGCCAGCCGGGCCTGCGCCTCAAGAGCGTCACCCTCACCGCAAAGGACAAAGTGTGCCTTCTGGAAAAGCGGGAGTGCACGCCGGACGCCTGCCCCTACGCCCGGGACTACTATGACCGGCTGCGGGACGCGCTGTGGCAGGCGCTGGACGAGGACGACTTCACCCGCGCCAAACTGGAAGAACTGGCCCGGCGCTTCCAGCTCTGCCCCTTCGAATTCGGGCTGGACATTTCCCTCTGGTGCGACGTCATCGTGGGCGACTACAATTATCTGTTCGACCCGGTGGTGAACCTGAAACGCTTTTTCGAGGCGGGCGGCGACCACCTGTTTCTGGTGGACGAGGCCCACAACCTGCCCGACCGCGCCCGGGACATGCACTCGGCGGGCCTTTGCAAAAGCGAGGTGCTTCGCTGCTCCAGGCTGCTGGGCAAAGGCCGCAGCAAACCCAAGGCCGCGTTGAACCGGCTCAACCGCGCGTTCATCGAGCTGCGCCGCCAGTGCGAGGGGCAGCCGGGGCACACCTTCTTTTCCGCCCCCGCCCTCACCGAATTCGACCGCTGCGTGAGCCGGGCCGCCGGCCCGATGGAGGAGTGGCTGGAGGAGCACCGGGAGGGCGAAGCCCACGATGCGATGCTGGACCTTTATTTTGAACTGCGCCAGTATCTGCGGGTGGCGGAGTGGTACGACGACCACTTTGTGACCCAGGTGAGCGCCGGCGGCAGCGAAGTGCGGGTGTGGCAGCTGTGCCTTGACCCCAGCGCCTTCGTGGACGCCAGCCTTGCAAAAGGGCGGGGCACGGTGCTGTTCAGCGCCACCCTTTCCCCCGCCGGCTATTTCAAAGACATCCTGGGCTGTGCCGAAGCGAAGACCGCGGCTCTGCCCAGCCCTTTTGACCCGGCAAGGCTGGGGCTCTTCTGCGCCGCCGACGTGAGCACCCGCTACAAAGACCGGCAAGAAAGCCTGGAGCCCATCGCCCGTTACCTGCACGCCATGGCAGCCGGGCGCAAAGGAAACTACATGGCGTTTTTCCCCAGTTACAACTATCTTGCCCAGGTGCACGAGGTCTTTTGCCGCCTGTTCCCGGAGGTGGAGACGTTGGTGCAGGAGGCGGGCATGGACGAGGCTGCCCGGGAAGCGTTTCTCGCCCGCTTCACCCCCGGCGAAGCACTGCTGGGGTTCGGGGTGCTGGGCGGCGTGTTCGGCGAAGGGGTGGATCTGGTGGGCCAGCGGCTCATCGGCGCGGCCATCGTGGGGGTGGGGCTGCCCCAGGTGGGGCCGCGGCAGGAGATGCTGCGCCGCTATTTTGACCAGACCCGGGGCGGCGGCTTCGATTACGCCTATCGCTTCCCCGGTTTCAACAAGGTCTTGCAGGCCGCGGGCCGGGTCATCCGCACTGCCGATGACAAGGGCGTGGTGCTGCTCATCGACGACCGGTTCGCCGCCGCAGGCTACCGGCGGCTTTTCCCCGCGCACTGGCGGCACTGCCGCTACCTGCATGCCCCAAAGGAACTGGAAGGGCAGCTTGCCGCCTTCTGGGGCGCGGAAGAACAGGGCGCAGAATAGCCAAAACAGGCGCGAAAGCTGGTTTGAGCTTTCGCGCCTGTTTTTATGCGCTCATTTTTTCGGCATGTTCCGCCGCAGATTTGAAAAGTTCGCATTGCCGCCCGCGGCGGCGGGCCTTATCCTTCTGTCAGCCGCTTGCGCAGGAGGCTGTGGGGCGGCAGCGGCGTTTCGCTGGGCATGGTGTAGAGCATCATGGGATGAGGGGTGCTGGTGATGTTCTCACATTCGGCGCTGCGCAGCCATGCGGGAGAAAGGCGCACCACCTCGCCGGTGGGGGTCAGGGCTTCCAGCTCCTCCCCCAGGGTGAACTTGCCCCGCTGGGTGCACTTGGCCAGCCCCTCGTGCCAGCTTTCCACCACGCCCACGAACTCCCATTTGCGCACATAACCGCCGGTCCCGGCGTCCTGCCGGGCCTTCTGCGGCCCGAAGTAGAAGCCGGGAGAATAGCGGCGGTGGCTGGTGCGGTCCAGCTCGTCCAGCACCCGCTCTGGGCAGAGGAACTCCTCGCCCGGCGGGGTGGCCAGAAAAGCGTCCAGCGCCTGCCGATAAGCGCTGGTGACGCTGGCCACGTAGTAAAAAGTCTTGGCGCGGCCCTCAATTTTCAGGCTGTCCACGCCGGCGGCGCAGATCAGGTCGATGAAGGGCGCGGTGCAGAGGTCGTTGGCATTCAGGATATAACTGCCCTCGGACGTTTCGCCTATCTCCATGTACTCGCCGGGGCGGGTCTCTTCCATCAGGTAGTATTTCCAGCGGCAGGGCTGGGCGCACTGGCCCCGGTTGGCGTCCCGCCCGGCAAGGTACTGGCTGAGCAGGCACCGCCCCGACACGCTCATGCACATGGCGCCGTGGACAAAGGCTTCCAGTTCCAGCTCTTCGGGGGTGTTGGAACGGATCTCGGCGATCTGCTGCAAAGTGAGTTCCCTTGCCAGCACCACCCGCTTTGCCCCCAGTTCCCAGGCGGCGCGGGCGGCGGCCCAGTTGGTGACGCCCGCCTGGGTGGAAAGGTGTATCTCCGCCTTTGGGGCATATTGTTTCACCATAGACAGCACACCCAGGTCCGCCACAATGAAGGCGTCCACGCCGGCGGCCCAGGCCTGCTGGATGGCATTTGGCAGTTCCTTCAGTTCTTCGTTGGTGGGCAGGGTGTTTAAGGTCAGATAGAGCTTTTTGCCCCGGGCGTGGCAGAGGGCCGCCCCCTCGGCCAGCTGCTCCGGAGTGAAGTTCCGGGGCGCGGAGCGCATGCCGAATTCAGGCAGGCCGGCATACACCGCGTCCGCCCCATAGCGCAGAGCATATTCCAGCCGTTCCAGGTCTCCCGCGGGGGCCAGCAGTTCCGGCACAGGAAGCATGTTCCTCTCTCCTTTTCATGGCGCAGGGCGCTGAAAGAAAGCTTTCAGCGCCCTGCCCGCCGCTTTATTGTGAGAACGCGATGTTCTTGTTGCGCTCGTGCTCGCCGATGGTCTTGGCGTAGTAGTATTTTCCGTTCTTGTCGGTGACAAAGAAATAGTACTTTTCCGCCATATATTCCTCGTCGGGGTTCAGGGCGGCCTTGATGGCCTCGATGCCCGGGTTGGACACCGGCCCGGCGGGCAGGCCCTCCAGCTCGTAGGTGTTGTAGGCGGCGTAGATGTTGGCGGGGATGTTGTCCCACCCGCCGTAGTAGGGGGCGATCCAGTTATAGATGTAATTGTTGTCATCCGGGTTCTGGACGTAGCTGCTCACGTTGCTCTCCAGCCGGGGGAACGGCGAGCCCTCCGCCAGCCGGTTGTGGAACACCGCGGAGACACGGGCGTCCTCGGCGTTGCCCGCCTCCTCCTGCACGAAGCTGGCCAGGGTGACGGCCTCCTCCAGGGTAAAGCCCTGGTCCGCCGCCTGCTGGCGCAGCTCGGGGGTGACCTGGCGGTCAAACTCGGCGTAGAAGGTGTTCACGTAGTTATAGACCGTATCGTCCAGAAAGAACTCGTAGGTGTTGGGGAAGAGATAGCCCTCGCATTTCATGAAGATATCGGGGTCGTCGGGGATCTCGTTCCAGAACTCGTACTGGCTGAAATCCGAGCCATCCTCGCCGTTGGCGCAGGCCAGGAACTCCTCGGCGGTGCACAGGCCGTTTTCCTCCATCAACTGGGCCATCCGCTGGGCGGTGAGGCCCTCGGGGAAGGTGATGGTGACGGTGTCCCGCTTGACATACTGGCTCATCGTCTCGATGATCTCGTCGTAGCTTGCGCCCTTGCACAGGGTGAATTCGCCGTACTGCAGGCCGCCCGCCGCCCCTTTGTAGCGCAGATAGTAGCGGAACACCAGCGGGCGCTTGATAACGCCGGCATCCGCGAGGCGGTTCGCGATGGTGGTGGGGCCCTCGCCCTGCTCCACCGTCACCGTGACTTCTTCGGTGGTGGCGTTTTTGCCGGTGATCTCGCCGATCACCGACGCGCCGTAGATGCCGCCGCCGATCAGCAGCACGACAAACAGCAGCAGCACGATCAGGCAGCCGCTGGGCCCCCGCCTGCGGCGGCGCGGGCGCTGTTCATTGTTTTCCCGTGGCTGGTTGTTCATGTTTTACTTCCACCTTTGTATGTTTTTTATTCATCGTCCAACATCAGGCGCATATATGCGTCCCGCACGTCGAACGGCTGGTCAAAGAAGCGGATCATGCCGTAATCCCGCGCAGCGCCTTCGCCCAAAAAGAGCGCCTGGCTCCCGCCCAGCTCCAGCACCGCATCCTCGGCGCCGGTCTTCTGGCGGGCAGCCTCCAGAAGGGCCATGGCCGCGCGGTCGCTCCCGGCAAAGAGCTCCACGAAGCGCATTTCGTTCCCCTTTTTGAAGAAAAGGCCGTACCCCTCTTCGGAGCACACGCTGGTAACGCCCAGGCTGTAAAGGTCGGTGAGCACCGCGGTGTAGCCCGCGGCGTTCAGTTCCACCGCATTCGGCGCATACTTTCGGCGAAGCTGCTGCAAGCCCTTTGCGGTGACGGTGTCAAATTCCGCCTGGGCCCACAGGTTGTTGCGGACAGGCCGGCGCAGCACCCGCTTTGAGAAGGCCTTTTCAAAGCCGCGCTTTGCGTAAAAATCGAACAGCGGCGCGTTCGCGGGGATGAGCGCCGCAAATGCCGCGCCCCGGCGGGCCAGTTCCTGCCCGGCGGCGTCCATCAAAGCGGTCATCACGCCGGTCCCCCGCTGGCTCTGGCGGGTGGTGAGGCCGTAATAATAGGCTCCCTCCCGTCCGTAGAGGGTCACCGGCACGGCGCAAAGCAGCGCGGTGCACACGCCGTCCTGCCGGGCGGCAAAAACGTTCCCCTCTCCGGCGAAATCCTCCAGCACCGACATCGCAAACTGCCCGGTCCCCCCAAAGGAATCAACAAACAGTTTCGCAAGCGCGGGAAATTCTTCCCGCCGTGCCACACAGTCCATGGCCGCTCTCCCTCCCTTTTCGGCGCACAGCGCCCCGGTCATTTGTTCAGGGCCGCAAGATACTTGGGCTCGATGATGTCCGGGTTGTAGGACAGCTTTGCCGCCCGCAGCCCCTCGTCGCCCACATCGTCCTCCCGGTTGATGAGGTCGAACCCGGCGCAGACATTGCGGGCCATCTCCCGGTTGATGATGTTGTAGGCGCCGGTCACATCGTAGAGCGCTTTTTCCACATGCGTGTCGAACACCCGGTCGTTGATGGGGCTGCCGAAGGAAAACGCCACGATGCGGCCGCCCGCCGTGACATAGCCGCCCCGCAGGTCCAGTTTGTCAAAGTGATCGAACAGCAGCTCGATGGAGGTGTGCTCGGCCTGGATGCCGGGGTTATCCTTGTTTTCATACAGCTGGCTCCAGGCGTCGTTGAAGGCGCGGACGGCCGGCAGGTCCTCTTTGGTGAGAGGGTGGAACTGCCAGTCGGGGTTCTCTCTGATAAAACGAGACACATGGTTCCGTTTCTTCTGGAACCGTCGTCCGGGCAGCTCGGCCAGGTTGGCCTGCTCGTAGATATAATCGTAGTCCGCCCGGTCAGAGGTGATGGTGAACCTGCCCGGATACCACTCCTCCAGCTGGGTCTTGGCCTCCAGCGTCACCGAATAGAGGTACATGGGGCGGCCGATTCGCTCGGCGTCCCGCTCCATCGCCTCGATGGCCTTGCGCTCGTCGCCGCCCTTTCCGGCGGGCCAGAGATAATAACAGGCGTCGCCCACATCGCTGCGGATGAGCACCCAGCCGTCGTATTTGGCGATGTGCGTGTTGTAGGCATGGCTCCACATGAACTGGGTCACAAAGGAGTAACCGCAGCACATGTAGTTGCTGGAACGCATGATGGGCGCGGCCCAGGCGAAATCATCGATGGTGATGGGATGGAATTCGATCATAAAACCTCCTTGATCGCTTGGAGCAGGTCGGCGTGGATGGCCTCGATGGGGCGCATCGCCCCCCGCTCGGTGCAGGGGACCTTGACCCAGCCCAGCGTGCGGGCGCAGTAGTCTGCCGCCTCATGGCTGCGGGCCAGATAGGCAAGGTCCTTTTCGTGAATGTCTTTTTTGCTCTCGTCGCCCTTGTAGCGGGCGGTCATCAGCCCCTGGCTGACGGCGGGGTCCGCCTCCAGGTAGACGACGCGGTCCGGCACAGGGATGCCGATTTTATTATATTCAAAGTCGAACAGCCAATCCAGAAAAGCGGGCCACTGCTCCCTTGGCAGTTTGGAGCACTGGTGCACCGCGTTGCTGGTGGTGTAGCGGTCGGAGACGATGACGCCGCCCTGGCGGTAAAAGCAGCCCCAGCCGGTCTTGTAGCTGGCGTAGCGGTCCACCGAATAAAAGGTGGAAGCGGCATAGGCGTTCACATCGCCCGGGTGGCTGCCGAATTTGCCGCCCAGATACATCTTGATGAGGGCCGAGGACTCGCTGGCATAGTCCGGAAAGGAAATTTGCTTTACAGTTCTCCCCTGCGCGTTCAGCGCATCGGTCAGGCGGGCCGCCTGGGTGGCTTTGCCGCTTCCGTCCAGGCCTTCGATCACGATCAGTCTGCCGTTCACTGCCTCAATGCCTCCTCTTTCAGTTCTGCGTATTTCTTCCCCATGGCGGCGGCCTCGCCGCAGGTCATAGAACCTTCGCTGCACGCTCCGCGCACGCAGGAAGGGCCGGCCATGGCGAACAGGGCCGGCGCGATGGGATAGACAAGGCGCAGCATCTCATCCGCCAGCGCCCGGATCTCCCACTGGGCGCGGGCGCAGCAGCGATGCCTGAAGAAGTTGTGCAGGCTGCGGGCGTTCATGGTAACGATCATCTTTGTGTCGCAGGCGTTGGGCAGCACGAAGCGGGCATCCTCAATGGCAAGCTTTTCTGCTTTACGGGCTGCCTCTTTTTCGCTCATCCCCTGCTGCATCAGACGGTGGATGTGGCCGTCCTTGAGCAGCGCCGCAATGCGCCGGTATTCCTCGCTCTGCCGGTCCATTGCCTGCCGGAAGGCGTCCAGGGCCTCGGGGTCGGCGGCGATCTTTGGCGGAGTAACATACTCGAACTCGTCCAGCCGCACATAGCGCTGGCTCTGCACGCTGTAGCTGGCGATGCGGTGGCGGGTGATCTGGGCCAGCAGGCTGCGGCTGACCCCTTCGATGGCAAAGGTGAAGCTGGCATGCTCGGTGGGGCTCTCATGGCCCAGCTTTGCAAGCTTTTCCACGAATTCCCGGCTTTTTTCCGGTGTGAGGCCGGCCAGCAGATCGTCCACCCCGGCGCTGGAATAGCACAGCTTTGCCGCGGCGGCCACCACCTTTTCGGGTTCGGGGGTGTGGGCGATCAGGGACACTCGAAGCATACAAAACTTCCTTTCTCAGCCCTCCACCAGCGTGAGGGGCGCGTAATTCGCCATGGTCTTTTTGATGCCGGCCTTTTCAAACTGAATTTCCACAATGGTGTCGCCGGCGGCGGGAGTGGCTTTGAGGACCACGCCCCGGCCAAACACCTTGTGCTCCACCTTGTCGCCGGGCTTGAACGCAGGTTTTTTGCCGGTGGCGGGCCGGGGCTGCGGCGCAACGCCAACCGTTGGCCCGAAGCCCGCAGTGCGGGCAGGCGCGGCGGAGCCTGTCGAAGGAGAGCGGTTCCAGCCGCCGGCGCCGGGGGTCCAGCCGGTGACGCTGCCCCGGGGCGGAGCGCCCGCCGAAGCACCGCCGAAGCTGCCAAAGCCAAAGCTGCGCTGGGCCGCCATGGGGCTGGCCTTCTCGTCCAGCAGGGCGGCGTCGATCTCCTCCAGGAAACGAGAGGGCCGGTTGCGCCGGGTCTGGCCGAAGATCATCCGGCTCTGGCTGCAGGAAAGGTACAATTCCTTGCGGGCACGGGTGATGCCCACATAGCACAGGCGGCGCTCCTCCTCCATGTCCTCTTCCGAGAAGCGGCTCAGTTCGCCGGGGAACACCCCTTCCTCCATGCCCACGATGAACACATGGTCGAACTCCAGGCCTTTGGCGGAGTGCATGGTCATCAGCACCACCACGTCGGTCTCCTGGTCGTAGCTGTCCAGGTCTGAGATGAGGGCCGCTTCCTCCAAAAAGCCGGAAAGGCTGGCTTCCGGGCCCTTCTGGTCGGCGTAGGTCTTGACGCTGGAGATCAGCTGGCCGATGTTTTCCAGGCGGGATTCGCCCTCATCGCCCAGATTCTCCAGCATCTTTTTGTAACCGGTGATCTGCAAAATCTCGGTGACAAAAGCGTCCAGAGGCAGGGTGTCCGCCGCCTCCGCCAGCTTTTGGTAGATGTTCCAGAACCCGTTCAGCGCCCCGGCCGCCCGGCTGATGGTGGGGTAGTCGGCGGCGTGATGGCACACTTCCAGCAGGCTGACACCGAGGCCGGAGGCGATCTCCGCCATCTTGTCCAGCGTGGTGCCGCCGATCTTGCGGGCCGGCTCGTTGATGATGCGGCGCAGGCGCAGATCGTCGGCGGGGTTGGCAACGATGGACATGTAGGAAAGGATGTCCTTGACCTCCTTGCGGTCGTAGAACCGCTGGCCGCCCACGATCTTGTACGGGATGCCCGCCCGGGCGAAGTATGTCTCGATGGGGCTGGACTGGGCGTTCATGCGGTAGAGCACAGCGTGATCCCGCAGGCGGGCGCCCTCTTTCAGATGGCCGCCGATGACAGAAGCGATGTGGCTGGCCTCGTCCTGCTCATTCTCAGCGGTGTAGCAGTGGACCTTGTCGCCCTCGCCGTTGTTTGTCCAGAGGGTCTTGCCCTTGCGGCCCTGGTTGTTTTTTATAACGCAGTTGGCCGCGTTCAGGATGTTGGAGGTGGAACGGTAGTTCTGTTCCAGCCGGATGACCTTTGCGCCGGGGAAATGCTGCTCGAAGTTCAGGATGTTCTCGATGGTGGCGCCCCGGAAGCGGTAGATGCTCTGGTCATCGTCGCCCACCACACAGACGTTCTGTTTCGGCCCGGTGAGCAGGCGCACCAGATGGAACTGGGCCACACTGGTGTCCTGATACTCGTCCACAAGGATATACTGGTACTTCTGCTGATAGTATTCCCGCACGTCTGCATATTGCTGCAGAAGGCGGACGGTATGATAAATCAGGTCGTCGAAATCCATCGCGCCGGCGCTTTTCAGCCGTCTGGCATAGGCGGCGTACACCTTGGCCAGCAGCACCGCCTTGGTGTTGCTGGCGGGCGCTTCCAACGCTTCTTCGGGGCTGATGAGCTGGTCCTTCATGCGGCCGATCTGGCCCAGGGCGCTTCTCACCGGCAGGAATTTGTCGTCCACAAGCAGCTGCTTGTAGACTTCCTTCATTGCCCGTTCCTGGTCGCTGGTGTCATAGATGGTAAAGCTTTTGGGAAAGCCCAGTTTATCAGCGTCGCGCCGGAGCATCCGCACACAGGCCGAGTGGAAGGTGGAGGCGTTCACGTCCGCGCCCTCCGTCTCCCCCAGCATGGCGGCAAGGCGGGCTTTCAATTCCCCTGCCGCCTTGTTGGTGAAGGTGATGGCCAGTACGTTCCAGGGGCGGGCGTTCTCCAAACGCAGCATCGGCCAAAGCGAAGGCGCGATTTCCTGCCCTGCAAGGGCGGCTTCCAGGTTTTTCAGGTCCTGTTCCGTTGCCGGCCGGGGCAGCCGTTCGGAGTGATGCGCCTGGCCGAAGCGGATGATGTTGGCAATGCGGTTCACCAGCACCGTGGTTTTGCCGCTGCCCGCGCCGGCCAAAATAAGCAGCGGGCCCTCGGTGCAGAACACCGCTTCTTTCTGCGTCTGGTTCAGCCGGTCAAACCGGCTCTCGATAAATTTATCCCGAAGGGCCGCAAAAGCCCGGTCAAGTTCCTGTGACATAGATTCCCTCTCGAAGAATGGTATCTTTCTGAACGGCGCGGGCCCTGTTTTAAAGCGGGCCCCCCGGCGTTGCTTCAAACATTATACCACAAGTTCTTGATAAAGAAAATCCGCCGCGCCCAATATCTCGAAATTTTGCCAAACGAAAAAGCGCGCGGCGGCTGCCGCGCGCTTTTTCGTTTGGATCATGGAACCATCAGCCCTTGATGGCGCCGCCGGTGACGCCGGCGATGATCTTGTCGGACAGGAAGATGTACAAAAAGAAGGTGGGCGCGAACACGATGACCACCGCGGCGAACATGCCGCCGTAGTCGTTGGTGTACTGCATGCCCTTGACCATGTTATACAAGCCCACGGCGATGGGGCGGACTGCCGACTTGCTGGCAAACAGCATGGACATGAAGAACTCGTTCCAGATGGTGATGAAGTTGAAGATGGTAACGGTGATGATGCCGGGCTGCGCCAGGGGGAACATGATCTTCCAGAAGGTCTTGATGGGGCTGCAGCCGTCGATGGCGGCGGCCTCCTCAAAGGTAAAGGAGAGGTTCTGGAAGAAGGAAAGCATGAAGAAGATGGTGAACGGAACGTTCATCGCAATGTACAGGAAGATGATCAGGCCCCGGGTGTTGGTCAGCTTGAGGCTGGTGATGACCGAAAACAGAGGCATGATGATCATGATGACCGGGATGCCCAGCGCGGTGGCGAACATGTTCTGCAGGAACATGTTGCCCCGGAACCGGAAGCGGGAGAGCACATAGGCCGCCGGGGACGCCACCACGATGATGATGGTGCAGGAGATGGCGGTGTAGATCAGCGAGTTGACGAAGAACACGCCCACCTTCTGAGAGCTCCAGGCATTGGAGTAGTTCTCCCAATGGAAGCCGGAGGCAAACTCAAACAGCTGGCCGCCCAGGATCTCGCGGCTGGTGGAAAGCGAGGCCAGCATGACCCAGCCCACCAGCATGATGGTAAACACCACCCAGGCGACGCACATGATGTAGCCGGGCAGCAGGGGAATCTCCTTTTTGATGCGGAACGGTTCGCGGAGTTTTTTCTCTTTCGTTTTAGCCATGTTTCGCACCTCCCCTTACAGCTCGACGTCGTCGTTCTTGACGATGAAGTTGGTCAAGGCGAACACCAGCACCACGATGGCCGCCATCATCACACCGATGGCCGCGCCGATGCCGGAGTTACGCACGGCCTGCGCCGCGTTGGAAGAACCGAACACCAGTTCGTACATGTAGTTCAGCGGCATGACCGTCTGGGAGGACAGGTTGACCGGGTCAAAGACCTGGCCCCAGATGAAGAAGCCCACGCTGGAGACGGTCCACATCACCAGGTTGGTGCGGATGGAGCCGCGCAGCAGCGGCAGCGTGATGTAAAAGAATTTCTGGAACACATTGGCGCCTTCGATGGTGGCGGCTTCATAGAAGTCGTTGCCGATGCGCTCGATGCCGCTCATAAAGATGAGCATGTGATAGCCCACCATGCCGAAACAATACGCGATGAGCATGCTCCAGAACTTATGTGCCGGGTCCGTCCACATGACGTTGTCCACGCCGAACCAGCCGAGGATGGTGTTCAGCAGGCCGTAGTCTTCTTTGCTGAAGGCATAATACAGCCACATGGTGCCCATGGCCACCGCCGACACAAGGTTCGGCAGGTAGATGACGCTGCGGAAGAAGCTCTTTGCCCGCAGGCCGCTGGTCAGTGCCACCGCATACAGCAGGGCCAGCAGCATGACCGCCACGCCGCCGATGAGCCACAGCTTGCCCAGGTTCGTCATTGCCGAGCGGAACAGCGTGTCGTTGAAAGCGTCGATGTAGTTCTTCCCTGCGTTGAACTGCCAAGCGGAGACCGGATCGGTGACGCCTTCCACCTTAAAGAAGCTCATCACCACAGTGCGCACCGACGGATACAGGAAAACCATCAGATACAGCAGTGTCGCCGGAGCAAGAAAAAGCACCAGCATGGACGTGTTCCGATTGCGCAGTGGGCTTTGGGAGGTCTTTTTCTTCTGTTTTGCCATCGCTTTTTGTCCTCCATTCTTACTAACACGGAGCAAACGCAGTTCATGCGCTGCGTTTGCTCAAATGAATGCGGGGCGGCGGCATTGCCGCCGCCCCGCATGATCTCCTTTTGGGAGGACGCAGGTCACGCGCCCTTCTGGGTCGCGCCAAAGGCATCAGCGAAGCCCTGGGCGTCCAGCTGGCCGCTGATCATCAGAGCCAGGTTGGTCTTGATGGCAGCGTTCACATTGGCGTCGTTTTCCATATCCACGGCCCAGGACAGACGCTGGGTGGTGCTGTCGATCACAGCCTTGGCGTCGGCCAGAGCCTCAGGCCAGGTGGCGTCGTTGGCCATGGGCACGCCCATGGTCTCGTCAGCCAGCTTCTGGTCCCACTCGCCGCTGGTCAGCCACTCGACGAGGGCGAAGGCGGCGTTGGGGTACTGGGTGTCCTTGTTGATGGCGAAGCACTGGGCGCCGTAGTTGTTGCTCTCGGCGCCGTCGCCGCCCTCAGCGATGTTGGGCAGAGCGAAGGAACCCCAGCGGAAGCCTTCCTTGGTCTGGTTGCGGATCTCGTTGGGCAGCCAGGTGCCGTTCAGGTACATCGCAACGCTCTCGTCGGCGATGTTGCTCTGGCCCTGGGGATAAACGTTACCGGCAGCGCGGGGATCGATGTAGCCATTGTCGACCAGGGTCTGGATGGCCTCAGCGGTCTTCAGAACTGCTTCGTTGGTGAAGTCGCCGGCGGCCACAGCCTTGGTGGTCTCGTAACCGGCCACGCGGTCCATCATGTAGCCGAAGAAAGCGGCCATGTAGGCGTCGTCGATGGTCAGAGCGTAGACGCCCTGGGCCTTCAGCGCCTCGCAGGCGGCCAGGAACTCGTCCCAGGTGGTGGGCACGGCGGTGATGCCGGCAGCGTCAAACAGGTCCTTGTTGTACATCACAACGAAAGTGGAGGGCTGGTAAGGAACGCTCTTCAGAGTGCCGCCGCCCAGCTCTTTGGCCAGGTCGATCAGGGTGGCGTTCTGGGCGCCGTTCAGCTCGGAAGCGTCGTACATCTCCTGAATGTCCAGCAGATAGTCGCCCCAGGTGATGTTCACGCGCTCGATGTCCTCGTCGAAGACGTCGATGGTCTCGCCGGCGTCCAGAGCGGGCTGCAGGGTCTTGCGGGTGTCGCGGGAGCCGGCAAAGTTCACTTCGACCTCAACACCGGTGGCCTCGGTAAAGGCTTCGATGGCTTCGGCGATGACCATGCCCTGAGGCTCGGTCTCAGCCCACATGGGCCAGTAAACCAGCTTGGCGCCCTCTTCGATGGCGCCGGTGTCCACTGCGGGGGTGCTGGCCTCGCCGCCGCCAGAGGCGGGGGTGCTGGTCCCACCGCCGCCGCAGCCGGCCAGCAGAGTCAGAGACATAGCCAGTGCCAAAGCAATGCTAAGTACCTTTTTCATAGTAACCTCCTATTTTTTCACAGCGGCCCTTTGCCGCTGCAAACTATAATTTCAGTATACAGGATTGTGAGAAACTGACAATAAATTTCTTGTTCATATTTTTATATATATTGCGTTGTTTGGCAATTGAAATAATATTTTGTTTCTTATTTGTTATTTTTAGTACACATTATCCACAAAAAGGAGGTTTAAATTTTCTACATATTTCCAATTCAACAATTTTGTTCCTTTTCTATATCAATAATTGGATAAATCATACATATTTGCCGCCAAAACTTTGACTCTATTCTCTCAAAAAATATTCACATTTCGACTGTTTTTAAAAATTTTGCGCTTATTTAAAAAAGCGGCAGGCAACACGCCTGCCGCATTTTATGCGCCGTTGTGTGTTCAGATCTCGTACCAGCGGATCTCGTTGGCCGCAAGATCCAGTTCAAAGCCGGAGCCCTCGCCGGTGTAGACGGTGGTGTGCTGGGGCTCGTAGGTGTTGTTCACCACGCAGTACTTGCCGTTCTTCACATAGGCGTGCACTTCCACATTGTAGTTGGAACTGAACCACTTGTGCAGCTCGCCCTCGCTGTGGCTGGCCCACAGGATGCTGCGGTAGAGCACGCGGCTGTTCTCAAAGCTGTAGGGCAGGCCGCTGATGTAGACCGCGCGGCCCGCACCGTACTCGTTGGCCGCCATCTGCACTTCCCTGTCCTTCTGCACCAGCACCTGGGCGCCTTCCAGCGCATAGATGTTCTTTTTGCCCTCGCCGAAATCCACCGCGCCTTTCACGTCCGCCAGGATGAAGTGGCCGGGATGCTCCTCCCAGTTGTACTTGTCGTAGTTCAGGGTCATTCCCGTCTCTTTTTCCACGCCCAGCGCCGCCGCAAGCTGCAGGTAATGGCCCTGGTACTGGTGGCCGGAGGGCTCGCCCACGCCGATGAATCCGCCGCCGCGGCGGATAAAGCCGCGGATGGCCGCCGACACCGCCGGGTCTTCCCAGACCGCGCCGCCGGTGTGGGCGGTGTCGCCGTCGCCCACGTTCACCAGCACGTCCACGTCCTTCAGAACAGACGGGTCCGCCTTGATGTCGTCAAAGCTGATGAACCGCACGTCGAAGGGCGCGCCGGAGAGCGCCTCGATGACGCCGGCGTAGCTGTAGTTCTGCTTCTGATACAGCGCGTGATGCACCATGTGGCAGCCCCAGCTGCGGGCCTTGCCCCAGCTGTTCAGCACCGCCACCGTCTTGATGCAGTAGGCAGTGGTGCCCTTCGCGTTCTCATAGAGTTCGCGGAACTCGTTGCACACGCTCTCCACATAATCGATGAACTCGGGGAACTCCAGCGCCAGCTTCAGATAGCCGCCATAGCCGATGCGGTCCACCGGTTTGCGCAGGATGGCGCGCCGCGCGGTGACCCAGTTCTCCTTGGCTTCCTTCACCGGGTCGCCGCCCTCGTGGAAGGTATCCGGGAAGAAGTAGGGCAAAAAACGGCCCTCGGTATATTTTACGCCGGGGATGTCGCTGATGAGACGCAGGGTGCTGCCGTTGCCCACGCTGCCCACCACCGCGTCCAGCCCGATGGAGGCGAACTCCGGCATATAGGGCTCGGTGCCGATCCAGTGGTCGCCCAGGAACATCATGGCTTCCTTGCCCAGCTCGTGGGTGATGTCCACCATCTCCTTGGCCAGCTTTGCAACCTCACGGCGCTGGAAGGCCATGAAGTCCTTGAACTCTTTGCTGGGCACCCGGTACTGGTTGTTATAGTAACCCTGGTCGATGATGAACTCCGGGCGGAACCTGTAGCCCGCTTCCTTCTCGAACTGCTCCAGGATGTAGGGGCTGACCGAGGCGGAATAGCCGTACCAGTCCACATACTTTTCCCGCTTGAGCTTGTCGAACACCAGGGTGAACTGGTGGAAGAAGGTGGTGTAGCGGATGACGTTCACATAGGGGTGCTCCGCGATGTACTTGCGCAGGCGCTCCATGGTGAATTTGTGGGTCTTGGGCTGGCGCACGTCGAAGGTGATCTGGTGCTCGAAGTCCTTCCAGTCGTTGGTCACCGCGTTGTACATATGCACGGGGTCCCAGATGAGGTAGGCCAGAAAGCTCACGGTGTACTCGTGATAGGCCTCGGGCGAGGGGATGACCACGCAGCTGGAAGCCTCGTCGTAGCTCCAGGCATCCGCCGGCAGCGGCTGGCCGGCGGTGCGGTCCATGACTTCCCACCAGCGCTTGATGTCGTCCCGGGTGTTGACCTGCATCAGCTCTTCCGAGATGCCCTGCATCAGGGGGATGCGCAGCTCCTCGCCGTCCGCGGTGTAGAAGCCGGTCATGATGTAACACTGCTGCACCTCGTCCGGGTTTGCCTTGGCCCAGGCGTTATCCTTGCGGGTGGTGTAATAGGTGGAGTAAATTTTCGCCCCCACCTTGGTCAGTTCTTCGGGGAACTCGGTGCCGTCGCAGTCGCGGATGGCATCCGCTCCCCAGCGCTTCAAAATCTCGATGGTCTCGGGCACAACGTCCAGATTGGTGGGGATCGTTACACGCCCCGTTCGCTTCGGATCGTTCATTTTTTACCTCGATTTCTCTTTTCCTGATGTTGATTCGGCGCCTGCATGCCCATGCCGGTTCATTTTCAGTATATCGTATTCCACACCTATAACAATCTCATTGTTGCTCAGTTTTTTATAAATATTGTTTATCTTCTGTTTTTTCCGTGCATTTGAAGCATCTGATAATTGTACAAAAAGATTTGTTGTAATTTTGGAAATTCTGGGGGTATTGTAAAAAATCCCGGACTATATTATAATAATAGAAAAATCAATTGGATATTTATTCCAAATCAGCACCCATATCTTGCAGTTTCCACAGGAGCCACATCATGAGCAACAAGAGATACGATCTTTCCCCAAAAGACGTCGCCGCCGCTCAGAGCACGGCCGGCCAGGCGAACGACTACTCCACAGCGAGGCTGCTCTATGCCACGGCGGCGACCTATGGGCCCGACTGGCACAGCCTGCCCCACACCCACGACTGCATCGAGCTGTTTTACGTGGTGAGCGGCGTGGGCCAGTTCCGCATGGGGCATGACCTGCTGGCCGTTGCAAAGGGCGACCTTGTGATCATCAACCCCCAGGTGGAGCACACCGAGCTGAGCCTCTATTCCCACCCGCTGGAGTACATCGTGCTGGGCGTGGAAGGGCTGCAGTTCACCACCGGCACCAACGGGCAGTATGGGGTTTACAATTTCCACGGCGGGCAGGAGGCGGTGCTGCACATTTTGCAGTCCATCCTGCAGGAACTGGAACAGCGCACCACCGGCTATGTGCAGATGTGCCAGCTTCTGCTGGAGATGCTGCTTTTGCTGCTGGGGCGCTACACCGACTTTGCATCCAGCGCCGAACCCACCCGCCGCGCCAGCAAGGAGTGCGCCATCGTGAAGCGCTACATCGACGCCAACTTCAAGGAGAACATCAGCCTGGACCAGCTGGCGGAGCTGGCACACGTGAATAAATACTATCTCGTGCATTCTTTCAGCCGGGAGTATCAGATCTCCCCCATCAACTACCTGATCCAGCGCCGGGTGAAGGAGAGCTGTTATCTGCTCAGCGACACCGACCATTCCCTGTCGCAGATCTCCCACACGATGGGGTTCTCCTCCCCCAGCTACTTCTCCCAGAGTTTCCGCAAACTGATGGGGATGAGCCCCATGGAATACCGCAAGCAGAGCCGCGGCACGCCCCGGAGGTAGTTTGCACCATATGCCCCGGCTTTTGTGAACGATCGTGCAAATAAAGTACGAATGCCGGTATTTTCTCCTCGCCGCTCTTCCACTACAATGAAGATGCTTTGAAATGGTGCCGCCGGACACGTTTTCCGGCCAAAACATTGGGAGGTATAACCATGTCCAGTCTTGCCGAACAGTCTCTGCAGGAAGTTTTTGCCGCCTACGATCTGGGCGGTGAGGTGGCCGGTGCGCTGCGCTACGGCAAAGGCCACATCAACGACACCTTCTGCGCCTATGTGCAGACGCCGGAGGGCGAATGCCGCCGGTTCATCCTGCAGCGCATGAGCGCTGCGGCCTTCAAGCACCCCGACCAGCTGATGGCCAACATCGTGGGTGTGACCGAGCACCTGCGCAAAAAGATCGTGGCCGCCGGCGGCGACCCCGAACGGGAGACCCTGTCCGTGCACCCCACCCGCACGGGCGAGAGCTTCTTCACCGATTCCGAGGGCGGCGCCTGGCGCGTGTATCCCTTTGTGGAGAACACCCTGTGCCTGCAGTCCGCCGAGACGCCGGAACTGTTCTACGCCTCCGCTCAGGCATTCGGCCGGTTCCAGGCGATGCTGAGCGATTATCCCGCCGACACCCTTTTCGAGACCATCGAGAAATTCCACGACACCGAGAACCGTTACCGGAACTTTGAAAAGGCGCTGGCCGCCGACGCCCTGGGCCGCGTGGCCGCCGCCCAGCCCGAGATCCAGTTCGTGCTGGCCCACAAGGCGGATTGCAGCGTGGCGCTGGAGGCCCTGCGCCAGGGCAAGCTGCCCCTGCGGGTCACGCACAACGACACCAAGCTGAACAATGTGCTGATGGACAAGGACACCCTGCAGGGCATCTGCATCATCGACCTGGACACCGTGATGCCCGGCCTTTCCATCAATGACTTCGGCGATTCCATCCGCTTTGGCGCCAATCACAGCGCCGAGGACGAGCGGGACCTCTCCAGGGTGAATTTCGACATCGAGCTCTACGACGTGTACACCAAGGGCTTCCTGGAGGGCGCCGCCGGCGCGCTGACCGAGGCCGAACTGGAGTATATGCCCTGGGGCGCCAAACTGATGACCCTGGAGTGCGGCATCCGCTTTTTGACCGACTACCTGGAAGGCGACCACTACTTCCACACCCAGCGGGAGGGCCAGAACCTGGACCGCTGCCGCACCCAGTTCAAACTGGTGCGGGACATGGAGGCCCAGTGGGACGCCATGCAGGACGTAGTGAAAAAATACGCCCGCTAAGCCCATCCCCTCTTCCCTGCTTTTGCGCCCCGGTCGATGGCCGGGGCTTTTTTGGTTCAATGAAAGAAGAAACGCGTCTTTTCGCCGCAGTGCGGTGAAAAGACGCGTTCTTTTGGTTCAATGGCAGCTGCCTGTCAGCTGAAGATGTTGATGAGGATGCCCGCCGCAACGGCGCTGCCGATCACGCCGGCCACGTTGGGGCCCATGGCGTGCATCAGCAGGAAGTTGGTGGGGTTCTCCGCCTGGCCCACTTTCTGGGACACACGTGCCGCCATGGGGACGGCGGACACACCGGCGGAACCGATCAGGGGGTTCACCTGGCCATGGGTGGCCCAGCACATCAGCTTGCCAAACAGCACGCCGCCGGCGGTGCCGAAGGAGAAGGCCAGCAGGCCCAGGATGATGATGAGCACGGTGCGGGCGTTCAGGAAGGTGTTGGCGCTGGTGGTGCAACCGACGGACAGACCCAGGAAGATGGTGATGATGTTCATCAGCTCATTGCCTGCGGTGCGGTTGATGCGGTCCACCACGCCGGATTCTTTCATCAGGTTGCCCAGCATCAGCATGCCGATCAGCACGGCAGAATCCGGCAGGATGAGGCTGATGATGATGGTGCACATGATGGGGAAGATGATCTTCTCGGTCTTGGAGACGGTGCGCAGCTGCTTCATCACGATGCAGCGTTCTTTTTTGGTGGTGAGCGCCTTCATGATGGGCGGCTGGATGACCGGCACCAGAGCCATGTAGCTGTAGGCCGCCACTGCGATGGAGCCCAGCAGGCCCGCCGCCAAAATGCTTGTCACGTAAATCGCGGTGGGGCCGTCGGCGCCGCCGATGATGGCGATGGCCGCCGCCTCCGGGCCGGTAAAGGGCTCGATGGGGGCAAAGCCCAGCAGTTCGGCCAGGAAGTTATAAGGGATGTGCACGAACTTCGCCATGAAGTATGTGGCGAAGATGCCCAGCTGCGCGGCAGCGCCCAGCAGCAGGCTCTTGGGGTTGGAGATCAGCGGGCCGAAGTCGGTCATGGTGCCGATGCCAAGGAAGATGAGCGGCGGGTAGACGCCCAGCTTGACGCCCAGATAGAGCATGTCCGCCAGGCCGCCGTTGTGAAGTATCTCGCTGAACATGGGATAGAGGCTCGGGTCGGCCCCTTCCGGCGCGATGAAGTACTGCATATGGATGATGCCGCTGCCGGGCAGGTTCGCCATCAGCATGCCAAAGGCGATGGGCAGCAAAAGCAGGGGTTCGAACTCTTTCACGATGGCCAGGTACAAAAGCAGGCAGGCCACCACGATCATGAGCAGATAGCGCCAGTCCTCGGCGATCCCCATAAAGCCGGAGTTCTCCCAGATACTGACGAGGGTATCAAAAAAAGCACTCATGGTTCAGCCCCCCTTAAAACGGTTCCGTGCCGCTCTTGACGCCCGCCGCGCCCCAGCTGCCGCGGCCGCCGCCGGCGCGCTTGACTGCGCGAAGCGTATACTTGCCGCCGCTGGCCGCCGCGACTGCCGCCGCAATGACCGCCACGATCTCTTCGCTGACGCCGTCTTCCACCAAGGGCGGAGCCTCCATGGGTTCCTGCAGCTGCGGGGGCTGCGGCTGGCTTTTCGCAGCCGCTTCGGCAGCTGCCTTCTGCTTTTTGGCATTCAGCGCGTCGAACAGTTTGCCCTGAAGGGCGATGATAAAAGTCAGCAGGATCAGCACCAGAAAGACCAGGGACATGCCGGTCCCCGCGACCACGAGCACCGACGGTTCCGCGGCCTGTGCGGCGCCCGCCGCAAGCAGAACTGCATTCATTGGATGGCCCCCTTTTCCAAAGCTCAATTTTCGTCTTTTACATTATATCGAAAAACCGCCCCTGTTTCAAGGTCGCAAAAACGGATTTGTTAAAATAATAGCATTTGTACAAATTTAAAAAACAAAAAGGAACGCCCGCCTGCACGGAGCGTTTCGTGCAGACGGGCGCATCAGTTTTATCTGTGGCCCAGGCGGGGCGTTGCATCCACAAAGCCGCTTTCCAGCTGGTCTCCGATCTCCAGGCACCGCGCCGTGCCCAGCGCGACGCAGTTGATGGGGTCCTCCGAGACCCGCGCCTTTACCTTGAGCTGCTGGCTCAGATATTCGTCCAGGCCTTTGAGCTTGGAGCCGCCGCCAGTGAGCACTACGCCTGCGGAGTAGATGTCGCCGGCCAGTTCCGGCGGCGTGTGCTCCAGCACCTGATGGGCCGCTGCCGCGATCTGTTCGGCCAGAGGCATCACCGCCTCATAGAGGTCCTCGGTGGTCACGGTGAGACGCTGGGGAAGCCCGGTGAGCAGGCTGCGGCCCTTCACTTCCATCTCGGAGGAAAAGGCGCAGGGGCGGCAGCAGGCCACCTGCTTCTTCAGCTCCTCTGCGGTGCGCAGGCCGATGGCCACGTTGAATTTGAGGCGGGCGTATTTCTGGATCTCATCGTCAAAGGTGTTGCCCGCGATCTTCACGCTGGCGGACCTCACCTTGCCGCCCATGCTGATCACCGCGATGTCGGTGGTGCCGCCGCCGATGTCCACCACCATGTGGCCCTCCGGCTGCAGGATATCGATGCCGCAGCCGAGCGCGGCCGCAATGGGTTCGTCGATCAAAAAGACCTGCCGGGCGCCGGCAGCCACCACAGCCTCCACCACAGCGTCGCTTTCGATGCCGGTGATAGCCGCGGGCACGCACACCGCAACGCGGGGCTTGATGAGTTTGGAATCATAGACCTTGTTCACGAAGCGGCAGATCAGCTCTTTCGTGAGGGTGTGGTTGGAGATCACGCCGTCCTGCAGCGGGCGGGTGGCCAGGATATAATTGGGGGTGCGGCCCACCATGGCCAGCGCGTCGTCCCCCACCGCCAGGACCTGGTCCTTGCGGGTGTCCACCGCCACAACGCTGGGCTGGTTCAGGATCACGCCCTTGCCTTCCATTGCGATGATGATGGTAGTAGTGCCGAGGTCGATGCCGATATCATACTGCGCCATAACTCACACTTCGCTTTCTCTGTTGTGTTGCCGCACGCTCGCAAAAGGACGGCAAAAAAGGCTTTGCGGCCGGGGTATATTCCCAAAATTGCTTTTTTACAGTTCCGTATGCGCCGCCGCCACCGCGAATACCTCCAGCGCCCCGGCCTTCATCAGCGCCCCGGCGCAGGTGCTGATGGTGGCGCCGGTGGTGATCACATCGTCCACCAGAAGGATCCGCCGTCCCTCGATGCGCTGCGCATTCCTCACGCGGAAAGCGCCCTGCAGGTTTTTTATCCGCTCGGCCGCGGACAGGCCCTTCTGGGGATGGGTGGCGCGGGCCTTGCGCAGCGCCCCCTTTTCCAGCGGGACGTCCAACGCGCGGGCCAGCGGCCCGGCAAGAAGCTCCGGCGGTTCGTATCCCCTGCCCCGGTCGGAGGCGGGCACCGGCACCACCAGATCGAAGCGCGCCAGCGGCGGCACGCCGTCGAAAGTTATTATACCACGCTTTATGTCGTAATTACAACCAAAAACGGCCCGCGCCATCTCCGCGCCCAGAGTTTCGCCGTAGCAGGCGCGTCCGCCGTTTTTGAAGCGCAGGATGGCCTGCCGCACGCACCCGTCGTAGCGCCACACCGCAGCGGCGCCTGTCACGTTCCGCAGGATGTGTTCGGTGGCAGGCAGCCGCGGGACCGCGCGCCGCAGCCTTGCCAGTTCCGCGGCGCAGTCCGGGCAGCCGGGCATCCAGCCCAGCACTCTGTCGCAGAAGGGGCAGCGCCGGGGATACACCAGCCCCGCCGCCAGCTGCGCGGCGCCCCTCAGCTGCATTGCGCCGCCCCATCGGCCAGCAGCGCGCAGAGGCAGCTGTATCGTTTGTTTTTCTGCACGTTTGCCACCATTTCCTCCATCACCGAAAGCTCACCCGGCAGGACGCAGAGCTTTTTTGCTCTGGTGACGCCGGTGTACAGCAGGTTGCGGTAGCGCAGCTGCGCAGGGACGCCGCTCACCGGCATCACCACCGCCGTGAATTCGGTGCCCTGGCTTTTGTGGACGGTGATGGCATATGCGATCTCCAGCTCCTGGACAGCGTCCGGGCCATAGGTTATCTTTCTGTCTTCCATCTGCACCAGCAGGGTCCGCCGGCCGGGATCCACCTCCAGGATGACGCCCATGTCACCGTTGAAGGCCCCCACGCCCGATTCGCCCCCGTCCCGCTCGTAGGGGATGAGGTAATCGTTCCGCACCTGCATCACCTTGTCGCCCCGGCGGAACACCCGGCCGCCGGCTTCCAGTTCGGGCTTGTTTGCGGCGGGCGGGTTGAGCAGCTGCTGCAGGCAGGGATTCAGCGCCAGGGTGCCCACCGGGCCCTTTTTGCTGGGGCAGAGCACCTGAATGTCCCGCATGGGGTCAAATCCGTAGGTCGCGGGCAGGCGGCGGCTCACAAGATCGCACACCAGATGCTGGCACTCCATGCCGCCGGACTGCAGGAAAAAGAAGTCGCTGTCCCGCGTGCCTTTTTTGGGTGCAAGGCCCTCGACGATGCGGTGGGCATTTTCCACAATGAGGCTTTTGGCGGACTGGCGGAAGATATGCTCCAGCCGCACGGTGGGCACCACACCGCTCTGGATGACCTCGCCCAGAACGTTGCCGGGGCCCACGCTGGGCAGCTGGTCGGCGTCGCCCACCATGATGATGCGGCAGCCATGGCGCAGCGCCGCCAGCAGGCTTTGGAACAGCTTTGCATCCACCATGCTCATCTCGTCCAGCACCACCACGTCACATCTGAGCAGGTTTTTCTCGTTGTGGATAAAGCGCAAAAGGCGGCTTTGGGGGTCATAGTCCACCTCCAGCAGGCGGTGGATGGTCTGGGCCTTCTGGCCCGTCAGTTCCGACAGGCGCTTGGCCGCACGCCCCGTGGGCGCACAGAGAGCCACCCGCTGCCCGGAATGCTGCAAAAGCGAGAGGATGGCGTTCACGGTGGTGGTCTTGCCGGTGCCCGGCCCGCCGGTGAGCACCATGACTCTGCTGCTCATGGCCGTGCGGATGGCCGTGCGCTGTTCTTCCGCGTAGGCAAAGCCCTGGGCGCGTTCCAGAATGGCGATGCTCCGGTCCACGCCGGCGGGCGGGGCCGCAGGATGGCGGCTGAGTTCCCACAGCCGGGCGGCGATGTCGGCCTCGGCACTGAAAAGGTCCGGCAGAAAAATGAACTCGCCCTCCGCCCGGGTGCATCTGCGCACTTCGCCATCATCCAGCAGGCGGTCCAGTTCGCCGTCCACCGCGTCCGGCTCGACCGCCAGGCTTTTGGCGGTGGTCCGCACCAGCCCTTCACGCGGCAGGCAGGTGTGGCCGTTGCCTGTGTTGTGGCGCAGGATGTAAAGGAGGCCCGCCCGCACCCGCAGAAAGTCCGCCAAGTCCATCTGCAGTTCCGCCGCGATGGCGTCCGCCTGGCGGAATTTCAGGTGCAGCGGTTCGCCGCAGAGGATGTAGGGATTGCGGCTTATCTCTTCTACCGCACAAGTGCCGAGATGGCGGTACACCTCCACCGCCTGCGCCGGCGAGACGCCAAAGCGGCCCAGGTAGGCCACCGCCTCCCGCACGCCGAACATCCGCCTGAACTCGTTCGAGATGGCGTTTGCCTTTTCGGGGGTGATGCCCCGCAGCTCGGTCAGGCGCAGCGGGTCGTTGGCGATGACTTCCAGGCAGTCGGCGCCGAATCGCTCCACGATCTTTTTTGCGGTGGCGGGGCCGATGTAGGGCAGCGCCCCGCTGGAGAGATAGGCAAGAGTCGCCGCCAGGTCCTGGGGCATGCCGGCCTCACAGCTTTCGGCTTTGAACTGCGGGCCATGGGCAGGGTGGGTCTCGAACCGGCCGTAAACAGTGACGCTTTCACCCACGTTCACCTCGCCCACTTCGCCGGTGACCACATGGAGCTCGCCTCCGGCGTTGACCTCGAACACGGCATAGCCGGTGTCGGGATTTTCAAAGATGACGTGCTCCACAACGCCTTCCATGCGCAGAAGTTCCCCGGAACGCTCCTCGTCCATCGCTCTTGCTCCCCCTTTCCCCCCGCGGGCAGATCCAAAGCCATTATACCGCGGGCCCGGGGCTTTGTAAACCGAAGCGCGGCCCGTCACCGGGTCAGGGCGTATTCCTCGCCGAACATCAGGTCATACTGCAACAGCCAGTGGTTCTGGAACCACTGCTCCTGTTCCCCGGTGAGGCCGGCGTCGGTAGCCGTGCCGTCGGGCAGGATGGTCACGCCCAGCGTGCGGCTGCGGTAGACGGACAGCTGGTTTGCCAGGTAGCGGAACATGGGCGGCTCTTCCAGGCCGTAGAGCTCCATCAGCACCGGGCTGATCTGATAAGCCGCCACGGTGCCCAGGTCCACCTTGCCGTCCCAGTAGTTGCTCCAGATGAGCAGAGGCATCTGGTGGAGTTCGGGGCTCTCGCTGTCCGCCCCGGAGGAGTAGCCGGTGGCGGTGTAGACTTCATAGCCGCTGCCGATGGGGTTGTAGTGGTCGCCCCAGAACACCAGGATGGTAGGCTCGTCCACCTGGCTGAAGTAGTCGGTGAGGGCGCCCAGCATGGCGTCCGCCTCCCGCACGCCGGTGGCAAAGTCCTGCAATGCGCCGAGGGTGCTCTCGCTGATGCCTTCCGGGGCCTGCAGAATGCCCACCAGTTCATCCTCGGGGTAGTTGTTTTTATTGTAGCTGGTGTGGTTCTGCATGGTCACGGCATGGATGAAAAGGGGCTTGTCCCTGTCCCGCTCCTCATACTCCTGAATGATGCGCCGGGCCATCTCCGCGTCGGTCACAAGGCCCCCGGACCACTCGGTGTCCCGCTTGCGCTCGGGGGCCACAAAGTCCTCCAGCGAGATGAACTCGTCGATGCCCAGGTTGGGATAGGCGGTGTTGCGGCTCCAGAACTTGGCATAATAGCAGTGGATGGCCTGGGTGGCGTAGCCCTGGTCCTTTAAGTACGACGCGATGGAGAACATGGGCCGGGTCACATGCTGCTGGAAGGGCTTGGACCCGCTGGGCAGAAACTCCACCGAAAAGCCGGTGAGGGCCTCGAACTCCACGTCACAGGTGCCGCCGCCGAAGCTGGGGCTGTAGGCCTTGCCATAAGCAGAGGTCTCCATCAGGCGGTGGAGGTTCGGCGTGACCGGCTGGTCGAAGACCACGCCGTAGTCTTCCAGCTCCTGCGCGTCCCAGAAGGATTCGTCCATGATGAAGATGATGTTGGGCCGGGTGATCTTCCCGTCCCCCGCCTGGGCGTAGCTGCCGTCAAGCTCCGGGGCAAGGTCCTGGCTGTAGGCCTGTTCCACCAGTTCTTTCACAGCGTCCTCGCTGTAGCCCGCGGGCTCGTCCACCTCAAGGTTCTGGATGTTGGTCAGAAAGCCCGCGATCACGCCGTAGTTGCGGTAGTAGCGGTTCTGCATCCACATGTCCGGCACGATGCCCGCCAGCCGGGAGCCGGCAGGGCTGAGGAACACAAAGAAAAGCAGGGCGAGGCCGCCCGCCCCCGGCGCCGCCCAGGAGAGGATGAACCGCCACAGAACGCCTCCCCGGGGACGGGGCACAAGGCAGGCGAAAACGGCCAGCGCCAGAAGGATGAGGGCGCTGGCCCACATGGAGGTCTGCAGTTCCAGCCCCGCCTTGCCCACCACGTCGGCGGCCTCCGCGCCCTGGGAGAGGTCCCAGGGAAAGAAGGGCTCGCCCCGAAGCTTGAGTTTGAAATAGGTCACCACGGCGGGGATGCATCCGCCCGCGCCGCACACCAGCACCGCCAGCGCGGGCAGCCGGGTCAGGTTTGCCAAAAACAGATAGGTGCACAGGATGAGCAGCCAGCTGCAGGCATAACTGCCGAAATGGGGCAGAAAATTGTCGGTCCAGAAGGAGGCGCTCAAGGCCCCCCGATGGATCCACTCGGTGCACAGCAGGGTGACGGTGGCCACGATGGGAGCCAGCGGCCACCAGAGAAAGGAAAGTTTCGCCCGCCAGGGCGCTCTCTGTTTCAACGTCGTTTGCAAGGGAAATGAAACCTCCTGAAAAAGTTTTTCCGTCATTCCAGCAGCCGCGCCCAGAACCCGCCCCGGGCTTTGGGCGCGCCGGCGGGCAGCTGGGTGCGGACAAGGATCACGTCCGCGCCGATGGCGTCTATCTCCCGCCAGGGAATGAACACGTCCTCCTGCCGGCCCAGCAGCCCAAACAGCCGCGGCCGGCCCAGCAGGACGAGCCCCTCAAGGGCGGCGGTCTGCGGGTCGAAGCGAAGGTCGTCCGCCCGGCCGAGGTTCGCCCCCAGCGGCACCTGGATCACATCCTTTTTGCAAAGCTCGCTCAGGGTCATGGTCCTCCCCTTTCCGGGCCGTGCGGCGGAGCGCCCTCGCTATACTAAACGATGCTGACCCCCAACCTATTGCAACGCGCCCCATGTCTGCCTGTTGAAAAGATATGTGCCCGGTTTTGTATTTTAGCACAAAATAGTGTATAATGGATGAAACTTGTCAAAGAACGACCCTTTCTTCGGGAGGATATGACCCATGTACAAAAACATCGTGTTCGATCTGGGCGGCGTCGTGGTGGATTTTGCACCCCGCGATTTCCTGCTGGACCGTTTTTACGACGAAGCCGTGGAGGCCAAGGTGTACGACATCACCTTTGGCAGCGTGGAATGGCGCCAGCTGGACGCCGGCGAGCTGGACCGGGAGGCCGGCAATGCCGCCATGCTCCAGAAGGCCGCCGAGGCCGGCTGCACCTTTGAGGTGCAGAGCGTGCTGGACGACTGGTACCGCATGCTCAAGACCCGCCGCCGCACGGTGGACGTGATGAAGCGGCTGAAAAAGATGGGCTTCTCGCTGTATTATCTTTCCAACATCCCCTGGGACGTTTACGAGGAGATGCAGCAGCGGGACTTCTGGCCCCTGTTCGAGGGCGGCGTGGCCTCCTGCGAGGCGGGCGCCAACAAGCCCGACCCCCGCATTTTCCAGCTTCTCATCGAGCGCTATGGCCTGGTGTGCTGCGAGACCATTTTCGTGGATGACAACAAGCTGAACACCACCGCCGCCTATGACCTGGGCATCACCGGCATCCACTACAAGGGCGGCGCGTCCTTCCTGCGGGCGCTGAACGCCTGCGGCATCCCCATCAAGGAGCATCTGCTCTGGTAAACGCAGTTTCCCCCCGTGCCGGCGGCGCGGGGGATTTTTTATGCCTGGGCGGCCCGGGCCCTCACCCAGCTTTTGACAGTCTTCTCCTCCGCCGCGCGGTACACTATTAGCTGGGAGGTGGGGCCGTGAAGATCGTTGTCTACCTGGATATCCTGCTGGTGACGAATTTCATCGCAGGGTATTTTCTTTTGCGGGCGGCCGGATGGCTTGCCGGCGCAGCCTGCCCCGTGCCCCGCGCCCTGGCCGGGGCGGCGCTGGCCGCGGCCAGCACCCTCATCCTGCTGGCGCCCGCCCTGCCCACGCCGCTGGGCTTTGCTTACAAACTGGCCAGCGCCGCGCTGGTCACGCTGGCCGCCTTCGGCTGGCATGGCCTCCGCCCTTTTCTGCGGGCGGGGGCCTGGTTCTTCGCCCTCAATCTGGGCCTCGCGGGCCTTGCCCTGCTGGGGCTGCAGCGGGGCGGCATGAACGGCGTGCGGGTGCACAATCTGACGGTGTATGTGGACCTTTCGCCCATGGTGCTGGTGCTCTCGGTGCTGGCGGTGTATCTGGCGGTGCGGCTGGTGCTTCTCGTTTTCGGGCCGCCGGCCGACCAGGAGCCCTGGCAGCTGGAACTGCGGCTTGCCGGTCGCGAGGTACGGGTCCAGGCCTACTATGACACCGGTTTTTTCCTGCGGGACCCGGTGGGCGGCCGGCAGGCCCTTCTGGTCAGCTGGCCGGGGGTGGAGCGGCAGCTGCCGGGCGAAGTGAACGACTTTTTGCGGGAATATTTTTCCGGGGAAAGCCCCCTGCCGCCCGAGGGGCTGGGGCTGCGGCTGGTGCCCTGTTCCGGGGCGGCCGGAAGCGCCGTGCTGCCGGGGCTGACCGCCGCCTGCGCCCGGCTGACCGGCCAGGGGCGCACGCTCACTGCCCGAAACGTGACGGCGGTGTTCACCGCCGAGCCCCTGCGGGACGGGCAGTTCCAGGCCCTGTTCGGGCGGGAATTTCTGATGGATGAGACCGAAAGGAGGCCCAAAGCATGCACCTGAATCTGTTCCGCCGCCTGCTTTCCGGGCTGCGCCGCCTGCTGGCGCGGCTTCGGCTGCCCGGCGGCGTCTACTACATCGGCGGGCCGGAGGCCCTGCCGCCGCCTTTGACCCCCGAGGAGGAAAAGCTGGTGTTCCAGGGGCTGGAAGAAGGCCGGCAGAGCTGCCGGGACATCCTCATCACCCACAACCTGCGGCTGGTGGTGTACATCGCCCGCAAGTTCGAGAGCAGCGGCGTCGCCGTGGAGGACATCATCTCCATCGGCACCATCGGGCTTATCAAGGCGGTGAACACCTTCGTGCCCGCCAAAAACATCAAGCTGGCCACCTACGCCAGCCGCTGCATCGAAAACGAGATCCTGATGTTCCTGCGCAAGAGCAGCAACCGACGCCAGGAGACCAGCATCGACGAGCCGCTGAACACCGACGGCGAGGGCAACGAACTGCTTTTGTCCGACGTTTTGGGCACCGACCAGAACCAGATCAGCGCCCAGCTGGAGCAGGACGCCGAAAAGGACATGCTGCTGGCGGCGGTGGACCGGCTTGCCCCCCGGGAAAGGCAGATCATGCAGATGCGCTTTGGCCTTCTGGACGGCGTGGAGCACACCCAGAAAGAGGTGGCCGACGAGATCGGCATCTCCCAAAGCTACATCTCCCGGCTGGAAAAGCGCATCATCGCCCGGCTGCGCCGGGACCTGGAAAAAATGTGCTGATGTTGCAGCAGAACAGGGCCCCCGCCGCTTGCAAGCGGCGGGGGCCCTGTTCTGCTTTTCGTCAGGCGGCCCTGCTTTCCACCATCTCGGTCTGCTGCACGAACAGCGGCATCATGCCGCCCCGCAGGCCCATCTCGCTGTCTGGCAAAGCAAGCAGATAATCAAAGCCGTTCTTGGTCCAGCGCAGCATCGCCGCGCCGCCCTCGTTCTGGCTGATGTTCACCCGGATGTCCCGGTGATACAAAGTCGCCTGCTCCCGGAACATCTGTTCAAAATCGCCCGCCCGCAGGTCGGCGCCTGCGCGGCCCACCCGCAGGATGAGTTTCCACTCCGGCTCCACCGTGTACTCCAGCTGGGCCACCGCCCCGTTCAAAAGAGAGATGCGCTCCAGCCGGATGATGTCGCTCTCCGGCAGGCTCCGGGCCCGGAAGCCCGCGCGGCGGCCGAAATCCGGCCGGGCGTACTCCCGCTGCCCCGTGCCAAACCAGGAATACAGCAGCGCCGCGATCACCGTGATGAGCACCGCCGCCAGCAGCACGCCCCCCACGGCCAGCGCCGTAAGGATACG